>NZ_CAXRBQ010000154.1:0-3307 GCF_964228735.1 Pontibacterium sp. | reverse complement strand
GCCGTCCTCGCCGACAACCCAGATGTAATCGTAACGGTAGCCAAAATCATGAATCAGACCGGGGATGAGCAGCAAACCGGTAGGCGATAGGAAAAACCACAATAGACGGGGGATAGACGCACCATCGAACACAAAACCTTTGGGAATCAGCACCCGGCGGCCATCCGGCAGGTCATACGCCCAGCTTTCCACCAGCTGCCATTCACGCACTTTGGTGAGCCAGGCCCAGATCCGTTTATAGAAAGGTTTGCCCTTGGTAGGGATGGGGAGCGGCACAAGCTTTGGCATCTCGGCCGGTGTGATTGCAGGCGTGTCCTTCATCTTTCAGCATCCTTTTGAGGGTTGGGTAACCCGGATATGGGTCATGCAACCCATAACTGCATCCGTACACGTTCTATACAACCTAACAGAAATAACACCAAAAGGAACATTCGCCTGATCGTTATGTCTCGCACTCCGCCCCGGTATTATCAAATAATTTTTTAAACTGATTCACTCATTCCCCTCTTTTTCCTTATCTCAACAATCAGTAAGCTCTCTCCCTATTCGGCATGCCCTAATCCGGCAAGCCCAGTTTTTTAAGTTAAATCAGGAAGGTAGCAATGGATATCACCCACTTTGCCAAGAACCGCCACTCCACCAAGGCATTTGATCCATCCCTGAAGATCAGCGAAGAAACCTTCGCCCAGATCCGCACACTGCTGCGGTTCAGCCCTTCATCCGTGAACTCCCAGCCATGGCATTACGTGGTTGCCAGCACCGAAGAAGGCAAGCAACGTGTTGCCAGCGCCACGGCGAAAAATTACGCATACAACGAGCCTAAAATCCTGAATGCCTCGCACGTGGTGGTGCTGTGCGCCCGTACCGAGCTGGATGAAACCCACCTGAGCAATGTACTGGAGCAGGAAGATGCGGATGGTCGCTTTGCCAGTGAAGACGCCAAACAGACTCAGCACAGCGTGCGCAGCTTCTACTACAACCTGCATCGATTTGATCTGAAAGACAGCCAGCACTGGATTGAAAAACAGGTTTACCTGGCGTTGGGTACGCTGTTGCTGGGTGCTTCTACGCTGGAAGTGGATTGCTGCCCGATTGAAGGATTTGATCCGAAACTACTGGATGCAGAACTGGGCCTGCGTGAACAGGGTATGACCGCCGTTGCGATCGTGGCGATGGGTTATCGTAGCGAGCAGGATTTCAACGCAAGCCTGCCCAAATCCCGTCTCACCGAAGAGAAGATCTTTACCGATATCTGATCATCAGTCACACCAGACACCTGCAGCGGACGGCCCGTTGCAGGTGGTCTTCAGCCCGGATGGGTCAGTTCCGGGTGATCCTCGAAACGATCAAGTTTTGCTTCTGCCGCGCTGATCAGCTGATCGGTCAACTCCTTGGCCAGATCTGACTTCAGATTCCACACATGCCAGTAGAGCGGTATCGCAAGGTAACGCCCCGGGGTCATATCCACCGCCCGACCAGCATCAATCATCGGCAGGCTCTGCTGATCCGGCACCATGCCACAGGCATAGCCGCGCAGAATCAGGTCGAAGAAGGTTTCAGAGGACGGGATGCGGTGACGGGGATAGTCTCCCGGCGCGACACCAAAGAACTTGTCCAGGTAGCGGTTCTGCAACTCATCCTTGTTGTTAAACTCCGCCACCGGCGCGCGGGAAAAGCCCTCTGCGGTCACACCATCCGGGAAGTAACGCTGCAGATACTCAGGGCTGGCCAAACAACGGTAAGGCATTACACCCAGCGGAATACAGCTACAGCCCTGCATCGCTTCGGGACTGGCACTGATACAGCCTAACACTTCACCGGTCCGCAGCAGATGGTGGGTCTGGTCCTGATCATCCACTTTCAGGTCCAGCAGTAGTTTGCGGGCATCCATTAGCGGTGTCAGTGCATCCAGAAACCAGGTTTCCAGACTGTCAGCATTCACGCCGATTGCCACCTTGGTGAAGCCACTCTCCTGTTCCAGCGACAACTCATCCATCAGCTCATTCTGCAACATGCTAACCTGGCGGAAGTACTTCAGCGCTTGCTGCCCGGCGCGGGTAGCCTGAATCGGGTTGGAGCGCACCACCAGTGTCTGTCCCAGACGTTCCTCGAGCTGTCGCAGGCGCTGGGATACCGCAGACTGCGTAATGTGCAGTTTGCGGGCGGCCTTTTCGAAGCTCTGTTCCTCAATGATCGCAGCCAGAGCTGCCATCTGTCGCAAATCGAGCAATTATTAATCTCTCTTATTAAACATCAAAAACATTAGATTTACTTACTTTACTCCTGACGCAACAATAGCGCCATCGAAATAATGAAACACGAAATCAGGAACACGTATGAGCTTTCTACTTAGCGCCCAACTGATTGCCCTGTTTAAAGGAATGGGTACGGGTGCCGGATTGATTATCGCCATCGGTGCACAGAATGCCTTTGTACTGACCCAGGGGCTGCGCCGCCAGTACCACTGGCCGATTGCCGGTATCTGCAGCCTGTTTGATGCGATCTGTATCACCCTCGGCGCGGCAGGTATGGGCGTGTTAGTTTCCCAGTCGCCTGTACTGCTGGAAATAACCAAATGGGGTGGGGCTCTGTTTCTCGGTTGGTACGGCCTGAATGCGTTTCGCTCGGCTTTTGAGGACAACAGCCTGAAGGGTGAAAATCGCGGCGTCAGCAGCCTCAAACAGGCGGTCATCACCACCCTGGCGATTACGGCACTAAACCCTCATGTGTATCTGGATACGGTGGTATTGCTGGGCAGTATCGGCAGTCAGCAGGCAGAAGGTCTTCAGATCTGGTTTACCGTTGGCGCCGTGTGCGCATCCTTTATTTGGTTCTTCTCACTTAGCTTTGGTGCACGTTGGCTGGCACCGTTGTTCGCCAAACCAATTGCATGGCGCATTCTGGATCTGACCATCGCTTTGGTAATGTGGTCGATCGCGCTGAGCCTGGTACTTAACTGAATGGAAGCAGCCGTTTCTAATTTAGTAACCGGCTGGATCGATATATTCACTGACATCCAGCCTGATCCTCTATAAAAGCTAACCTAAAGCCCGAAACCAACGAAGTATATCTTCATTTAAAACACGGCATTCAAAAATAAAACACTGAACAATATTGTCACTTAATCTGAACGTTTTTGTTAACCCCTCCGTTTTAACGGTCTATAACCTGATTCCGTGACTTAAAACTCAGCTTCGCATCTCCACACACCTGTAACCACGCGGCCTGCGGCGGTAATATGGACGCCATTCTCGATTCACCCAGACAGTGATATCTGACTATGCGTACCTTCAAGCTGGAACAGTCC
>NZ_CAXRBQ010000153.1:0-11319 GCF_964228735.1 Pontibacterium sp. | reverse complement strand
TATCCTGGCTCTGGCGGAAATTGATCAGTTGGGTGCGATGAGCGTTAGCAGCGCGCATGAACGCGCGGATACGGGTCAGTCGTTCACTGATGGTGTTTTTGCTGATGTATTTCTGGCTCCAGGTATTGAGCGTATCCATTTTGCGCTGGAAGCCACTCTCTTTCTGGCGCACACGCTCGGCTAGCATCAACTGCTGTTCGTGCAGGGTCATTGCATTCAATGCAGCCTTAGTAAATGAGGCTTCCGTTTCAGATGCGGTTTGCAGCTGGGTGCGTTGCTCGTCAGTCAGATCGTACTGAGAACCCAGGTCTTCGAGGCGGGATTGGAATACCTGGACCTGCTCTTCAAAGCCTTTCTTCTGTTCTGTACGTAGTTTCTTGTCTTTATCGTCAGACAGAACCGTCAGCAGTGCCAGGTTGGCCTGCTGCAGGGTGATCATCTGATTTAGACTGCCGGATACGGTTGGAAGGGACTCATTCGTCACCTGGTCGAGACCACGGCTGATAGTGGCAGCACCCCATAACCCACCGCCGCCAACCAACATAATTGACAGCACCAAAAAGGTGAAACCTAAGGTTATCTTATGGGAAACCTTTAACTGCATAGTCCTCTTCTCCGTCGATCTGACATCAAATTGAAACTAAGCAATTTGCCTTGCAGTGGCAACGGCCACTCCTCTTTTATGGGGTGCTGGCCTCAACACTTATTGAACTTTGGCCCCATTTTCGACGCAGTTCGCATATAACTGGCCTAAGTCGCTGGCACTTTGTATCGCCAGTCTCTGGACCTAAACAGGCCAGACGCTCCCCCGATATAGTGATTGTGACATGTAAGCCCGGCCGTTATCCCACTACGGGTGTTCGGCCGTTGATTCACTCGTAACGCAATACCACCAACCCCTTGCCAGGTTTTGGCAAGCACTATCACGGCAGTACGATCCATGCGCTGGTTCATGCTCAGCTTTCCTAAGCCGTGATAGTGTTCTTTTCTTTCCTGTTGAGACTGATCTTCTTAGCTTTTGTACGCAAAACTACTTCGTTACCTACCTCGTTCCCACGCTCTGCGTGGTAATGCATAGGACTTGTATGCAATGCGAGTGAACAATGGGTTCCCACGCAGAGCATGGGAACCAGTAATGGGAGCCAGATATAAAAAGCGTAGGTTGGCCTTCGCTGTGCGAAGCCCAACATTTAGTCGGAATTTTTGAGTTGAGTCGAGTTGTTGGGCATCGCTTCACGATGGCCAACCTACAAACGAGTCAGATTATGCAGTTCCTCGTTCTTCGACGATGAACAAAAAAAGAGCCACGTGTGGGCGTGGCTCGAATAGCGCGTTACCAGAGCAAAGAAGAAGTAACGACTCTCAGGGAGAGACAATGATGTCTCAAACAGTCAGCGGAGAATCCTGCGCTTCCTGTTTTTGCTGCAAAGCGGCTTCAGCCATCTTACGACCGAAGATCTCCATTACATCAGCACCCTCTGGGTTTTCGCTGGCTTCATCCATTGCGTCTACCATTGCCTGAACAGTTGGGAGCGTCTTCTCAACCAACTCGGTGATATACAGTTCAGGGGTTGTGCCGGTGTATTTGTGGTAACGATCAAACAATTCCAGGGTTTCAGGTTGCAGTTCGATCTGTACTTGAGTTTTAGTCGCCATAATGACTCCTGCGTTGTTTTTATAGTCTGTACAGTGTCCGGTGATGTCCGGACCTATAACTTCGGCCGACATACTGTCTGCTCCTTCAAATCAGGCGCCGACCTGATGATTTCACTATAAGCAGTGTGCCCTCCTGCCATTAGGGCCAGAAAAAAAATCCCGCTGGAACCAAAACTGGCCATATCCACCTCTCGAAACTGGCCCTACTGAATCAAAACCCCTGCTTTATTCTTGAGTGTCAGCAAGAGACGAATCACAAAACATAAGAACAACGGAAAGAGCAATGTCAGAATTCAATACCCTGAGCGCAATGGGCCTGACCGATGTGAATGCAATCAGCCACTATAAGCTGTCACGTCAAGACAACCAGGAAGTACTGAAGGTCTACTTCAAACGCCCTGCTGGTTCCGCAATGCCTGATAGCAGCACGTTCTGCTTCGATTGCAACACCGTCGTTCCTGCTGATGCAGAAGCTGCAAGCCAGAGCAAAGATAATGGTGGTAGTGACCCGGTACTGATTGCTGCGGTCAACGAGCTGAATGCCCTGAATAAGAGCATGAGCAACCACGACCGTCGCATGCAGCTGGTGAACGAGCTGGATCGCCTGGAACAGATCATGGCTGCAAAACTGCAGGAGCTGCGCGAAGATCTGAACCGCATCGTCTGATCATTCACTCGCATATCATCAAAAAATGGCCCTTACTTGGGCCATTTTTGTTTCTGTCCTTTCCCGCTCTTCTAATTCGTAGCTAGTTCAACACGTCCTCGTCGATCTCTTCCTGCAACGCTTCCAGCTCATCAACAATACGCAAAAACTTCTTACCAAAGGCTGTGGTTTCGTATTCGACACGTGGTGGAATCTCATTAAAGGTGCGCTTTTCAAGAATGCCAAACTGCACATTCTTGCGCAGACATTCGTTGAGGACTTTGGTACTTAAGCCCTCAACGCTTCGAACCATCTCCCCCGGGCGATTAATGCCGTTGGCCAGCAACTGATACACCGTTAACGACCATTTGCAGCCATAAATGGCCTCAACCATCCGCGCACTGCGTGCCGGTGCGGACTTACGCGAAAAAAGTTTTTCCTGACTTTTCATAAAGATGTACCAAAAAGTACCTACCTGACCAATTTGTACTTACTTTTCAATGCACTACAGCATTCTTAATCTCTTATAACACCTTACAACAAACACTGGAGATAACCGAATGAATGAGATTAAACAGACTGTTGCACTGATCGTGGGTGGATCAACCGGTATGGGCCTCGCCACCGCCCAATTGCTTAACATGCGCGGTATACGTACCCTGCTTGTCGGTCGTTCTGCAGAGCGACTGGACACAGCCGTTCAACAACTTGCATCTCCGGAACTCGCAGACACCATCGTTGCTGACTTGTACGACACAGAGGCACTCGACCGACTGATCTCGCACATCAGCAATCGCACCGAGCATATCAAATACCTGGTCAACGCTGCCGGTACCTTTAATCCCAAGCCGTTTATCGAACATGATCATCAGGACTACGACAGTTACATGAAGCTGAACCGTGCGTTGTTCTTTGTTTCACAGGCAGTGGCGAAAAACATGATCAAGCATGGCGGTGGTTCAATCGTGAATATCGGTTCGATGTGGGCTCAGCAAGCGATCAAGGCTACCCCATCCAGTGCGTATTCCATGGCCAAAGCGGGCCTGCACGCGCTTACCCAGCATCTGGCGATGGAATTGGGTGATCATGGTATCCGCGTAAATACCGTTTCACCGGCAGTCGTTAAAACGCCGATCTATGAAACATTTATCGACCCGAATGATGTGGATGAAGTATTGTCTACCTTTAATGACATCCACCCTATTGGCCGGATTGGCAGCGCGGATGACGTGGCGAACGTCATTAATTTCCTGCTCAGTGACGAAGCAGGCTGGGTCACCGGTGCAACCTGGGATGTGGATGGCGGCGTAATGGCTGGGAGAAACTGATAAATGCTTAATATGGACTTCTCACAACGGGTGGTCATCGATACCAACGCGATGGATTGGGTGCTAAGCCCGGCTGCGGGCGTGGAACGCAAACCGCTGGCGCGGGCTGAAGCGGAGACCGGTCACGCAACCAGTATCGTACGCTATGCGCCTGGAGCGAAGTTCGCCAGCCACCTGCATCCGTACGGTGAAGAGATTCTGGTGCTGGACGGTGTATTTTCCGACGAGCATGGAGACTATCCGGCTGGCACCTATATCCGCAATCCACACAACAGCAGCCATGCCCCCTTCAGCGAACAGGGCTGTACCATTCTGGTGAAGTTATATCAGTTTGATGTCGACGATCAGGCAACAGTGCGCATCGACACCACCAATACCGCATGGCTGCCCGGCCAGGGCAATCTGCAGGTGATGCCGTTGCACAGTTACGGCACCGAACATGTCGCGTTGGTTAAATGGCCTGCCGGTGAGCGTTTTGTGGCTCACCGCCATGCGGGTGGCGAAGAGATACTGGTGTTATCGGGGACCTTTATCGACGAGCACGGCCGATACCCTGCCGGTACCTGGCTACGCAGCCCACACATGAGCGAGCATTTTCCCTATGTCGAAGAAGAAACCGTGATTTGGGTGAAGACCGGGCATCTACCGATCGACTAAATCCCAGACACTAAAAAAGGGGCTGGATTGCCCCTTTCATGTATTCATTCTGAATATTCCTAATATATTAACTATCGACCTGCATGGTCTCAGCAACATTCTGGATGCGCCGCTTATGCGCCCCCTTTTGGCCATACATCTTCATGTCTGCTGTATGCAAAAGCGATTCTGCGCTGGAGCCATCAGCCGGGTACGTTGCAACGCCCAAGCTATGGGAAACATCAACAACGTAATTTCCGTTGCTAATTTCGCCGCTTAACCCTTTTTTCAACCGCTCGCGTAGCGCAGGCACTTCGAGGTCATTGCTGATCGGATATTGAATGATGGCGAATTCGTCTCCACCCAAACGTGCCGCCATATCAATCCGCCGTACACTGGTTGCCAAACGGTGGCCGAACACCTTGAGTACGCAATCACCAAAAACGTGCCCGTACTTATCATTAACAGGCTTAAACTCATTTAAATCAATAAGATAAACAGCAAACTTCTCGTGATATCTTTCGGCGCGCAGAATTGTTTGTTGCAGCTGTTCCATAAAGAATCGACGGTTGGCGAGGCCTGTCAGCACGTCATGATGCGCCAGGTGCCGACTTGCCCAAAACTGACGCAGTAGCATAAATACCAGCACCAATCCGCTCACTACTAAGCCGAAAAACGCGACACCGGCTGCCTTAAGGTGTTCTGAAAACCCCTTCAGACCGTACACAGTGTCACGGTCATGGAAGTTACGAATGTTCAGTTCGTGGATGGGGCCTCGATACGCATTCAGTGCGGTAAACACGTCCCTGCTTAGTCCAGGATCGCCCGCCTCGGGCATAGCCTGAACCTTTGCGTCATAGCGTTTCAAGACGTTTAGGACACCGGTCGCGAGATCTTGCGCACCTAATGACTCACGTGCAAATGATGCTTCGTAACCATCGATAACAACTGTCACCCTATTCCAGAGAATATCGAACGCCTGTTGCACGTCGTCGCGGTTATCAACGCCGGCAGAATGTAACTCGAGGGCGTGCAATAACGATAGGTGTTCGCTTTCAAATTGTTCGATGGTCCAGATGGCGAGCGGGTACTCGTGCGCCAACGTCTTTGATGCACGGTTGATTTGATAAAGACTGAATGCAGAACTTATCGCAAAAACCAGAACGGTCACACAAACCAGAATATAGTCTTTGCGAACTTCAAATCGTTTCAATTAACGGCTCTCTAGCTTATTTAGCTGCCATACCATTTGGCCATGCATCCGACGGTTATCCAGCTCTGGAGATTGGTCGAGCGGCAACATGATCCAAATTGGCCCTTTATCGCGGATGCGCATTATTTTTCCATCTTTGCGCGTCGCCAGGATGACCGGATAATTGTCCAGCAACTCCTGGTTTATTTCCACGATGTAATCGTTCAATGCATATGCCTTTACGGTATGTCCCTGATATGCACCGGACTTGAGCAGCACTTCTTTCAAAAGGGGGCCGCTGAAGGTGTGAGTTTCCGTCCAGGGAGTGGATGTCTCAATGACGTGTTGCTTAAAGCCATCAAGTTCTTTCAGGCTGTAAGCTTTGGTGCCGCCCGCATCTACTACCGAAAGAATGGCCTTGTCGCCCGCCTGAGCGGTAGCGGCTACAGCACATGCCAGCAGCATAAAAACAAACGGTCTAAAAACTGCACGGAGGTATTTCACTGCATTAACTCCATTAGAAGACGTTAGCGCTATACATTCTTATAGACGTATTTATACATTCATTCAAACACAACTGAATTACAATTCAACAACGCAGGCCTAGAATTTATGGGGCTGAGATAAATTCACTCAAACAGAATCTTCTAATATACCTGTCCATTGTGCGGTCTTACGTCGAAATCAGATAAGGGCCGTAAAGGCACCCAGTAACAACTTAGATTTAAGCAATAATAGCGCCAGGCCAAGCAAGACAGGAGCCGCTACTACCATCTGGATTTATACGGCTCTCTGCCCTACTAAGGCGCATATAAGATCATTCCGAGCGGAATCGTTCGAGCTGAGCTTTGGTAAAGTTCTGCAGGTAGGTGATCAGCTCTTCAGAAGCGGCTACCGCCACCTCCTCGTTCTGTTCCATCAGTGCATTCATCTTACGGATATAGAGATCGGTACAGTACGCCTGATCTTCATCTGTTGCGTAGTAGCACCAGAAACGGCGGGACAAACCCTGGGTGGTCTTGATCGATGCGAGGATAAATTCGTTCTTTGAGCTTTGTGCCAGGATCTGGTGGATCTGACGCAGGACCGCCATAAAGCCTTTGCGGTCGCTCGGCGTCAGTGCTTCAAGATTCTGAATCACCAGGGCGATCTCCGCCCCCTTTTTATGAACCTTATACCTACTTATGCTCCCCACCGCACAATTCGTGGTCGCCCAATACATCCAGGATCCGGCACTTGTAGCTGTGTTCGTAATCACAGCCCTCAATCATCGCGACGAGTTCTGCTTCCATCGCCTTTAATTGCGCGATCTTGTTGCGCACATCATCCAGGTGCTCCTGCGCAATGCGATCGGCTTCCATATGGTCGCCGTAACAGCAACCGTTCAATTGCTGCAGTTTCTCGATTGCGGGCAGATCAAATCCCAATGCACGGGCATGACGGATAAAACGCAAAGTCGTCAGATGACGGTCGGTATAGCGTCGTTGGTTCCCTTCCGTACGCGTTGGTGCAGGCAGCAGACCCTTGTCTTCATACCAACGAATCGTTGGTACTTTGCAGTCAGCCAGTTTGGAAAGCTGACCGATCGAATAAAACTCTGACATTTTTTGCTCCAACACTTGAACCTCTAGTCACTAGAGACTTTAAGCTTTCTTTATCAGTTAAGGAATAGAGGAAGCACACCAATGGCACAGAGTTGCTGCGGTAAGACCGAGTTCACCGGTCTCGATCCGGCCTACAAACGGATCTTATGGGTCATTATTCTGATCAACGGCGTGATGTTTGGCGTAGAGATGGTCGCAGGTTGGATTGCGCAATCCCAAGCGCTTCAGGCCGATGCACTGGATTTTATCGGCGATACGCTGAGTTACGGCATCAGCCTGTGGGCGATAGGCAAAGCCGCGTCCGTTCGAAGCAATGCAGCGATCTTTAAAGGGATCAGCTTGTTGCTGATGTCGGTCTGGGTGTTTGGCAGCACCGGCTACCGGGTGTTTGTGATGAGCAATCCGGAAGCCTTCACGATGGGGGCGATTGCGATTGCCGCGTTTGCAGCGAATCTAACAAGCGTTCTGTTGCTGGTGAAATACAAAGACGGTGATGCCAATGTCCGTTCTGTGTGGCTCTGTAGCCGTAACGATGCGATCGGCAACCTGATTGTACTGATCGCCGCTTCCGGTGTATGGGCCACCAGCAGCGCTTGGCCGGATCTGATTGTGGCAGGCATTATGGCAGGCTTGTTCCTCTCCTCCGCATGGCAGATCACAACACAGGCGTTGCGGGAGAAAGAACGCATTAAGCAAAACGTAGGTAGTTGCTCTGCTTCATAAACTCATAAATTCCGTAGGTTCGGTCGAGCGCAGAGACTGTGAAAGAATTTGGTCCTGGCATCTGTAGCAGCCCGCTCTGAGGGCGACATTTTCTTTAAAATTCGCGAGAGTCGCGGTCAGCACCCAAAGGGCATAAAAGCCCGCTGCTACAGGGGTTGTATCAGTTTTTACCGAGAAAATAACCAACGTTCAGAATACTTTCACGGTCTCGAAGCTGGACCCAACCTACTACGAGGTGATGTGTGCGTTACTGATAATGGTGCCGCCCAAACATCTTGCGGTACTGGCTTGGGGAGATGCCGGTGAGACGCTTAAATAGACGCCGGAAAAACCCCGTATCTTCATAACCAACATCTGCACAAATATCGTCGATCGCATCTGAACTGCTTTCTAATCTTCTCTTGGCATTCTCGATGCGCAGATTTTGAATACGTTCGATCAGGGACTCGCCTGTGGCTGTTTTGAAGCGACGTTTGAAGGTGCGTTCCGCCATGCCAAGGTGTTCCAGCAATCCATCAATCGCATCATGGCACAGGTAGTTTTCATCCAACCAACGTTCCGCTTCAATCACCACAGAATCACTGTGCAACACTTTGTTCTCCAACGGTTTAAAGGGTAACTGCCCCTCATCGTGCCACTTAAGCAGGTATACCTTGCTGATCCGCATCGCTTCAGCGGGACTGCCGTGGCGGGAGATAATGTGAATCACCAGATCATGCCAGGAACTCGTCCCTCCAGCGGTAACCACGTGTCCGGTTTCGTCGGCAAAGCAGAGGATTGGTTCGGGCTGGAAATTAACATCGGGATAGTGCGTACGGAACAGATGTTCGTAGCCCCAATGGGATGTGGCTCTGCGCCCTTTTAACAGGCCGCTTTCCGCCAACACCAGAGAGCCGGAGCACGCAGAATATACATAGGCGCCCTGTCCATGCTTGCGCCGGATAAACGCCATCATTTCCGGATAACGTCCGTGCAGGTCTTCATCGGGTCCTAACCACAGCTCCGGGATGATCAAAATGTCACACTCGGGATCGTCCTCTATACAGGTATCGGGTACGACTGGAATATTGTGTCCGCAGGTAAACGGCGCTTTATCGACCGAGGCTATCTGATTAGAAAACAGTGCAGGAAGCGGCTCACTGCGCACCAGCGTTTGCCAGACATTACCCGCCGCGGACAACACATCCAACATCCCATAAAGGGACGAACCGGCTGTTTCGGGGACCGCTAAAAACAGAACCCGAATTGTGGTTTGTGTCATACACCCTCCTCCATTGGCACAAATGGACCGTTAGTGGCAGGAATGCTTCTTACAACAGCTTAGCCCACACAGGACAATGAACTTACCGTCCAAGAGCATCCGGACGCACCAATCATTCCGAGGGCAGAGCCATGTTAGAACAAGTAAAAAAACCAACCATGCGTAACGGTGTAAACATTGATGACCTGATGGCGACCATTTCCGCCGTGCAACAGGATCCAAGCCTCGCCCAATTCCGCTTCAGCGCCCAGAACCAATGGCTGGACTGTGGGCACAACCGCAGTGCCATCAAGGCGTTTTATGGATGCGGTGCCATGGATACCAGCCGTACCGTTCCATTTACGCTGGAAGCGGACGAGCCCGCTGTATTGCTGGGTACCGACAAAGGCGCGAACCCAGTGGAATATGTGCTGCATGCCCTGGTGAGCTGCATGACTACCAGCATGGTGTACCACGCAGCCGCACGCGGTATCGAGATTGAATCCGTTTCAACTTCGCTGGAAGGTGATCTGGATCTGCAGGGTTTCCTGGGCCTAAGCGATGACGTACGCAAAGGTTACAGCAACATTCGAGTGAATATGGATGTGGCATCCAAAGGTTCGGAACAGGATCTTCGTGAATGTATCAGCTTCTCACCGGTATACGAGATGATCTCCCGCTCACTTCCGGTCGAGCTGAAGATGCACGTGCATTGATAACTACATCGGGCGATGTCGAAAATTTACAATACCGCCTAAGGCTCTCTCTTTA
The DNA here is from genome assembly GCF_964228735.1 of Pontibacterium sp. Lineage (GTDB taxonomy): Bacteria > Pseudomonadota > Gammaproteobacteria > Pseudomonadales > Balneatricaceae > Pontibacterium. Next base: position 1,523 of record NZ_CAXRBQ010000153.1, on the reverse strand, counting down.
AGGTTGTTTCTAGATAACCCTAACGGAGAGAGCCTTATGTCTGAACGTATCAATTACATTAAATACGCCCCTGAAGCGATGGATGCGATGTACAACCTGGAGCGCTATATCGCCCGTTGTTATCGGGAACGCGGCAGCTTTGAGCGCTCGTTGTTGGAACTCGTTAAACTGCGCGTTTCCCTGATCAATGGCTGTGCCTTCTGTATCGACATGCACACCAAAGAAGCACGTGCAGCAGGTGAAACCGAACAGCGCCTGTACGGCCTCAGTGCCTGGCGTGAAACCAACTACTACACACCCAAAGAACGTGCAGCCCTTGCCTGGGCAGAAGCCAATACGTTGATTGCCGGTAATGAGATCGATGATGTGCTTTATGGAGAAACGCGGGAGCACTTTAGTGAAGCTGCACTGGTTGACCTGACAATTGCCATCACAACGATCAACGCCTGGAACCGGATCGCCCGTAGCTTTGGTACCGAAGCGGGAAATTACGAAGCCGGCAACATAGCGTTCTAAAAGAGGTGATAAGTCTTCGCCATGGACGGTGCTAGACTTTTCGAACACACGCTGGGCGTAGAGCTACGATGGAAAACATTCTCACAGGATTTTCTCACCTCAATTTGCGGCTTTATAAACCCGCGGTTTCCCTACGTCCATACATCAAGAACTACTGGTTTGTTTCTGTGCCTGACAATGCAACGTTAAAAACGGAATACCTGCCTTGCGACACCGGCTGTGGCATTACGTTTAGTTTCAATTCCAGACTGATCATGGGTGACCGCGCGATCAGCCAGGGCTGTCTGATCAGTGGCCCGAATACAACCTCGATCCCTTTACAGCTTGGCGATCAAATAGACGCAATCGGTATCCGTTTTCACCCGGGTATGGCGTATCCGTTTTTTCAGGAACCGTTAAACGAGTTTATCGCGCCGATTGAACCAACACACCGAATTCAGCAACGCCTCGAGTTAAACCGAATTTACGACACGCTGGCATCAAACTCTTCAACCCCAGCGCGCATCACTCAGTTAGATCGCTGGCTACTGCTGCTATTGGAGAGATCAGTCGGTGTAAGTTCAGAGCTAAACAAGGCACTTGATTGGCTGGATAGACAAACCCAGCAACCGATCACCTCCCTATCGGAACAGATCAACCTGAGCCAGCGTCAGCTAGAGCGCCTGTTTAAACAGTGGGTAGGTATCAGCCCTAAACATTACAGTCGCTTATTACGCGTAAACCATGCTCGCGCCACCCTGCGTAACGGATCGGGCGATATATCTTTAAGCGACGCTGCGTTAAATGCGGGCTACTTCGATCAGGCTCACTTCAATCGCGAATTTAAGCAGGTTGTTGGCTTGACGCCGGGGCAGTATCTGAAGTGTCTGGAGCAACCAGCAAGGTATTAGTAGGCAGACCAGCGCTTAACTAACCTGCACTTCCCATACATCCCATAAGAGCACACTCTCTGACAGGACGCTATATCCTGCCGAAGGCGGATGTGCACCGTCGTTAGATGCTACCTC
>NZ_CAXRBQ010000152.1:0-4498 GCF_964228735.1 Pontibacterium sp. | reverse complement strand
GCGATTGTGGGGCAGGCGTTCCCGCGTACCAAGATTGCCAACCCATCCCGCTTTATCCCGGACTGGACCTTCGACATCTTCGACCGCGAGTTGCAGGAGCTGGTGGACCAGATCCGTGAAGAGGAGAAGCCGGATGCCGTAGTGGTGATCTCCCACAACGGTATGGACGTGGATCTGGCGATGGCATCCCGCGTGAGTGGTATCGACGTGATTTTGGGTGGTCACACCCACGATGGCATGCCACAGCCAACCATCGTGAAGAACAACGCTGGCCAGACCCTGGTGTGTAATGTGGGTTCCAACGGTAAGTTTGTGGGTGTGATGGATCTGGATGTGCGCGGTGGTAAGGTCCATGGCTTCAAGTACCGCCTGATGCCGGTCTTCTCCGAGCTGCTGGCGGCTGATCCGGCGATGACCAAGCTGATCGCGGATATTCGCGCGCCATACAGCGACTGGCTGAATGAAGAGCTGGCGGTGGCGGATGAAGTGATGTTCCGTCGTGGTAACTTCAACGGCACCTTTGACCAGGTGATCTGTAACGCGTTGCGTGAGCAACTTGATGCACAGGTTTCTCTGTCACCGGGCTTCCGTTGGGGGACCTCGGTGCTGAAAGGCCAGATGGTGACCATGGAGCATGTGCTTGATCAGACCTGTCTGACCTATCCGGAAACCTATGTCCGTCCGATGAAAGGTTCCGAGCTGAAACTGATCCTGGAAGATGTGGCGGACAACATCTTCAACCCTGAACCGTACCTGCAGTCTGGCGGTGATATGGTGCGTGTGGGCGGTTTCGACTACATCTGTGATCCGGCTAAGCCGGTGGGCTCCCGTATCAGCGAAATGACGCTGGATAACGGTGAGAAGATCGACATGAACAAAGAGTACAAGGTGGCCGGTTGGGCAACTGTAGGTGCGCGTTCTGAAGGTCCGGATATCTGGGATGTGGTGGCCGATCATCTGCGTGATAAGAAAGTGGCCCGTATCGACAAGCTCAACACCCCAGTGTTGAAGAGTGTGGCGGGTAACCCGGGGATCGCGGCATATCCGAAGGTCTGATCTATCGGTGTTGGATATTAAAAAGGGGGCTCATACAGCCTCCTTTTTTGTTTACAATAAGCGCCGGTCACTCATCCCGCGGAGGCAGGCGTGAAGTTAAAGCATACATTACCGATCTTACTTTCCACTTTTTTGTTTGGGTGTAATGCGGCCAATGTACAGCCGCAACCCGCCGAAGAGGTCGCTCAGACGCAGTCGGCCCCTCAGCCCACTGCCGAGCAGGCTGACGAGGTGAAGTCTGCGGTGGAGCAGATGACCAACCGCCTTACTGCGGTGCAGGAGCAGCTGCTGAATGTGCGCTCGCAAAGTGCACGTCAGTTGGAACAGCTGCAGAGTCTGCAGGTTCAGTTGGCGACCCTGTCACAGGAGTTGCGACGTGGACCCGTGCAGCAGGCCGGAGTGAACGGAAACGGTGCGGCAGGGCAACCGTCCAGCGAAGAGTTTGCACTCCTGCTCGACCAGATGGCACAGACCGCCAACGAAATCAGCCTGCAGATGCAGGATGGCAGCTACCGGTTTACCTCCTGTTATACCGCATCCGGGCCGTGGATACTGATCCGCTATGACCGTTATACCGGCGAGAGCTGGCTGGCGGATGGTGGTATCTGGATGGCGCTGGATGACGGTGGTGCACTGGACGGCTCTATTTACGAAGTGAAACTGGAGCGCGCCGATAAGGATGTAAAAGGGTTTGTGGCCGCCCGCCTTGATCGCCAGACCGGACAGGTATGGTGGCTGAAACAGAATAGCTGGCAATTACTGGAACAATGAGCGAACCAAGCTGTACTCAACTGATTAACCTGTTCAACTCTCTCTTTCGTGACACCCTCAACACCGTGCTGGTGAAAGGGGATGACGAACCAATCTACCTGCCTGCGGATGAGAACAATCCCCACCACCGGGTCATCTTTGCCCACGGTTTCTTTGCCAGTGCGCTGCACGAGATCGCTCATTGGTGTGTTGCTGGAAAAGAGCGCCGTAAGCTGGAAGACTTCGGTTACTGGTACAAACCCGATGGCCGTACCGCCGATGAGCAGGCGTTGTTCGAGAAGGTGGAAGTGGCGCCCCAGGCGCTTGAATGGATCATGGCGCAGGCCTGTGGCCTGAAGTTTAACTTCTCTGCCGATAATCTCAGCGGCGGCATTGGTGCCAGCGATTCATTCCGCCAAAACGTGCATGACCGCGTTCACCACCTGCTGGAAAACGGTCTGCCCGACCGCCACCGCCAGCTGGTTGAAGCGATGCTGGTGGAGTTTAAGCAGCCACCGCTGCAACCGGCTCAGTTCAGCCTCGAAGGGCGCTGATGCTCGATCATTTCGTCCCATACACTCGCTATCCGCATGACAATGGATGCCTGGAGCATTGGGATGAAGCTGAATTTCACTATTACCTCTATACACGGCAGGAGGAAGGGAACACCTCCTGCTACCTCTATGCATGGCAGTTAAATCCGCAGAGAGCTTATGTACTGGGCGTATTTGATACCCGCGCTCAGGCGCTGTGGTTTGTTGAGCTGCATCGCGGAAACCCACTCAAGATCCCCGCGCTGATCACACCTTTAGCGCAGCCTCATTTCGTATCGGATAGCTGGTATCAGCCCTATGAGGGGGTGTACCGTGTTGGGCACAAGTCCTATCGGGTATCGCGATTAGAGGAGGCTGTAGGGCTGTATAGTGTGGATTTTATTGATCGCTACAAAGTGCAGCATCTGGGCGTTTTCCCAGAAAAAGAGAGCTGTCTAGAGGTATACAGCCACTTCGATACCCGATTACGTGGCTGTAGCATGTGCTGAAGAGCTCAGCCGTTATTGAGGATTTCGCGCAGTCCCGCAGTCACATCAGCCGGTGTGCTGCTGTGCATGAGCGTGGAGACCAACTTACCCTGCTTGTTGATCAGGTAGAGACGAGAGGAGTGATCCACCGCATAACCAGCGGCCGAGCCGGTATCTTCACCAATACGGTAGAATCCACCGTAACGTTTTACCACCCGATCGATTTCGGCGCGATCAGCAGTTGCGCCAAAAATGTTCGGATGGAAAAAGGCCGCGTATTGCTTGAGCGTATCGAGTGAATCACGGGCCGGATCAACACTCATAAAAACGCCGCGTACCTGTGCCTGCTCTTCCGGGCTGAGTCCATGAATCCCCTGCGACAGCACTGCCAGTCCCGTTGGGCACACGTCCGGGCAGTTGGTGTAACCCAGGTAAAGCACCACCGCGTTGCCTGCCAGATCAGACAGCTTCAACGGGCCTTCACTGGTTTGCAGATTGAACTCACCGCCCAGTGACTCACCCAACGCGATGCGCTCATCAACCGGTTGCGGGCGGAAGTAGAAAGCCACTGCCATACCAACCAGCAGAAAGGCAGTCATGATCAGTAGTGTGCGTAGGGTGTTAAGTCCGTTAGTTTTCATCATTTAGCACTGAAATCAAAATGGGCTTCGAGTTGTTGTTGATCCTGCTGTGCGATAACCCGGGCGCGCCACATCATCTCACCGGTGGTGCAAATCGCAATTTCGGTTACGCCACGCCAGAATCCAGGTTTGTCCTGTACCGGTGACAGCTGGGTCTGATTCAGCCCCATAAACATATCCACGCCTTCCAGGCTCAGGTTAACCGCGTCTGCATCGATACCGTCCAGCTGGATGGTGAAGGTCAGCGGGATAGTGCTGCGAATCGCCTGCGGATTTACCGCCACTGAGATCGACTGATTATCCAATGTGGCACTGCAGGTGGATTCTTTAACGCTGCATCCGCTTTCGGTTAAGAGTAGCTGGTTTTCGGGTGTTTGCGGTTTCAACTGCTCGGGCAGCCAGACAACGGCAATACCCAGACCAAGGGCCAGTAGGCAGATGAATGCGTATTGAATCAGTCGGTTGGACACAGATGCTTCCAGAATTAGAAAACGGGAACCGCAGCGGTACCTATTCTAGCGGACCGCTGCGTTGGAAAAACGTGACCAATTGTCGCACTCTCAGGCGTCATCGTCCAAGAGGCGGTGGGCGAGCAGTTGCTGCTCGATGGTATCCCAGTCGAGGTGCTGTGTACTGAGGATTTCCAGACGGGAATCGCGGCGATATGCCAGCTTGCTCACGCTGTGTTCGTCCAGAACACGGTTGAAGAACACCCAGGCATAACCGATACGAAACGCGCCTTTGATTCGCTGAATGCCTTCAATGCTGTTCAGGTAAGCGGTGAGGGCGTCGAAATCGAAGCTTTCGTCGCGATGAAACACCCAGCCACAGCTGACCATACCACTGCCTTCGCCCAGTTTGCGCACCGGCTTTCCGACCTCTGGGGTGTTGCTTTCTGCCGCTGCATGACCATGCTGATGGTCGTGGTCGTGGTCGTGGTCGTGGTCGTGGTCGTGGTCGTGGTCGTGGTCGTGGTCGTGGTCGTGGTCGTGGTCGTGGTCGTGGTCGTGGTCGTGGTCGTGGTCGTGGT
>NZ_CAXRBQ010000151.1:0-6829 GCF_964228735.1 Pontibacterium sp. | reverse complement strand
CCGCTAAACGCAAATGACAACACCAAAACGTAAGCCATTGCCTGACGATGGCGGATAATCCGCAGATACGCCGCAATCATCCCCGGGGATTGCTCTTCGTGTTTCCTGCTTTCCGGTACTTGCCACAGGAACAGAATTCCCACCAATACTGCGTATCCGGCTAACGCCGCGAAGATCACGCGCCAGCCCCCCACGGTTGCGAAGAACGCCCCCAACATCGGTGCAAGCAGCGGTGCAGTCATCATTACCATGGCAATCATCGATAGCACTCGCGCCATATCTTTGCCGCTGTATAGGTCCCGCACCACGGCCGACGAGTTCACCACTGCAATCCCCCCACCTATTGCCTGTATCACACGTAACGCCAACAAACTTTCGATGGTATCGGTCCATATCAGCGCAACGCTGGCCAAGGCAAAGATCGAAAGACCCAGGACCACTGCGGGTTTGCGGCCCCAACGATCAGACAAACTCCCACCCGTGATTTGTCCAATCGCAAAGCCCAGCAGAAACCCGCTAACGGACAGCTCCACATAATGACTGGGTGTGTCCAGGTCAGCCGCCATCATCTGCATTGCGGGCAGGTACATATCGATTGCTAACGGAGTTACAGCAACCAACATGGCCAATAGAACTGTCAGGCGCCGAACGGGTATGGTCACAAATAGTCATCCTCAGAAAACGGAAAAACCGGGAAACAACGTTCCCGGTGGAATTATTGCAGAACCTAGCCGATCCAGTTTATTCAGGCTTCTGCCAGCGCTCTGTTGCTTCAGCGATGCGTTGTCCGAAAGCCTCGGCAGTGCGGTGATCGGTAGCTGGAGGGGTCACGTCCGCACCCTCATCAGCATTGGCCTGCGCCATCAGGCCCAGGAAGCTACCCAGACGGTTTTGATCTTCAACGCTGCCAGCGGCGCTGTTATTGCCCGGCATCATACCGGTACCAGCCCAGATCATGCCCTGTTGTGCGGCATAGATACTCATCTGCACCAGCGTATTCAGCTTATCGCCACTCTGGGACGCAGAAACGGTGAAACCCGCGGCCAGCGTGTCTTTCCAACCCTGCTCGAACCACACTTTGGAGCTGGCATCCATAAAGGTCTTAAACTGGCCGCTCACGCTACCCATGTAGGTTGGGCTACCAAAGATGATCGCATCCGCTTCATTTAGGGTGTCCCAGTTGAGTTCGTCCAGATCTGCAACTGACACCAATGCGACCTCGGCGCCACCCTGCTCCGCGCCTTTAGCAACGGATTTAGCGATCGCTTCGGTGTGGCCATAGCCGCTATGATAAGCAACTGCGATTTTGAGCGTTTTAGACATGTAACTGCACTCCGTATATATCGTTTAGGGAACCGGTACAGAAGAGCGGGGTCTCTTCGATGCGGGTTCCGTTGTGACTCGATCGATGTGCAAAGAGCATATCTGCGTCTCTTAAATTCATAAAATGCATGATAAACATATCGGCCATGCAAAATCTGAATCTACGAACTCTGGATCTGAACCTGCTGATCATCCTGCAAACCCTGTTGGAGGTGAGGCATGTCACCCGCGCCTCTGAAAAGCTCAATATGAGCCAACCCAAGGTGAGCCGCGCGTTACAGAAGCTGCGGGATGCCTTTAACGACCCGCTATTGGTACGTACACTGGATGGATACGACTTGAGCGCGCGGGCCGAACGCCTGCTGCCGGAATTAAACCAGATCATGGGTGACCTTGAGCGTATGGTTGCCCAGGAATCATTTGATCCGGCCACTTCGAGGGATAGAGTTAAGGTGTATGCGGTGGATTTGGAGGTGGTGGCATTCTTACCCCAATTACTCACAAAGTTGCGCCAGCACGCACCGCATATGATGCTGGATATCCGTAGCGAACCTCGAGATCATTTTGACCTTCTGGCTGAAGGTGACGTGCACTTCTCGTTAAGTGGTCGTGTACCGACTGTGATGCAGGACCAATACAGGATGATGCCACTGGCCCAGTCCAATATGGTGTGCATGATGAGCAGCAACCATCGATTGGCAGGCCAGCAAATGACGTTGGAAGACTATCTTGGGTGCTGTCACGGTTATGTATCGATCACCAACGAAGGCCCTGCAATGATCGATACTTACATGTCCGGCATGGGTAAGTCCCGGCAGCTGACGACCCGCTTACCTAACTTCACATCCGCAGCCTATTTCTGTGAATCCAGCGACTTGGTTGTAGCGATCCCGGAGATCATTGCGCAGATGGTTGCCAAGGGGCATGACGTTACGATCCAACCACTGCCATCAGAGATCACCCTGCCACCGACCCAGTTCAACCTTTACTGGCACGAGCGTTATCACAACGACCCGATGTGTCGGTGGGTACGACGGGTGCTTTTGGGGCACTAGCGGTTTTGCGCGTTAGAAAGGCCTGAATTCTCAAGCTCCTTTACATTCTAAGGATCAATGACATCTGTCAGGTAACGCGCATCCTCTGAATACTTACCGTTGGGTGGGATTTCCTATGCTAAAAATAACGCCGAGTTCCAGGAGCAAAGTAGGCGTTATCAGGCGTTTTTTGTTATGCCTTATTCGTCTTGGTTGGCTTCAAGCTAAGGCTTCTCTTCACGAACCAGCATGTCCATAAATTTTTCAAATCGCCTCAGTCGGGTTTCGGGTTTCTTTGCACCTAACAACCCTTACGCGATGACATAACGACTCGATTTATTTAGTGTTTCAAAAAACGCTTTTGCCTTTGGCTTGCTATCCAACGCCTCCAGGAAATCTTCCGGCACTGTCATTTCACTTGCCGTATAAGCATTTTCCCAACGGCCATCAGCTTTGGCGGCACGAATTTGAGCAAGGCCTGCCTCCATCATCCGGCCCTCTTTGATCAAACGCTCTGCGTGCTCTATGTTCCTCTTTGACCAATTACTTCTAGCTTTCCTGGGCGTGATTCGTTGGAGATAGGCTTGATCATCAATCGACTTCTTAACACCATCGATCCAGCCCCAGCACAGTGCCTCAATCACAACGTCATCCCAGGTTACGCTAGGAATCCCGGTCTTTTTCTTAAATATTTTGACCCATAGCTCATTTTCAGATGTGTGATTCACCTTGAGCCACTGGCCAAGGTCTTCTGGTGTTGCAAAGGTCATGATTTTCGCTGGATCAGGTTCAGGCATGAAGCTAAATTCTCTTAGAGGGTATTGCGGGCGGATTTGAGGCTGATTTGTAGTTGCGAAGCGACGAAAAGGCAGTCCCAGCGACGTAGTGCAGACAACAGCCGCTTGTTAGGCACCTACAAGTGCTTTGGCACCGATACTGATTGCTTGCTTTACGGTTTCATTTAATCCGGTATTGAAAGCTCCCTTTGAGCATTCAAGCAACTTTTCCCCAATAGACTGATTTTGGCTGAGTGTCGACGGTACGACCTTTAAAACCTCTAAACCTTTAGGGGTTAGCACACCTTTTCGGTATTCCTCATCAATACACTGGTTTTCATCCAGCCAGATATATCCAGACTCAACTAACCAAGACAAAGTAGCGTCTGCTATTTCAGATACTTGCCAGTATCCGTCGTAGTCATCGGGATCGACAAGCTCCTCTGCATATACAGGAAGCTTGATTGCAGAATGTACGGGAAAGCTTGAATATAGATCTGCAAAGACCTTTCCTGCAATGCCATTAAATATTTCGATATTACTCAACCTGTCCATGACTACCTCCTTAATGCCTAACACCTAAATAGACATCAGTTTGATGCGTTTAAACACGTCATTCTGACATATATCCCCGGGAGGTTATTTGAAGCAATGGAAGGTAAGGTGATGATGTACATACGTTTTCCTTAACGTCCACTTCGTTCCCTTCCGGGGAAATGTATCAATGTGATGCACTATCCTTGCACACTTACTTGCTTCAGCAAACCCCTTAATCTCGACAGTTAACTTCTGGTGTACCTAATCAGCTTTGCAGTTGTCGAGACCTTAGGCGCTAGGCGCTTACCTTGTCGCAATTAAGCGCTCAGCAGCCTATCGATTAAGTCAGAAATGGACTTGAAGATTGTACGTATGGAAGGGTTTTTGGAGAGATAAAGAAAGGGCCTGTATGAAACAGGCCCTGGAGATAAATTAACGTGCGCAGATCAACCAGAGTGCGACCAGCGCAGCGAGGAAGACAGTTTCCGCTACCAACAGCGCAATTGGCTTCCCGCCCATGGTAGCCAGTTCTTTGAACGAGGCTTTCATGCCCAAGCCCACCATTGCGATGATCAGACACCAGCGGGACATTTCGCTCATACCGGACGTTACTACCTCTGGGACCGGCACGGTACTGTTGATGGTTACGATGATCACGAAGGCTACGAGGAAGCCTGGCAGCGGCAGCTTAGACTTACCGTCGGTGCCCATATCAGTTCGACGGGCTACTAGGATGGAGATCACCACCACAACAGGTACCAGTGCGGCTACCCGCAGCAGTTTGGTGAAGGTCGCAACGTCACCGATCTCGTCGGACATCATATAACCCGCACCAACTACCTGCGCGACGTCGTGGATGGTTGCACCCAGGAAGATACCGCTCTCGTCAGCGTTCAGGTTTAGGCCGGTAACGATCAGCGGATAGGCGATCATCGCTACGGTACTAAGCGCCGTCACGCCGATCACGGTAAAGATCAGGTTTTTTTCGGACTCTTTGTTCTGAGGCAGTACGGCGGAAACGGCCAGCGCTGCGGACGCACCACATATGCCCACCGATGCACCGGACAGGATGCTCTGGTTTTTGCTCAGCCCCATCCAGCGACCGCAAAGCACACCAAAGAAGATGGTTGCCGGTACGCCGACCAGTACGATGGCAATAGGTGTGATACCCAAGCCCATCAGCTGTTCGAAGGTAATACGGGCACCGAGTAAGGCGATACCAAAACGCAGTACGGATTTGGCTGCAAACTGGATACCCGGAGCACAACGCCCCTCTTCGGATAGGTAGTTGAGGGACATGCCCATCAGCAGCGCGTAGAGAATGGTTGGACCACCGTAGTGTTCAGAGACAAATTTGGCCGCCATACCCACCACAAAGCAGAGCAACAGCCCCGGCATAATAATCGAAAACCACTCTTTGACAGCGTTCTTATCCATAAACGCTCGCGGTTGTGAGGTGGACATAGGTGGTGCTCCAATTCAGATGTTACGTGATGCTGAAGTCCGTGCGACACAGATCAGCGTTGAGCGCGAGAAAGTATACGCGATACGATCGAGTATATGGTTATGCGATTAATAAACTGTAGTGTCAGGAATGATTAACCTTTAGTACCAGTTGTTTCCCCTTGCAAAGCAACCTATTAGGAAACAACTGGACCAAAGGTCTGAAGAGGTCAGACAGTGAAGCGGCTGATCAGCTCTTTCTGCTGGGTAGAGATCTGCAATAGATCGTCACTGTGATTGGAGACTTTCTCGGCGCCGCTGGCTGTTTCACTAGCCGCCGCATTGATTTGCTCAAGAGTACGCGCCATCTCCTCAACCGCTAGGTTTTGCTGGCTGGTCGCCTCGGTGATGTGGGTGCTCATGCTGCGAATATTTGCCACGGCATCCTTCATCTTCATCAGCGCATCCTGGGAGCTATGTGCGGAGTGCACGCACGACTCGGTCTGCGCGACACTGTGCTGCATCACATCGACAACGCTGGAGATACTGGACTGCATGTTCTCCACCATCTCCTGAATTTCTTGAGTAGAGTGATGGGTACGACGCGCTAGTTCGCGCACTTCGTCGGCCACAACCGCAAACCCGCGACCCTGCTCACCTGCCCTCGCCGCCTCAATCGCAGCGTTCAGTGCCAACAGGTTGGTCTGTTGGGCGATATCACCGATGGTATCCAGAATCGAACCGATCTGGTTACTGTACTGGCTCAATTGATCACTCAGGGACACAGCTTTAGAGATATCATCCGCCTGCTGACGAATACTGGATACGGTTTGCTGTACATGCTGATCAGCATCCAGGCTCAGCTGTTCACAGTTCTGTACTGCTTCAAGCGTGGTCTGCGCAAACTGGTTCACTTCCTGCACCATCGACTCCATCTCTTCAGATGCAGAGGCTGTAATGGTCAGCTGTTCGCTCTGCTGCCCCATAGCGCTGTGTGTCTGGCGACTAGTGATGGCATTGCTCTCAGCCACATCACTCAAGTGTTTGGAGCCATTGGCGATCTCTTCCAGAATGTCGTGCAGGTTGGCGACAACCTCGTTCAGTGCACGGCCCAGATCACCAAATTCATCTTTACGGTCATCATCGAAGGTGGTGCGCATATCGCCTTTGGCCAACAACATCAGCTTAGTGACAGTTGCAGACAGAGGCTGATGGATGCTCCGAACAGTCAGCGTTGCAATTACGATCGCCAGCACCAGATTGCCTACGAGCAGAGCAACAATCATGGTTTCGGTAATCTGGGAGCTGTTATCGGCTTCCGCTTTGCGTTCAGCCGCCTGATTCATGGATGCGTTAATAAACGCATCAACGACTGCCTGTGCTTCAGTCTGCAGCTGCGCTGTAGTCGCCAGTTGCTTAGTCAGTTGGTTGCTTTTGTTGTAGGCATCGCGATATAGCGCCACCATACCGTTGTCGCCGTATAGATCGGCAATCAGATCATCCACCAGACGGCCGATACGTTTGGCGCTCGGATCGATGGCCACCAGGGCCTGCAAGGTCTTGCTCAGTTCACCCTTGCTACCGGTCAGCTCACGATCAAGGCGAGGCATATCCTGGCTCTGGCGGAAATTGATCAGTTGGGTGCGGTGGGCGTTAGCCGCACGCATGAACGCTCGGATGCGGGTCAGTCGTTCGCTGATGGTGTTTTTGCTGATG
>NZ_CAXRBQ010000150.1:0-10232 GCF_964228735.1 Pontibacterium sp. | reverse complement strand
CCAGTACGGTTGGCTTGGCAGAGGCCGACCGCTTTTCAGCGTCCCACCCATACCAAATACCGGCATCAGACCTCTGTACGCCAGATTGATATCCAGATCATTACCGCCCACACGGGAACCGCTGTGGCCAAGAAAGTCGTCGCTACGATCGGCTTTGGCGCGGTGTTCCGGCCCCATACGCACCACGGAGCAGTCGGTGGTACCACCACCCACGTCCACTACCAGAACGGTTTTGTTTTCAGTGAGATCTGATTCAAAGTTGATGCCTGCCGCCAGCGGTTCGTATAGCAGCTCAACCGATTCAAAACCGGCACGCTCTGCAGCACGGTGCAGAATTGCACAGGCCTGTTTGTTGGCGTCTTCTCCACCCAGACCCTGGAAGTTAACCGGGCGTCCGATCACAGTGTGGCGCAGCTTGCCATCCAGATTACGCTCGGCGGCTTTCTTAATCTCAAACATCATCGCGCTGACAATATCTTCGAAGAAGGCGATATGTTCTGCGCGCAGGCCACTCACACCCAGAAAGGACTTCGGAGATTTAATGAAGTAGCCCTCTTCGGGCAGATCGATGTAGTTCTCGATCGCTTCTTCACCGACAAAGACCGTCTGCTCGCCCGGGGCAACATCATGCTCACGACGTGCATTAGTTGCCATACGCAGTTGGTTGGCGCGTTCCTGCATGTACTGCTCGCGCAGCACTGGATTTTCGATCTGTTTAGCGACCGCTTCGCAGATCAGTTCGCGGGAAAGGGCGTAGAGGGTGGATGGCAGGAAACGTTGTTCGCCATGCATCGGCAGCAATTCGATGCCACGTGTTGTACCAGATTGGGAGTGAGGAACGCCGATGGCGCAGTTAGAGCTTCCGTAGTCGAATCCGGCAATCATGGGGTGTTTCCGCAGAGCATAAAAAAAGGGCGCGTACGTTAACACATACGCGCCCGAATAGAAGCACTTTAGGAGTACTTTGACACACAAAAAAGAAGTTGTAGGGGCCTCGCTTACTGACCCGGTGTAGCTGCCGTTGCCAGACGTACCGCCAGCAGGGCCAGAGCACCACCACAGATTCGGTTCAACCAACGCTGTGCATTCTTGTTGGCTTTAAACCAACCGGACAAACGACCCGCCACATAACCCACCGGCGTTTTAACCAGGAAGGAGAGCATCGCAAAGGTAGAACCCAGTGCCAGCAATGTCATGGTTGGGTTTGCGTTGTCTGCCGATACAAACTGCGGCAGATATGCAAAGAAGAAGATCGCGATTTTTGGGTTGGTGACGTTGGACAGCGCACCGGCGATAAAGCAGCTTTTCAGCGTACCTTGCGCACCCGGATCTTCATCGATCTCGATTGGTGGTGCTTTCAGGGTTTTGTAACCGATATACAGCAGGTATGCCGCGCCTACATATTTCATAATGCTGAAGGCCAGCTCGGAGGTTTGCAGCAGGGCACCCAGACCCATCGCCACCAGTACGGTGTGCCCCAGCAGACCGGTCGCGACACCGGCTGCGGTAACAATGCCTGCACGGGTGTTGATCCCGATAGAACGGGAGATCACCAGCACCATATCCTGGCCCGGTGATGCGATCAGCACCAGGGAGGTAACAATAAAAACGATCAGTGTTGAATCTAACATCGCAAACTCGTTATTCACGTTGAATTTGCGATGCAGTGTATACGACGATTTTGCTTATGAATTTGGCAAAAAGCCGATTGTGTTCAGCAAAAAGCTGAAGTTGATCGTTTGGAAGCCGATTTGATTAATGCTTGCGCAAGCTGCTTGGGGGCATGCCAAAGTAACTGGAGAAGCGGTGGCTGAATGAGGAGATATCCTGGTAGCCCACATTGGATGCAATCACACTGATCGGGTAGTCGGTATGCACCAGCAGCGCACGAGCTTTTTCCATACGAAGACGCAGCAGATGCTGGCCCGGGGTGGTGCCGGTTTCCTTCTTAAACAACGCTTTAAACTGGCTGAGACTGAGGCAGGCAACATCCGCCAGTTCGCTCAGCGGCGGCGACAAACTCAGGTCCCGTTCCAGGTATTCGATCACCTTGGAAATGCGCGGATCAATCTTTGTGACAAACTCCTGCTCATTCAACAGCTGTACAAACCACTCCCCCATACTCGCTTCAAGTGCAGGGCTGATCTGGTTTTCGAGCTGTTTCTGTACGAAGTAGCAGAAAGAGAGCACCGGCTGGGAGACAAAGATGAAGGATTCCGTGAGGTTCTTCATGCTGTCGGGCAGTTCATCCATATCCGCCACCAGAAACTGTGAGCCTCTGGATGGGGCAAACTCATGCTCATCACCCTTAAGCACAATCACACACTGACCCGGTGCAGCACGCTCGTGGTGGCGACCGGTATCGATGTTGGTCGTGCCCAGCAACGGGAAGGTTAGCTGGTAGTGATCGTGGGAGTGTCTATCGCTATCAAAACTGTAGGAGCGAATAGAGAGCTTGGCTGCCATTGTATGTCCGAAGAATTAGATTGATCTCAGAGTGAATGGTAGCTCAATTTTGTAATTATGTATTTTGGTGAAAAGCCGGTCGGTTTGTTTGGGAAGCTGATCGAAAGGGGTGAAAAGCCGATTGATGGGAAAAGTGCCAGGTTTCTTCCCTGTAACCCGGCGGGGAGGGACTTGTTTGCAGGTTCCTTCGCTGTTACACGAAGGAAGGTTTACGGTTTTCGATAAACGCCTGCATGCCTTCGGCACGATCCGGTGTGGCAAAGCTCAGACCAAACAGATCACTTTCCATCACACAGCCGTTTTCCAGATCCAGATCCTGGCCGCGCTGCACCAGCTGCTTGGTCATCTGGATGGCGGTGGTGCTGTTCAGGCTGATGCGGTCGGCGAGGGCAAGTCCCTCACCCAGCAGATCGGACTGCGCATACACGTGGTTCGCAAGACCGCGTTGCAGTGCTTCTTGTGCGTTCATGGCACGGCCACTGACCAGCAGCTCCATCGCCATGGCGCGGCCCAGCAGTCGGGTTAGACGCTGACTGCCACCAAAGCCCGGTGTAATGCCGAGGCTGACTTCCGGTTGGCCAAAGCGGGCATTCTCGGAGGCCAGGACAAAATCACAGCTCATCGCCAGCTCGCAGCCGCCACCCAGGGCATAACCGTTGACCAGTGCGATCACCGGAATCTTCATCTGTTCCAGGCGACGAAATGCCGCCATGCCACGCTCGGCGAAGGCTTTACCTTCCAATGGAGTAAGGGTGCTCATTTCGGTGATATCTGCACCGGCTACAAAGGACTTATCGCCTGCACCCGTAATGAGCAGTACACGGGCGTTGCTGTCGTTATCGACCAACTCGGCTGCTTCGGCTAATTCCGAAAGCACGGTGGTGTTTAGTGCGTTCAGCACCTTCGGGCGATTGATGGTCAGCAGGTAGATGCCAGGTTGGATTTCGGTAAGCAACAAGGTTTCGAAGCAGGCTTGGATTGTTGGAATCTGTTCAGGCATATTCATGATCTCACCTCAGCTGTAATCGAAGAAACCGCGGCCGGATTTGCGGCCTAAGAGACCACTATCGACCATCTCTTTGAGCAGTGGGCACGGGCGATACTTGCTGTCGTTGTAGCCTTCGTAGAGCACCTGCATGATGCTCAGGCAAGTATCGAGACCGATAAGATCGGCCAACGCTAGCGGTCCCATCGGGTGAGCGGCGCCCAGTTGCATGGCGCTATCAATCTCGGATGCGCTGGCAACACCTTCGTCCAGGGTGAAGATCGCTTCATTGATCATTGGGATTAGGATGCGGTTCACCACAAAGCCCGGACGATCTTTGGCGCTCACTGGCACTTTCTCCAGCGCTTTGACCATCTCGATCACGCTGTTGTAGGTTTCAGTGCTGGTGTGCAGGCAGGTGATCACCTCAACCAGCTTCATTACCGGCACAGGATTCATAAAGTGCATGCCGATCACGCGATCCGGCCGTTTGGTTGCAGTCGCCAGGCGGGTGATGGAAATAGAGGAGGTGTTGCTCGCCAGAATCGTATTCGGTGGGCAGATCTGGTCCAGTTCGCTCAGGATCTGCTGTTTCAGCGCTTCGTTTTCGATAACGGCTTCGACCACCAGTTGTGCATCGGCCATGGCGGTCAGTTCTGTGGTGGTGCTGATGCGGCTGATAATCGCATCGGGAGACTCCTGCAGCTTATCTTTGCTGTTCAGTCGCTCCAGGCTATTCAGAATGGTATCCAATCCACGTTCGAGCGCAGCTCCGTTGATGTCGTTCAGGATCACGTTCAGGCCAGCCGTTGCGAAAGACTGAGCGATGCCCAGCCCCATCTGACCGGCACCGATTACGCCGATGGTTGAGATTGTCATGGTACTGCTACCTACATTGAATTTAGTGTGTTGAGTTAGCCGGTCGCCGAGAAGGCGCTCCAGCGGTATTGGAAAAAGGGGGCTTGCGTATCAAGAAGCCCCAAAAGGACAGGGTGTGTGACAGTGTCACGTCACACACCCAAAGGCATAGGGAATGCTTATAAACGAATGAGATACGTTACTTTCTATATGGCTAAGAGCTTGCCTGTGGCTGAGCCTGTACTGCATCCAGGTTTGATTTGGATTCGGTGTGTACAGTCTCTTCGTCAATGTGCGCTACCACCACATTGCGGCCACTCTGAGGGCAGCGGGCGATGGCTCGTGCCGCCAGATCGGTGCCAAAGTCCTCTTTAGCCCAGCGCAGCATGGATGCTGCCATGATGAACAGCACAGGGATCATCGGTAGGGCTACCAGGATGGTAGAGGTCTGTACTGCTTTCAGACCACCGACAGACAGCAGGCCTACACCCACCAGAGCCAGTAGCAGGGTCCACAGGATACGGTTCCAGCGTGCTGGCTCTTGATAACCGGTGATCTCTTTGGTGCAGATAGACGCCAGCATGTACGCAGAGCTGTCTACTGTGGTTGCCAGGAACACAAAGCAGAGCAGGGTGAACATTGGCAGCACCAGATCGGCCATTGGCAGTGTCTGCAGTACAGCAACCACTGTGGCTGGGATGCCTCCTTCGCTCAGTACCGCCTGCAGGTTAACGGTGCCGTTCACATCCAGATCGATGGCGTAACCACCCCAGATCGCGAAGAACGCCCAGCAACCCACGGAACCCCAGGTTACACCGTTGATGATCAGCTCTTTGATGGTACGACCACGGGAGATACGTGCTACGAACAGACCCATCATCGGTGCGTACGCGATCCACCACGCCCAGTAGAATACTGTCCAACCTTCTGGGAAGCCGCCCTTATCAACCGGATCGGTCCAGAAGTTGATACGGAAGAAGTTGTCCATGAACAGACCGAAGCTGTTGGACCACAGGTTCAGCAGGAACACGGTAGAACCGGCAAACAGTACAAACACCAGCAGTACGAAGGCCAGCACAGCGTTGATGTTGGACAGAGTCTGGATACCCTTGTTCAGGCCGTTGTACACACTCCATGCGATCATCGCAGTCCACGCGGCCAGGATTACCAACTGCAGGAAGAAGGAGTCTTCAAGGCCAAACATCGCCTGGAACAGTTCAGATACCAGTGGTACGGACAGACCCAGGGAGGTACCTACACCACCCACGATGGAGAAGATCACTACAATGTCGATCACTTTGCCGACAGGACCATCAACCAGATCACCCAGGATGCCACGGCAGGCTTCACTCAGACGCAGTACGTGCACTTTGCGGACGTACAGGGCGTAACCGATCGGCAGGGCTGGCATCAGGTACAGCGCCCAAGGCACAACGCCCCAGTGGAACATCGGATACATCGCAGCCCATTCAGCGGCAGCCGGTGTATTCGGTTCCACACCTAGTGGTGGACCGGACAGGAAGTAGAGCGGCTCTACAAACGCCCAGTTACAGATAGAGATGCCGATGCCTGCACAGAACAGCATGGCGATCCAAGGGACTTTCTTGAATTCCGGGGTGTCTTCAGGCGCACCCAGTTTGATACGGCCAACCGGGCCAAAAGCCAGCCAGCACATAAAGAAGAAGCTACCGATACCGGACAGCAGATAGAGCCATCCGAAGTTGCCGGTAAACCAGCTCAACAGGCCGCTTACCACAGCTTTACCGGCGTCAGGATTGATCGCCAGCGGGATACTTGTTGCCAGGATAACGATCACAGCGGGCCAGAGAATGGCCGGATCAATCGCCATCTTGTTGTTATTGTTTTCTACACTCATAGCTTGGTACCTAGGTTTTATTGTTGTTTTAGATCGCCCGCTGATCGTTTCGGGATCAACCAGCAGACGCTTCCTGTCTGGACAATGAGTTGGGGTGAAGACCTGGAAAGACGGTCGGCCTTCACCCCGAGGTATTGGGTGATGTCAGCCTCGCATATGCACCAGTGCATCCACGGCGACAGCACCTTTGCCTTCTGGGCGCACCATCAGCGGGTTGATATCCAACTCGGTGACCTGCTCCCAGTGTTCGGTCGCGAATTCAGCGACGGCCATCACCGCATCCACGACCGCATCCAGATCACCCATCGCTTTGCCACGGTAGCCCTGCAGCAGTTTGGTGCCTTTAAGGGAACCAACTGCTTCAGTAACGGCTTCGCGTGATGTTGGTAGCAGCAGGGTGGCACTGTCGTTTAACAGGTTGACCAGAATGCCGCCGGTGCCAACGATCAGAGCCAGACCAAACTGCTCGTCCCGCTTCAGACCGATGATCATTTCACCAACGAAGTCGGAGATCATCGGTTCGATCAGAAAACGAACGTTGTCGAGGCCCTGTGCCTTGAGGCTTTCGGACATGGTGTGCGCAGCCGTAGTTACGGCGTCGGCATCTTTCAGGTTGAGCACCACCGCACCGGCTTCGGTTTTGTGGGCCAGCTTGTCGCTGACACCTTTCATCACCACCGGGTAGCCGATCTGATCGGCAACTGCGGCGACATCTGCAAGCTCTGCGACCTGACCACCTGGAAGTGGTAAGCCGTAGCTGCCAACCAGCTGTTTGGAGTCCCATTCGTCCAACATGCGGCTATCGCCTTCGGCTTCTGTACCCTGGCGCAGCAGCAACTGGCTGGAATCATCCAACGCCAGAATCTGCTCGCGGCGCTGGCCGTATCGAACCAGACGGGCGAGGGCAGCAACGCCATCCTTCAGGCCCTGCAGCGGTGCGATCCCTGCGTTCACCAGTCGGCGACGGGCGTTTTCAGGCATCAGCTCGCTGAGGTTGCAGATTACCGCGGCGGTTTTGTGATGCTGGGAATGTGCAGCAATCATCGCGTTTACCGCCACCTGCCATTCGTGGTCGTCACCGATCCCCTGTTTAGGGAAATCGAGCGCCAGAATGGTGGCGTCACAGAGGCCTTCCATCAGTGTGCCGAACACCTCGGTGCAGGCTTCTTCGTTACCCCAGATAGACGTGTTGTAGTCCAATGGGTTGGAGAGGCTGGCGAAGTCCGGCAGCAGCGCACCGAGTTTCTCTTGCTGGTGGTCGGTGAGCTGTGGCAGCTGCAGATTGTAGTGATCCAGGCTGTCGGCCAGCATGGCGCTGTCACCGCCGGAGCAGGTCAGTACGCCGATACGGTCACCGGCTGGCAGTTCACACAGCGCAGCGATCTTCAGGGTTTCCAGCAGTTCACCCAGAGAGTGCACGCGCAGGATGCCAAGGCGGTCGAACATCGCCTGGTACATGTCATCGGAACCGGCCAGGGAGCTGGTGTGGCTCATCGTCAGCTGGGTGCCGATTTCGGAGGTGCCGGCCTTCAGTACAACCAGAGGCACGCCTTTCTCGACCGCTTTCAGTGCGGCGCGGCTGAAGGATTCGATATCCTTCAGGCCTTCGATATAGAAACCGATGGCGCTGACGTTGTCCTGTTCCAGCAGCGGCTCGATATAGTCACCTACACCCATCACCGCCTGGTTGCCTACGCTGATCACGTGGGTGATCGGCAGGGAACGGTCGTGCATGGTGAGGTTAAGCGCCACGTTGCCGCTCTGGCTGATGATGGCTACACCGCGTTCGGTCTTCTCGCCAGACAGGCGATCCGGCCATAGCGCCACACCGTTGGTGAAGTTGAGCACGCCGTAGCAGTTCGGGCCTACCAGGGCCATGTCACCGGCCGCTTCTACCAATGCGTCCTGCAGTTCGCTACCGCGACCGCCCACTTCGGCAAAGCCGGCTGCGTAGCACACAACACCACCGCAGCCTTTTTCGCTCAGCTGAGCAACTGCGTCGATGGTCAGTTCAGCGTTTACGGAAACGAACGCCGCATCCGGTGCATCCGGCAGATCCGCGATCGTTGGGTAACATTTAATACCCGCGATCTCGTCATATTTTGGGTTTACCACCCAAATTTCACCGTCGAAGCCGATCTGTTTCGTGTTCTGAATTGGCAGCTCCAGATTGGAACCACCGATCAGCACGATGTGACGTGGCGACATCAAACGGCGCAGGTTATCTTGTTTGGACATAAGCAATACCTGATCAAACTCGGGACTGGGTGTGGTGAGGACCACACCCATCTAGGGCCATCTACAAACGACTTACCAGCCGGTGTAGATCTCCATGCCACGTTTCTTGATCTGGCCGCCGATGATCACACGTTGGATCTCGGAGGTGCCTTCCCAGATACGGTCTACACGGGTATCACGCCACAAACGCTCAACCGGTTGCTCACGCATGTATCCTCGGCCACCCATAACCTGAACGGCTTTGTCACAGACGCGGCCGACCATTTCGGAGCAGTGCAGTTTCAGTGCAGCAGCACGGGCGTGGTTCATCTTACGGTCGTTGTTCTGATCGATATCCCAGCTCAGACGGTACAGCATGGACTTGGCAGCCATGATCTCAACCGCCATATCCGCCAGCATGAACTCAACAGCCTGGAAGTCGCGGATAGACTGACCGAACTGAACGCGGTTGGCGGCGTATTCGTTCGCTTCGTTGGCTGCACGGATCGCCGCGCCCACGCAACGAGCCGCGATACCCAGACGGGCTTCTACGAACCAGTCTTTGGTCATGTCGTAACCCTGGCCAACTTCGCCCAGGACTTTATCGTCACCTACGAACACATCGTTGAAGATGTACTCAGGGTGTTTGAACGCGAAATGGTGGGTGTACAGAGGGGTACGCTTCAGTTCAACGCCTGGCAGGTCTTTGTCGACGAAGAATACGGTTGGCTTATTAACGTCTCCGTCGACATGCGCGTGTACCAGAATGTAGTCGGCGATATCACCGATGGTCACGAACCATTTCTCGCCGTTGATACGCCAGCCGCCGTCCACTTTATCTGCACGGGTAGTGCACTGGGATGGGTCGGAGCCAGCATCTGCTTCAGTAATCGCGTACGCATCGCGACGCTGACCCTGACAGGTAGGAATCAGGTATTCCTCTTTCTGTGCCTGAGATGCAAAACGCATTGGGTAGGATGGGTACCACAATGCATCCCAGATAGCACCGGTCGCGCCACCAAGCTGTTCGTTCAGAATGGTCTGCTCAAAAATGGTGAAACCCTGACCGCCATCTTCTTTGCTGTGGTTCGGTGCGTTGAACTCCCAGTCCAGTACCTGCTGGATGATCAGGTTATGGGTCTCTTTGCTGATGCCGTCGTTCTCTTCACACTCCATTTCGTGTGGGTACAGCACCTGTTCAGTAAATTCTTTGGCTTTTGCCTGCAGCGCCTGATGTTCTTTAGAAAGGCTAAAATCCATCACTCAGTCTCCATAGTTCTTTTTGTGTTGATGATGGTGTGGCAATCGATGCGATGGCCGTTGATGGTCTTTTCTACGTTAAGTGAGCGATGGGACTTTCAGTTTCATTGAGACGACATTTACCTCCAAGATTCGGCCATCATGATCTCTTTTATCCCTGACGGTTTGCGGATTGAAAGCAGGATGGCTGGAATCTGAAGGTTTATGTCGTCTGTGTGTAAGGAGTAAAAAACGGCTGCCGTTTACCTTTGTGGGCATACCAATAAAGACAATAAAAGAGGTAGCCAACATGAGTGCTCCGCTACATATCGAGCGGCACGAATCCGTGCTTCTTATTACGCTGGATCGCCCCAAAGCGAATGCGATCGACAGCACGACCAGCCTTGCCCTGTACCAGGCGTTTTCCGACTTCGAAGCTGACCCGAGTTTGCAGGTTGCAGTTCTGACCGGCGGTGGTGAACGCTTCTTCTCCGCGGGTTGGGATCTGAATGCTGCCCAGGAAGGGGAAGCGGTAGATGCTGACCATGGCCCGGGTGGTTTTGCCGGACTGACCGAGTTCTTCTCTTTGAC
>NZ_CAXRBQ010000149.1:0-4759 GCF_964228735.1 Pontibacterium sp. | reverse complement strand
CAACTGGGAGAGCAGGGCTGCCTATGAGGGCCGGAAACGCACATTCATCGTTAAGGCTTCACTGATCGCTGGAAACCGTGCGATAAGCCTTTAAAAGAGAGAACCCCGCTAAAAAGCGGGGTTCGTCAGCAACCTGAAAGGCACCTCTCGGTGCCTTTTTTGTTTTTTTAGGTTCCACGACGCCTTACTCAGCCAACTACGCCTTATTCGCCACCGGCTCAACTGGCATTTCAGCCACATGCACCGTAGTGGTTGGGAAGGCGATCTCTGCACCCGCCGACTCCACAATCCCCATAATCTGCATCAGCACATCCTGCTTAATGCCGTGAAATTCAACCCAATCGGTCGTCTTAGTAAAGGTATAGATAAAGAAATCGAGAGACGACGGCCCAAACCGATCCAGGTTAACCATCAGCGTCTGCTTGGTATCGATTGCGGGATGCGACTCCAGCATCGCACGCACCGCATTCAGGATCTGCTGCACCTTAGCCGCATCATCGTAACGCACACCCACATATTCGTAGATACGGCGATTGGTCATACGGGACGGGTTCTCTACTGAGATGCTGGCAAAGGTCGCATTGGGCACATAAAGCGGGCGCTTGCTGAAGGTCCGGATCCGGGTCTGACGCCAGCCGATATCCTCCACAACCCCCTCGATCTCCTTATCCGGTGATCGAATCCAATCACCCACACTGAACGGGCGATCCAAGTAGATCATCAAGCCACCAAAGAAGTTGGCCAACAAATCTTTGGCGGCAAAACCCACTGCCAAACCACCGATACCACCAAACGCCAGAATACCGGACACACTCACGCCCAGATTCTGCAATACAATCAGCGCCGCCAACACCAGCACTGAGAGCCGCATCAAACGCCCCAGCGCACGCACGGTGGTTACATCCATCGCTTTGCGTCCAGCAGCAGGCTGCATCAGGATACCTTCCAAACGACTGATCAGGCGCACCACAAACCAGCTCATCGTCGCGATCAGCGCCAGCTTGCGCACCGTGGTCACTGACTCTGGCACCACCAGCGAGCCATTGCTCACCGCCACTTGCAAACCGGTCACGATACCCACCACCCAGATCAGCATTACCAGCGGCGGCCGTGCCGCACCAATCAGAGCGCTATCCAACTGCATCGAGGTCGCTTCGGCACGTCGCTGTAAAAAGCGCAGCAACGAGCTACCCACGATGTGGGCCAACAGTGTCAATCCGACAACAAACGCAAGAACAACCAGCCACTCATGACGAGCTTCGACCCACCCCAGGTCGGAAACCAGACCAAACAACCAGTCAGACATCACCCACCTCTTGCCACAGCTCCGCGCAAAGCACAGCACCTCGAGCCATTCGCTCTTGATCGCAAGCCACCGTCTTTCCGCGCATGCCCGGCAGCGAAGGCGATGGATTAAAGTCATGCGCCGCCAGATACTCCGCCACCTCCAGTGCACCTTCACGGTTATTGCACGGCAGCAGCACATCACAACCTGCGGACAGCGCCATCTCGGCTCGCTGCGCATATCCACCCGCTGCATGCGCCGCCTTCATCGTCAGATCATCACTGAAGATGACACCTTCAAATGCCAAGCGGGTACGCAGCACATCCTGCAACCAAAACGCCGAGAAACCTGCAGGCTGATCCGAGCACGCCGGATACAACACATGCGCCGGCATTACAGCATCCAGACCTGCGTCAACCAGCTTCCGGAACGGCACCAGATCCTGCTCCCAGATCTCATCAAAATCGCGATCATCCACCGCATCACTGCTGTGTGTATCGGCATCCGCCCAACCATGTCCCGGGAAATGCTTACCGGTCGCCGCCATGCCCGCTTCATGCATGCCCGCTACAAAAGCACCCGCCAACGCCACGATCTCATCCGATTTAAGGGCAAATGCGCGATCACCGATAACCGTATTGCGCCCATAATCCAGATCCAGCACTGGCGCAAAGCTCAGATCAACACCCAGTGATCGCAGCTCTGCAGCCATCAGATAACCCACTTCGCGTGCCGCTCCCTGGGCTTTATCAGCATCACGCTGATACAAACAACCAAGTGCGGCCATCGGCGGCAACCGGGTCACACCGTCGCGCAGACGCTGCACCCGCCCACCCTCCTGGTCGACGCTTACAATAAGATCATCACGAACAGCGTGAATTTCTGCCGCTAACTGGGCAGTCTGCTCCGCACTCTGTGTATTTCGACCAAACAGAATGACACCCGCCACCTGCGGACACAGCAACAGCTCGCGATCGGCATCCGACAGCGACGTACCATCGATATCGATGAATAAGGCTCCAAACCCCATACACTACTCTTCAATTAAAACAGGTGTTCCTACCGGAACCATTTCAAACAAACGCACCAGGTCTGTGTTGCGCATACGAATACAGCCATGAGACTTAGGTTCGCCCATCGACTCAGTATCTGGTGTGCCGTGAATATAGATATAGCGCTGCATGGTATCCACATCCCCCAGGCGGTTCCGCCCCGGCTCAAGACCACTCAACCACAAGATGCGCGTCAGAATCCAATCCCGGCTTGGGTAACGCTGAGCAAGATCCTTAGAATAGACCTCACCGGTGAAACGACGTCCGACAAAGACACTGCCCAACTGAGCATCGCCGCCGATACGGGCACGAATATAGTGACGACCACGCGGCGTACAGCCACTGTTTTTTTGTTCGCCCGGCCCATTGGCCGCAGTAGAAACAGAAAACCGGCAAAGCTCACCCTGATCATCACTCAGTGTTAGCTGTTGCCGGCTAATCGATATATGAATGGAAACTGACATCAGATCCGACAGAAGAAGGTTTTATCTGCCCTCGCCTGGAAGCCTGCAGACAGCACAGGAATCATGCGGTGCAGCACCTCCTCAACGGCCGCATCATCACGCTGAAATTCGCGTTTCTCCAGCGCGCTGATGGTCTGGTAGTTGGACAATGTAAACGTAATGGAACCCAGCAGGAAGTGCAGACGCCAGAAGAACTCATCGTCCTCCATCGGGGCTGCATCTTCGCGCACAATGCGCACCAGCTCCTGGAAACGCTGACCGTAACGCTCAACCAAGAAATCACGCAGATCTTCCTGATTTTTCATGTACGCCAGATCCAGCAACCGCATAAACACGGCCAATGCCTGGTCGTTGTCTCGATTCACCATGAGCAACGAGCGCATCAGAATCTCTAATGCTTCCTCCAGCGTGACTCGATGGTCACTGGCCGAAAGACGCTCTGCAAGCGAGCTTTCCACCTGCTCACACAATGGACCGAGAAACTTTTCCGCTACCGCCTGTACAAGTCCCTTTTTAGAACCGAAGTGATAGTTTACTGCTGCCAGATTGACACCCGCCTTGGCGGTAATCTGACGAACTGTTGTTTCGGCGAACCCGTTCTCTGCAAAGAGTACCTCTGCAGCCCGAACAATACTTTGCGATGTATCCAGATGCGGCATCCCAACTCCCGAACCTGCGTTTCAAACTAAACCCTGATCCCATTATAGCCTCTAAGGCCCGTAAAACATCAAGGTTTAATTCCTGTTTTAAAGAGAAATAAAACGATTCTTCATCAAACGGTTGTACCACTTGCTGAGAATCCCATCGCCGGATTCCACCGCAAAGGATGACAGTTTGTCCTGCAGGCTTTTCTTCTCTTCATAACGCACGATAAACACATCGGCCTCTTCACAGGCTTCAGTCAGATACTCATCAGATGTCATCAGCTCATCGACCAGCTTGGCATCGATGGCACGTTTACCGAACCACACCTCTCCGGTTGCCACTTTGTCGATATCAACCTGCGGACGAAACTCTGCAACGAAGTCTTTAAACAACTCGTGGGTATCTTCCAGCTCTTCGATAAATTTCTGACGCCCTTTATCGGTATTCTGACCAAACATCGTCAGAGTACGCTTGTACTCACCCGCGGTCAGCACTTCGTAGTCGATATCGTTTTTCTTCAACAAGCGATGGAAGTTCGGCAGCTGCGCAATCACACCGATGGAACCTACAATGGCAAACGGAGCTGCCAGCAGACGGTCACCCAGACACGCCATCATGTAGCCGCCACTTGCCGCCACCTGGTCAACACATACCGTCAGCGGAATCTCTTTGCGCTTGATACGCTCAAGCTGCGACGCTGCCAAACCATAGGAGTGCACCATACCGCCGCCACTTTCCAGGCGGATAACAATCTCGTCCTCTTTTTCCGCCAGCGTCAGCACTGCAGAGACCTCTTCACGCAGCGGCTCCAGCTCTGAGGCCTTGATATCGCCATCAAAATCCAGCACACAGACACGCTTGCGACGCGGTTCCTCTTCGTGGGCTTTTTTCTTTTTCTTGCGCTCTTTGCGCTCTTCCTTCTCTTTTTTCTTCTCTTCCTTCAACAGCGCCTTCATCTCATCCTTATCCAGGACAGCTTCTTCCAGCGCCTGCTTCATCTCTTCCAGTTCTTCGTTGAGATGCGTTACCTCTACCGTACCGTGCTCACCATGCTTTTTGCCACGTGCAGCAACTGCCGCCACACCGCCAACAACCGCGATAACAGCCAGTACAATAGTGACGGACTTGGCCAGGAACAGACCATAGTCACTTAAAAATTCCATCACAGTGTCTTCTCCGCAAACTTGAAATACCGAACTTCAATCACACCCGAACCAGTCTGCTTCCACCCTTTCGGCGTACAACCTACCTCTGAAGGGGTAAATACGACCAATTCCGGCTATTTATGCCTGTTGCAGTGTTAAGTCCGGGCG
>NZ_CAXRBQ010000148.1:0-18445 GCF_964228735.1 Pontibacterium sp. | reverse complement strand
AAAGCTGTGGCAGAGCCGAATCGTTGAAAACGTTTATTTGAATCACGAGCTGAATGAACCTGAACAAGAAAGAAAAGCAAGTATAGTTTTCTTTATCAATGCGAAAGATGCGGATGAAGCTAATAACATTCTTAAAAAGCTTCCATTCGTAAAGCATGATGTCTTGAGCTACACACTTCACCCTGTTGGTCTTTTGTGGTTAAGGTGAACTGGCGATACGCTTAAAACTACTGTTTTCGACGAAACTCTCCAGCTAATACTCGAATGTTGGCTGGAGTTGTTGATGTACCCGAAAAGTCTGTTGTAGGGATTGTTTAGCCTATATTAAACGATGATTTAGATGCTTGCTGGGCTCTTGGTGGATACCCATGTCTGACATGTTGTTGAGTCTTAGGTTATTCAACCTAAGTGAGCATCGGGTTTAGTTGGTTTTTATCTAAGTCATGCCAAGCTTCGGTTCCTAAAAAGCAGCTTGTGATGGAATAGCTCTGGCTCTGTTTTTTAGCAAGTTGTCATGCCTTGTTCTTTATTAATGTCTGGACGCTTTTCGTTTGGTTTGCGTGGTGATTTTCAGAATAGGTGAGTTTATATGAATGTCTTTAAAGAAAGCTGGCTTCGGTCTGGTGTAATAGTTCTATGTTTCTTTAGCTCTAACCAAGTGCAGGCTCAGTTTGCCGGAGCGCCAAACAGTAAGGCTGGTGACTTCATTCGTCTTAGCAACTCACTGGATGATCCAAGTCGAGGTTTTTGTATTGATGTGCAGGGACATATGCAGGGAGTTAATCTTCAAATCCCTCTGAATGTCCACACCTGTAAGGACGGATTCTGGAACTATGATGAGCGTTTTTCGCAGGATGAGTTCAATAAAAGCAGTCACCTTTTTATGCCTGCGTTTAATGCGTGTTTGACTGCTGTAAAGGCCGCTCCGGGAAGTCACGTAATGGCCGTGCAGTGTGATCCAGCGGATTCGTCCATGCAATGGCAAATAAAAGCGGGGATGATAAGTCTCAAGTCTAACCCAACTCTATGTCTTACTGTGGATGCAAAACCATCCTCTGTATCTATGGGGACGCGAAACCATCCTGTTCGTCATTTGGTTCGGCCGCTAACCCTTGAAGAGTGCGAAGCGCAGTCAATCTATCAACAGTGGGAGTTTGTTTCACCGTCTGATATACCAGGAGTACGCTACCCGGACGGCAGTATAAGAAATTGATGACGAAAGCCTTCATAGCTTCATCTGAGTGACCACTCCGCAGATAGGGTGATTCGCAACGAGATCAGCGATCGTCCGGTTGCAGCGACCTATGAACTGACCGAGTTTGGTCGCTCAGCGCTGTTGATCGCATTTTTCCTGAAGGCGATAAGTCTGATCATCATCCTTAGTCAGAACCTAGTGGCTGTTTCCCGACAACCCGTCTAACCCGATGAGTCAAATGACCTTCAGCTACGGTGAAGCACAGAAGATCAGGCCCACGCGGGTAGGGTTTATGGCAAACCGTTATGAAAACTTCGAAAATGTTCTGATTCTGACGTTATTGGTGGTGATTTTAGGGGCACTGTTCTTGCTGTTGGCGGGAATCGTTGAGACTAGAGGGAGGCACGTGCAGGACGATCAGTGTCTTGTTGATGACTTGCAGGACTGAATTGGTAGAGCCTGCGTCGCAACCGTGAAAAGCGCATGGTAGTAGTGCGGTGTATAATTCCGCGATTACTAATACATAGATTAGGTTTAGCGCTGTGGTATCAGTCGGTCACAATCGATTGTTCAATCCCGTTCTGATTGCGGGATGTATCATCATCCTCGTCAGTTTCGCGGTCCGCTCATCGTTCGGGCTGTTTCAGATTCCAATCGCCCAGGAGTTCAACTGGTTGCGGGAGGACTTCTCCTTCGCGATCGCGATCCAGAACCTGTTCTGGGGGATCGGCCAGCCGATGTTCAGTGCATTGGCAGAGAAGTATGGTGACAGAAAAGTGATTATCGCCGGTGCTGCGTGTTACGTGATCGGTTTGGTGCTTTCTTCCTTTGCGATCACTCCAGGGCAACATCAGTTGCTGGAGATGCTGGTGGGCTTTGGTATTGCGGGTACCGGCTTTGGTGTGATTCTCGCCGTTGTGGGGCGTGCCGCATCGGATAAGCACCGCTCGCTGGCGCTGGGTATCGCGACGGCGGCGGGCTCAGCCGGTCAGATCGTGGGTCCACCGGTTGCGCAGATGTTGCTGAATCAAATGCCGTGGCAGTCGGTGTTTATCGCCTTTTCCGGTTTTATCATCGTCTCTCTGGCGGCACTGTTCTTTATGCGTGCGCCATTGCCTGCTAAAGCGTCTCACCAAGACGAGAAAATGGGCGCTGTGCTGAAAAAAGCACTTAAAGATCCATCCTTTGCCTTTATCTTTATCGGCTTCTTTTCCTGTGGTTACCAACTGGCGTTTCTTACCGCTCACGTTCCTGCCTTTATCGCTGAAATGTGCAGCGCCGTGGCTCCGGGCAGCATTATTCAGTCCTTGGGTATTACATCCACCTCAACGCTGGGGGCTGTTGCGATTGCGCTGATCGGCGTTTCCAATATCGGTGGCACGGTGACCGCCGGTTGGTTGGGCAACAAGTACTCCCGCAAGTATCTGTTGGCGGGAATCTATCTCCTGCGCACGATCGTTGCCGCCGCATTTATTCTAAATCCGATCACACCGGAAACCGTGGTGTTGTTCTCAATTGCCATGGGTGCCCTTTGGCTCGCAACCGTGCCGCTCACATCCGGTCTCGTGGCTCAGATCTACGGCTTGCGTTACATGGGTACGCTTTACGGTTTGGTGTTCTTCTCCCATCAGTTGGGTGGCTTCCTGGGGGTCTGGTTGGGCGGAATGATGTACGACCTGTACGGCAGCTACACCGTGGTGTGGTGGGTTGGCGTTGGTTTCGGTCTGCTGTCAGCCATCATCCATCTGCCGGTGGAAGAGAAGCCCTGGGCAGATCGGAAACCGTCTGTGGCGGTTGCTTGATATCGCCATTCCTGCTGAATGCGCGCGAGGCTGCTGCTCTGTCAGCCCACAAAGCCTCGCGGAGCTACTTTGAGCAGATCGCAACCTGAATAATGTTTTCGTTCCTATTTGATCGATCGTGCTAGAATGCGCGCCATATCCGGTGTCTTCCGACACACTGTAGCTGCTGGATTTAAATCCTCTGACACGGCAGTTAGCGCTACCCGTTTGCACCTAACGATTCCTTAAGAGTACTCAAATGGAAATCAAAGTTAATTTTCTTGATAACCTCAGACTTGAAGCGAAGTTTGATGATTACACCGTCATTGCCGACCAGCCTATCCGTTACAAAGGCGACGGCTCTGCGCCAAGTCCGTTTGATTACTTTCTGGCATCGTCCGCGATGTGTGCGGCGTACTTTGTAAAGGTTTACTGTAACGCCCGCGATATCCCAACCGATGATATCCGCATCTCGCAGAACAACATTGTTGATCCGGAAAACCGCTACAACCAGGTCTTCCAGATCCATGTAGAGCTGCCGGAGCACATCTCCGATAAAGACCGTCAGGGTATCCTGCGTGCGATTGACCGCTGTACTGTGAAGAAGGTTGTGCAGACCGGACCTGAGTTTGTGATCGAACCGGTTGAAAACCTGGATGCCGATGCGTCCATCATGGCGATGGGTATGCCGGATGACGGTACCACCATGATCCTGGGTAAAGACCTGCCGTTGGAGAAAACGATCGCCAACATGTCCGGCATGCTGGAAGAGCTGGGCATGAAGATCGAGATCTCCTCCTGGCGTAACATCGTGCCAAACGTGTGGTCGCTGCATATCCGTGATGCCGCATCTCCGATGTGTTTCACCAACGGTAAAGGTGCGACCAAAGAGAGCGCGCTGGCGTCTGCGCTGGGCGAGTTTATCGAGCGCCTGAGCTGTAACTTCTTTTACAACGACCAGTACTTCGGTGAAGAGCTGGCCAATGCCGATTTCGTTCACTACCCGAACGAGAAGTGGTTTGTGCTGAATCCGGATGACTCCATCCCGGAAGGCCTGTTGGATGACTACTGCCTGGAGATCTACGATCCAGAAGACGAGCTGTGTGGTTCCAACCTGATCGACACCAACTCCGGCAACATCGAGCGTGGTATCTGCGCGCTGCCGTTCGTACGTCAGTCCGACCAGGAAACCGTGTACTTCCCGTCCAACCTGCTGGAAAACCTGTTCCTGAGTAACGGCATGAGCGCGGGTAACAATCTGCATGAAGCTAAGGTGCAGTGCCTGTCCGAGATCTTCGAGCGTGCGGTAAAACGCCAGATTATCGAAGAGGAGATTGTGCTGCCGGACGTACCGCAAGAGGTGCTGGAAAAATTCCCGGGCATCTTGGCGGGCATCAAAGAGCTGGAAGAGCAGGGCTTCCCGGTTGTGGTGAAAGACGCCTCTCTGGGCGGTCAGTTCCCGGTGATGAGTGTGACGCTGATGAACCCACGTACCGGCGGTGTAGTTGCATCCTTCGGTGCGCACCCAAGCTTCGAGGTGGCACTGGAGCGAAGCCTGACCGAGCTGCTGCAGGGCCGTAGCTTCGAAGGTCTGAACGATGTGCCACGTCCGACCTTTAACAGCCTTGCGGTGCAGGAACCAAACAACTTCGTTGAGCACTTTATCGATTCCACCGGTGTAATCTCCTGGCGTTTCTTCAGCTCTAAGCACGACTATGAGTTCTGCGAGTGGGATTTCTCCGGTACCAACGAAGAGGAGTGCAATGGCCTGATGCAGATCCTCGAAGAGATGGGCAAAGAGGTTTACGTGGCCACCTTCGACGACTTCGGTGCTTCCGCGTGCCGTATCGTTGTGCCGGGCTACTCTGAAGTCTATCCGGTGGAAGATCTGGTGTGGGACAACACCAACAAAGCACTCCAGTTCCGCGAAGATATCCTCACCATCCACTCACTGAATGACGAGCAGCTGGCGGATCTGGTTGAACGTCTGGAAGAGAGCGGTGAAGACAACTACACCTTTATCCGCACCCTGATTGGCGTTGAGTTTGATGAAAACACCGTCTGGGGTCAGCTCACCGTACTGGAGCTGAAGATCCTGATCTACCTGGCGCTGCAGCAGTTTGAAGAAGCGATCGAGCTGGTGGAAAGCTTCCTGCAGTTCAACGACAACACCGTTGAACGTGGTCTGTTCTACCAGGCGGTAAATGCGGTGCTGGAGATTGCGCTGGACGAAGATCTGGAACTGGAAGACTACCTGCACAATCTGAACCGTATGTTCGGAGAAGAGGTGATGGCAAACGTGGTTGATTCCCTCAACGGCGACGTGAAGTTCCACGGCCTGACGCCAACCAACATGCAATTGGAAGGCCTCGATAAGCACCTGCGCCTGATCGAGAGTTACAAGAAGCTGCATGCGGCGCGTGCTGCAAGGGCGGCAAAGTAAACCGCAACGCACCCGATAGATCCCATGAAAACCCAGCCTATTCAGGCTGGGTTTTTTTATGCGTCCAACCTGCCTGACTTCGTGAGAAGAGTTCCGCTTTTACATTGTGAGAATGAATGAAATGCCCCGATTTTCAGGTCCGTGCTATGTTCGGCGGATATGTTATTGGGGACTGAGAATCACGTCTGCGCTCATGTAGAGCGTCCGATCTTGTGATGTTCAGGCGCCCGTCATCTTCTCTTTTCAAGGTAAAGCGCTAATGAATCTAACCCGCAAACGTACAGGTGCAAAACTCAGCCGTATTGTTATCCATAACGAAACTGTCTACCTGTGTGGTCAAATCCCGGCTGGCTTAAATGACGACATCGTTGGTCAGACCAAAGCCGTCTTGGCGAGCATCGACAGCGATCTGGAAGAAGCAGGTACTGATAAGAGCAAGCTGCTGTCCGCGCTGATCCACGTTAAAGACAATAAAGACGTAGCCACCTTCAATGAGCTGTGGAACGCATGGCTGCCGGAAGGCTGCGCACCTGCCCGTACCTGCGTGCAATCGACTATGGCGAATGATGCGGTACTGGTTGAAGTAACCGTTATCGCTGCTCTCTAAATATCTCCTACCCAGAATACTTACGTGTTCGCTGTGCCCCAGCACAGTTACACACACTTAGTTGATGAGAAACAGATTATGGAAATCATCCGTAAACGTACCAGTGAAAAAGTAAGCCGAATCGTCATTCACAACGATACGGTGTATCTGTGTGGCCAAGTGGCGCTTGATGTGAACGAAGATATCGTTGGTCAAACCAAATCGGTCCTGGCACGCATTGACGACCATCTGGAAGAAGCAGGCACAGATAAAAGTAAAATCCTGTCTGCGCTGATTCATATAAAAGACAACAAGGACGTCGCTGTCTTTAATGACCTTTGGAATGCCTGGTTACCTGAAGGCTGCGCACCAGCCCGTACCTGTGTTCAGTCTGTTATGGCGCGTGAGGTCGTGCTGGTTGAAGTGACTGTGACTGCGAGTCTGTAATCGAAGACTCAATTTGCTGCAGGCAGATGTTCTATTTCCGCTGAGGTGAATGACAGTCCGCTAGGTTGGGTAAGTCACATACTGGTAGGCTGGATTTTACAGGCCGACCTACCTATGTGGCGTAACCCAACACAGTGCGTGAAATCATCTTAAGAGGTGAATCTCTCAGGCAATAGCATCGAGGCCCTTTTCCCGAACAAGCACCAGCAGCTTCAACGCAGCGCCAGACGGTTGTTTTTCACCGCGTTCCCACTTCTGCACGCTTTCAGTCGACATATTCAGGTACTTCGCAAATACACTCTGGCTAACGTGGTTTTCTGAGCGGATTCGCTTGATCTCTGCGGCAGATAGCGGTGTTACTTCGGTTAAGCAGGCTTCATTAAACTCCCGCATTGTGGTTTCGCTAACGAGCCCTGCATCCTTCAAGGCTGTCATGTCTTTTTGTAATGACTTCAGCAGTTTACTCATCTTTGTGTGCCTCTATCTCTACTAGCGCGCCTGTACATTTAGCGATCTCTATCTGCTCGGGCGATAACTTCAGATACTGCTTGGATAAGACTTTTAGCGCCCGCTTCTCGGCGGGAGAAATATTGTCCTTCTCGTTCTTGGCGAAGCAGTACAAGAAGAATGTTTTCTTCCCTGATCTATAAGCGAGCAGTGTTCGAAACGAGCTGCTCTTGCCCTGATTGCCA
Source organism: Pontibacterium sp. (assembly GCF_964228735.1). GTDB lineage: Bacteria > Pseudomonadota > Gammaproteobacteria > Pseudomonadales > Balneatricaceae > Pontibacterium. Next base: position 11,301 of record NZ_CAXRBQ010000148.1, on the reverse strand, counting down.
TGTGCAATGCGTTTTTTGAAAAGGTTGCTACCGAGATCAGCATCTACCAGCCCATCTTCAATCTCAGATACCGCTTTTCGAAGTTGTTGGTCTGTCAGGTGTTGTTTGCGAGCGAGCTTGTCGAACTCCTTGGTTTTGAAAATTCTCATACACCATCCTTAGTGTAGTATTTGGTACTGTAGTAATAAGTACTATAGAGGAGTATATATTATGGTTCGGCTTCTCGGGAAGATTAGGCTCCACGCAGCTCAATACGCATACCCCTCAATCACCTCTCTCACTTTCTTCAATGCTATCGCCAGTTCGTCCATGCCCACCGATCCAAGTGCCAACCTCAACGCATGAGGCACATGCTCAGTTGTGGCAAACGGCTCCGCCGTGGAGACGGAGATGTTCTCGTTCATCAGCTCCATTACGATCTTATCGGCCCGGACCTCTTCGGGCAGGGGAAGCCAGATAAAGTAGGCAGCGGGATTGCTGGTGTATTCCATGCCTTCAAGGATCTTACTGGCCAAGAGCTGTCTTTGCTTAGCGTCTTCGCGTTTCTCGGCTTCCAATCGGTTAACCGTGCCGTCCTCGATCCAGCGGCAGGCCAACATGGTCATCAAACCAGGAGTATTCCAGGTCGTGGCGCGGATGGCGCGCTCAATCGTCGGGACCCATTCGGATGGAGCGGCAACAAACCCTACGCGCAGTCCGGTGGCGATACTTTTGGATATGCCGGATACATACACGGTTCGTTCCGGTGCGAGGGCGGCGATCGGCGGTGGCGGGTTTTCCGCGTGGAAGGCGTAAGCGGCGTCCTCGATGATGATTAGGTCATGCTGTCGTGCGATCTCGATAAGTTGTTCCCGCTGAGCCAGATCCAGCACCCAGCCCATAGGGTTGTGTAGAGTGGGCATGGTGTATACGGCTCTCACGGTTCGCGCTTGGCAGAGTTTTTCCAAAGCGTCCAGATCCGGACCTTGTTCAGAGAACGGTATTGGCGCCAACTCCAGATGCTGGGCTTCGGCGACCGCTTTAAAGCCGGGGTAGATCAGCGCATCCACAGCGACCACATCACCGGGTTTCATCATCCCCATTACGGTTGTCGCCAACCCATGCTGGGCGCCGCTGACAATCAGGACCTGTTCTGCATCAACTGACAGCTGCCTGCTTTTCAGGTGTTCCGCGATGATCGCGCGTTCATGTTTGCGACCAGCGTGGGGCTGATAGTGCAGTAAGGCTTCAAGGTCTCCGCTGGAGGCGAGCTTGCGTAATGCGTTGCGCAGCAGGGCGCTTTGTCCGGGCAGGGAAGGAGAGTTGAAGTTCAGGTCCAGCACGCCATCCGCCATCGCGGGCTGGTCGATACCGTGACCGGGCGCCAGTCCGGTTTCCCGCACAAAGGTGCCACGCCCGGTTTCTCCGCTTACCAGGCCCATGTTTTCTAGTTCTGCGTATACCCGGGAGGCTGTGACCAGTGCGATACCGTGTTGCGCTGCAAGGTGCCTGTGGGTGGGAAGCTGGGTGCCGGGCGGCAGTTTTCCCGAGCGGATATCGGCAGCGAATTGGTCCACTAACTGTTTATAACGGGCACGGGGCATCTGGATTGTATCCATGACAATAATTTTATTGTCATGATATTAGTGTGCAGAATCGGATCTCTCAACGGTAACTGATCCGAGGGCAGTGTTATGCATATCGCTATTTTGACCTTTGATGGCTTCAACGAACTGGATTCCCTGATCGCACTGGGCATCCTCAATCGCATCAAGAAGCCCGGTTGGCGGGTCTCCATTGCCAGCCCAACCGAGCGGGTGGAGTCCATGAATGGTGTGGTGTTGGAGCGACATATCGATCTGCAGGCAGCGAGCCGTGCAGATGTGGTGCTGGTGGGCAGTGGTATGAAAACCCGTGATGTGGTGGCTGATGACTCGATCATGGCGCAGCTGCAACTTGATCCATCCCGCCAGCTGATCGGTGCCCAGTGCTCCGGTGCGCTGGTGTTAAGCAAACTGGGTTTGTTGAACGGTGTGCTGGCGTGTACCGACCTGACAACTAAGCCTTGGGTTCAGGAGACGGGTGTAGAGGTGCTGGACCAGGCGTTTTTCGCGCAGGGCAATGTTGCCACGGCAGGTGGTTGTTTAGCCTCTTCCTATCTGGCGTTGTGGGTAATCGCGCGTACCGAAGGCATCGATGCCGCGGCAAGCGCAATGCACTACGTTGCCCCGGTGGGTGAGAAGGAGCGTTATGTGACATTGGCCATCAGCCATATTGAACCGTTCCTATAAGCCGAACCAAGTATCCAGGAGTACCTTTAATCGGAGCGACTCTCCGAAAAACATGTCTGAAACGCGCTATGGTGATGTAGTAGTGGAACATTCGATCATGAACGCGTTCTCACGATCATAGTTGACTATTACGCCGCGGCTAATTCTGGATAGGAGAGTCCCCCATGAAACGGCAAACCTGTGCGCTGCTTCTGCTGTTCAGCGGTTCACTTCACAGCGCCGAGCTGGTGCTGAAGAACGGTCAGATCCTGAAGGTGGATGCTGACTTTGGTCAGGCTTCGGCGATGGCGGTGGATAAAGGGCGGATTGTGGCGATAGGGGATGAATCGGATATAGCGAGCCATATCGAGTCCGGCACTCAAGTGGTCGATCTGCAAGGTCGTACTGTCATTCCGGGGCTGATCGACAACCATATGCACCTGGTCAGAGCCGCACAGAACTGGCAACAGCAGATCCGGCTGGAAGGTGTACTCGACTATCATGAAGCGTTACAGCGAATCACGGACGCCGCCAAAAAGACCAAGCCGGGTCAGTGGTTGATCGCCAGCGGTGGTTTTATCGAGCGTCAGTTTAAGGGCCGTCCGGAAGCGGGCTTCCTGCGCACCGATCTGGATAAAGCCGCACCAAACAATCCAGTGTATCTGCAGCATCTGTTCGATTGGGGATACGCCAACAGCGAAGCTTTGCGCCTGATTGGTGTGGATGCCAGCAGTCCGGAACCGATGCCGGGGTTGCTGCTGGATAACAGTGGATTACCACAGGGGCCGGTCACTAAGCGGGCACAATGGCTGATCGAACAGCAGATCGCCGCGCAGCAGGCCGAAGATAGGCTCGCCCATGGTCGCCAGGCCTTGTTGGATCTGGCTCGGAGTGGGCTGACAACGGTGGTTGATGCGGGTGGCTTTGATACCGGCGATTCACTGTATACCCCATTCGAGCAGTTGGACGCCCAGGGTGAAATGCCGATCCGGCTGTTTTATATGAAGCAGGTGATCCCTTGGGATAAAGGTGAGCGTACGCCGGACCTGACCCGTTTGGATGGCGTCGAATTTAATAGTGGCAGTGCATTCTTCCGGCCGGTATCGGTGGGCGAGCAGTTGATGTTGGCCGTACAGGACAGTGCCGGACGTCCGGCGCAAAGTAGTGATGAAGTGAAAGCTGCGTTCCTGAAAAACGCCCGTGAAGTTGCCAAACGCGGGCTGCATTTACACCTGCATGCCGTAAACGATCAGTCGATCAACCAGCATCTGGATGCCTTTGAACAGATCAATCAAGACTATCCACTGGCACCGTTGCGCTGGACCTTTGCCCATGTGGACGGAATCAAGCCAAACACCATTGATCGTGTGCAAGCGCTGGGCATGAACGTCGCCATCCATAGCCGTCCGGTGTTGATCGGCTACCGGTTTGTTTCCCGCTTTGGTGCCGCCGCACAGCAGATGACGCCGATGAAAACCCTCACTGAGAAAGGTGTGCTTTGGGGGCTGGGATCGGATAGCCCAGTGGTATCGATCTACAACCCGTTCCGCACTCTGTGGTGGGCAGTGAACGGCCGAATGGTGGATGGCACCAAGGTGTCCGAGCAGAGTGTCGACCGGCGTCAGGCCCTGATTGCGCATACCATCAACAATGCGAAACTCGCTTTTATGGAGGACGAGCTGGGGTCGCTTGAGGTAGGAAAACGTGCTGACCTGTTGGTGCTGAACGCGGATTACCTCACCCTAGATAAACGGAAGATTGCTGCCATCAAGCCAGTGGCGACTATGGTTGAAGGTCGCTGGGTGTACAAGTCCGGTGCACTGGATCAGTAGCCAGTTTCGTATGAATATCCCATCATCCTAGGGGATATGACCTCATTGTTTGCTGAGGCCATATCCCTTCCTCTATCGCTGTGTGCTTTATACAGGAGCTATACTGCCAACAGTGGTTGCCCAGGCCACTGGCAATATTAGACCTCCTGCAGTGTTTTCCGGCGGCTCAACGTCCAGTTCCACGGCTACCCAGACATAGGTTTTCTTTATCCATGGGGGCCGATTCACAATGGATTCCTCCAATATTCGATCCCTGGTGATCGAGGACAACGCTGTCCATGCCAGGTTGATCTTAAGTCTGCTCGCGAAAGCGGAAGCGGTGTCCTTCGATGTCGTGCATGTTGATACCCTGACCGCCGGGCTGGCTCGCCTGGCACAGGGCGGATTCGACATTGTTTTATTGGATCTGGTATTACCCGATAGCCAGGAGCTGGATACCTTTCTGCGGCTGCGGAAAGAAGCACCCGATATTCCGGTGGTTATTCTCTCCGGCCTGGAGGACATCAATCTCGCCGCCCGCGCGGTTGAGTCCGGGGCGCAGGCCTATCTGATTAAGGGGCAGATCAACAGCGCTCAGCTCGAACGCTCAATACGCTACGCTATTGAACGGACCCGTGCACAAAGCGGAGAGTGGGACTCACCCATGTTTCGTCTGGCACAGCAGCAGTTCCTCAAAGCGGCGCAGATCATGGATCTTGACGACAATTTCCGCCAACGTCTGTTATTTCCGCAACGAACCCAGGTAGTTACCTTCCCCTTCCGCCGGGATAAACATGAGGAGGTGGAAACTGTATTCGGATACCGGGTGCAGCATGTTTTGACCATGGGGCCCACCAAGGGAGGCATCCGCTACCACCAGGAGGTTAATTTGGGTGAGGTCTCGGCACTGGCCATGTGGATGACCTGGAAGTGCGCCCTGATGCAGCTGCCCTTCGGTGGCGCGAAGGGCGGAGTTCGGGTTGATCCGACCGGCTTCTCCCGTAAGGAATTACAGCGCCTGACCCGGCGTTTCACCTCGGAAATTATCGGTATGATCGGTCCCGACAAGGATATCCCAGCGCCGGATATGGGTACCGATGAAAACGTTATGGCCTGGATTATGGATACCTACAGCCAGCAGGTGGGGTACTCCGTACCGGCAGTGGTGACCGGTAAGCCGGTTGTGCTGGGTGGATCCCTTGGCCGCAAGGAAGCCACCGGACGGGGTGTCGTTTATACCATCGAGGATGCGGCTAAGCACATGGGCATGAAGCTGGATCAGAGCACGGCTGTGATTCAGGGCTTTGGTAATGTGGGCAGCAATGCCGCTCGATTCCTCGCCGAGGATGGCGTCAAAATCATAGCTGTCAGCGATGCCACCACCGGTATCTACAACCCCCGTGGTCTTTCCGTTGGCTCCCTGTTGGAGTATATCCGTGAACACCGTTTTCTGAAGGGATATCCCGATGGAGAGGAGATCAGCAACGCGGAGTTGCTGGAGTTGCCTTGCGACATCCTAGTGCCCGCCGCATTGCAGAATCAGATTTCGGCAGAGAACGCGCCGCGCATTAACTGTAAGCTGCTGGCGGAGGGTGCCAACGGACCGACATCACTGGAAGCGGATGTAATTCTCAATAATCGGGGGATTTTTATCGTGCCGGATGTCCTGGCTAACGCCGGTGGGGTAACGGTTTCCTATTTTGAGTGGGTGCAGGGGACGCAGAACTATATGTGGTCGCTGGATGAAATCAACGGCCGGTTGCACAAAATCATGACTGCGGCGTTTCATGCAGCGCTTGAACGTTCACAGCGGGATCACGTGGATATGCGTACCGCGGCACTGATCGAAGGCATCGACCGAATTACCCAGGCGAAACTGTTACGGGGTCTTTTCCCCTGATTATTGTCTCCGCCTTATTAGCAACAAGGGTGTTGAAAGGTTGTTGGAGCAGGTCTCGCAGAGCTCCCGTTTCTACAGTGTTTCAGGGCATTTGTCAGGGAAGGGCTGTTCGGGGCGTATGCTAAACTGCTGAATGTGTTAACTAAGAGCAGGGTGTTTGTGTGCAAGCACCCTGATCGCGAGAAATCCAATGGGAGTTCGTGGCCGACTACTTCTAGCATTTTTTGCCATTAGTGCTTTTGCAGTGGGGGCTGCAGTGGCTGCAATGGTTTCAATGCTGCAGGTCCGCGACAGCCTTTCTCTGATTACCCTCCATAAATTTCCCTCCGCTCTGGCATCTCAGGAACTGGCGCAACAAACGGCAAGGGTTGTTGCAGCGGCCCCTGCACTGATCAAAGTCACCACACTCGATCAGTATGACGAAGAGTCTGACAAGATCGGGACGGAAGTTGAAAAGCTCAATGAGCTGCTCGGTGTTGTAGAACATACGTGGTCCGATACATCGGATTACCGTGCTATTTCTGAGGCGGTCGAAAGACTAACAGCCAATATCGATGCTGTTGACGAACTGATTGTCCGACGTCTGCTGATCGCCGACCAAAAGGAAGAGGCGCTGAACAATGCAACCAAGGCTCATCAGAAAGTTCAGCAGCTGTTGGCGCCATGGATGACCGTTATGGATTACGACTTGAAGCAGTGGAATGAAGCGATCCGTACCACCGATCCATCGGCTCAGGAAAACGCTGACGTTATCGATCAAATGGTGACATTGCTGCCGTTATATCAGGCCCTCACCACCACCCAGCTGGAAGCCTCTAAGGTTATCGATTCCTTACATCAAATAACCACCACCAGCGAAGAGCGTCAATTAACGATCTTGACGGTACGAATGGGCACGTCATTACGCAAAATAGGTCGGCAACGGGACGTGTTCAGTGCGAAGTTGCAGGAACATCTCTGGCCTGCGCTTTTGGAGTTGGAGCTCTATGCCACTGGCGTAGATAACATTCCTGATCTGCGTGACCAGGAGCTGGATATCCTGGTCGAAGCCGAAGCGTTGTCGATCGAAAACGACAAACTGTCGCTGACGGTAACAGAGGCGGTGGACAGCCTGGTCGAGAGCGCAAAACAAGCGGTTGCCAGTGCAAACCAAGATGCCGTCGCCGTTCAGAACCTAAGTACCGGGATCCTGATTGCCATCATTGTGCTCAGCCTGATCAGCTCCAGCCTGATTGTATGGCTGTATGTTGGCCGTAACCTGATCGCCCGTTTAACCGCCTTAAGTAGCCGGATGTTGCAGATCGTCGACGGTGACCTGAAGTCGCCGCTTCCCGCGGGCGGCCCCGACGAGATTGGTCGTATGGCAAACGCGCTTAGCGTATTTCGTGATTCGGTTGAGGCGCGGGACGAGCTCATGGACGAGTTGAAGGGTAAGAACCTTGAACTGCAGGAGGCATTCGAAGATCTGAAACGAACCACACTGGACCGGGACCGTTCGCTGGAGGAAACCAGCATGCTCCAAACGGTCATGACCAGCATGGATCAGGGACTGGTTGCATTCGACCAAAATTTAAAGCTCCTGATCTGGAACCAGCGATTCCTCGATATTTGTGAATATCCTAAAGAGCTGATGGAGCCCGGCCGCCCATTGCAGGATTTCCTGAACTACGATGTGCTGCGACACGAGTTTGGCCCGGGTAACCCGCAAGAACAGATCAGGGCGCGGCTGGAGATGGCAAAACGGGGTGAGTTGCCGCATGAGGAGAGGAAGCGCCCCAATGGAACCATCGTGGAGGTCCGCTATTCACCGATTTCTGGGGGGGGCCATGTCGCCACCTACACGGATATCACCCGGCGCAAGGAGATGGAAGCGGAGATCGTCCAGGCTCTGCAGCAAGCAGATGCCGCCAACCAGGCGAAGAGCGAATTTCTGGCCAACATGAGTCATGAGATCCGTACCCCGATGAACGGCATCATCGGTATGTCTGAACTGCTTGGGAACACCGATCTGTCGCCGCAGCAGCGGGAAGACCTGAACATGATCCAGCAGTCGGCTGATACCTTGCTGCGGCTGCTGAACGATATTCTAGACTTCTCCAAGATCGAAGCCGGCAAACTGGAGCTGGAAGCGATCGATTTCAATTTGCGGGACACCCTGGACGACACCCTGCAGGCGCTTGCTCTAAGGGCGTCAGAGAAGGGACTGGAACTGGTCGGCCATATTCCACCGGAGATTCCTGATGCCTTGATTGGCGATCCGGGCCGACTGAGGCAGATCATCGTCAATCTGGTTGGCAACGCCATTAAGTTCACCGATCAGGGTGAAATCCTGGTTGATGTCCGCCAACAAGCGGTGAAAGAAGACGAGGTTTCGCTCCAGTTCTCCGTCAGTGATACAGGTATTGGCATTCCGCCGGAACAGCAGGAATACATCTTCGAATCGTTTAGCCAGGTCGATAGCTCCATCTCACGGCGCTTCGGCGGAACCGGCCTGGGATTGGCCATCTCTTCCCAGTTGGTAGGGATGATGGGAGGTGAGATGTCGCTGCAAAGCACCGTCGGTGAGGGCACTACCTTCACGTTTGCTCTGGTCATCCAGCGGCAACAGGATGTGGTCAGTGTGTCGCCGATAGAGCTGGCGGCACTGCATCAGTTGCCTGTGCTCATCGTTGACGATAACAGTACCAACCGGCGCATACTGGAGGAGATGCTGCTCAATTGGTCAATGCAGCCGGACAGCGTGTCCTCCGGTGCCGAGGCGCTGGATGCACTAGAGCGGGCCCACAGCACCGGAATGCCATATCACCTAATGCTGCTGGATGCGATGATGCCCGCCATGGACGGTTTTGCAGTAGCGCGGCGCGTCCATTCCGATCCTAGGTATGCGGCGATGGCGATCATCATGCTGTCCTCCATGGGGCATTCCGAACAGATGGCCAACCTCCAGGAAAAAGGGATTGCACGTTGTCTGACAAAACCTGTGAAACAGTCCAACCTGCTGGACGCCATTCTCAGCCTGAAGGGATTGGTGACCCAACCGGAGTCTGTGTCAGAGGTGGAGGACATGGCATTGGACACAACTTCGCTGCATATTCTTCTTGCCGAAGACGGGCTGATAAACCAGAAGGTGGCAACCAAGTTGCTGGAACAGCGAGGGTACTCGGTTGTGATCGCCAATAACGGCCAAGAAGCAGTTGAGCGGTGCGAGCAAGAGCACTTCGATCTGGTGTTGATGGATATACAGATGCCGGAGATGGACGGTTTTGAAGCCACCAAGCAGATCCGTGAGCACGAGGCAGGGAGCACGTCGCACCTTCCGATCATCGCCATGACCGCCAATGCGATGAAGGGCGATCGGGAGCAATGCCTGAACGCAGGCATGGATGACTATATCCCGAAACCGATCCGTTCCGAACAACTCTACGAAACCATCGAGCAGGTACTGAGAACCGCGCCCTTAGAAGAAAGCATGCCAGCAATGGGTGATGCAGCGGGAACGTTCCAGCAAGAACCTCCGGCACAAGAGCCTCAAACCCAAGAGACCTACACACAAGAGACCCAAGCCCAGGAAGTACCTGCGGATACAGCGCCAGCCGCCCTTGAGGTGTTTGATCCAGATGGTGCCTTGGAGCAGGTCGGCGGAGATATAGAGGTGTTAGAGGATCTGGTCATACTCTTTTACGATGAATGCCCTAAGTTGATGGCTGAGATCCACACAACGCTGGCTGCGGGGGATGCTGTGGCGTTAAGGCGAGCAGCACATACATTAAAAGGGAGTGCGGCCGTTTTTGCGGCGAAACGTACCGTTACCACCGCACTCCAGCTAGAGCTTATGGCGCGAGACGGGGAGCTTAAAGCAGCCCCGGAAACACTGGCGACCCTTGAAGTGGAGGTCGAGCGGTTGAGGCAGGCCCTGGAATCTCGTTTTCCGCCGCTGCCTGATACCGCTTAGCTGCGGTTTTGATCACGCTCTGGACCACGTTGTTCCAAGGCGCTTTTCCCTGATCAGAAGGGAAAATCAGTTTTAACAAAAAGATGGGGATATGCTCATGAAGCAATCACCCTCAAAAGACCCTAACAATACCAGCCAGGCATTGGCTGAGAGTCAGCGTCGGCTTGCCAATTTGATGGCGAACCTGCCCGGCTTTGCCTATCGATGTCTCAATACCCAAGAGTGGTCCATGGAGTTTATCAGCGAAGGCTGTCTGGGCTTGACCGGCTATTCACCTGAGGCGCTGGAAATCGGCGGGACCGTTACCTACGGCGAACTGATCCATCCGGACGATCGGGAGCTGCTTTGGGCACAGATCCAGCAGGCGGTTGCAGAACGATACCCCTATCGTGTCGAGTACCGGATCCGCACGCGCGATGGACAGGAAAAATGGGTGTGGGAACAGGGCTGTGGGGTATTTGCTCCCGATGGCAATCTCCAGGCACTGGAAGGTTTTATTACCGATATCAGTGAGCAGAAGCAGGCCCAGGCGCAATGGGATCATACATCCCAGGAGCTGGAGGAGAGCCGCCGTCGCCTGTCTACGCTGATCGCCAACCTGCCCGGTGCTGCATACCGAATCCTGAACACCCCTGAATGGCCCACCGAGTTTGTCAGTGAGGGCTGCCTGGAGCTGACTGGCTACTCACCCCAGGAGCTGGATCACTTTGGCCTCATCGTATACCCGGAAGACCAGGAGCGTATTTGGGAGACCATCCAGAAGTCACTACATGAACATTATCCCTATCAGTTCGAGCACCGAATTCCCACCAAGGAGGGTAAGGAGAAGTGGGTGTGGACACAGGGCTGTGGTGTTTATGGTCCGGAGGGTGAAGTACTGGCGCTGGAAGGTTTTATTACCGATATCACCGAGCAAAAGCGTCTTCAGGCCCAAAGGGACAAAACCACTCGGGAACTGGCGGAGAGCCAGCGCCGTCTTGCGACGTTGATTGCCAACCTTCCCGGTGTTGTCTACCGGGGTGTTGATATCCCGCAGTGGTCTGTCGAGTTCGTCAGTGGTGGTTGTGAGGAGCAGACCGGATACACACCGGAGGAGCTTGTCTCCGGGGAAGTCATCGATTATAGCGACTTGATCCACCCCGAAGACCGGGATCGGGTGCAGGAAGAGATTCGGCAGGCGTTGAGTGAGCAGCGTCCTTATCGCGTGGAGTACCGTATCCATACCCGCACGGGTGAAGAAAAGTGGATGTGGGAACAAGGCTGCGGTGTGTTTGGCCCCGATGGAGTGCTGCAGGCGCAGGAGGGTTTTGTCACCGATATTTCGGAACAGAAACAGGCTCAGGCCCAAACACAAGCGCTGCGGGAGGAGTTGCTTACCATCAATGCCCG
>NZ_CAXRBQ010000147.1:0-19255 GCF_964228735.1 Pontibacterium sp. | reverse complement strand
TGGTGGAGCTGGCGGGTTTCGAACCCGCGTCCGCGAATCCTCTGCCTCTAAATCTACATGTTTAGGCTTCTCTATTGAGTTAACCCGTCGCGACCCGAGAGCCAGGGTGCTATGGGCGAGCCTCTTTAAGTTTTAACCGTTCAGCCTGAGACAAGGCTTCCGGGCGATTCTGTCTCGGATGACACCACAAACCTCCTAGTTACAGACACCTAAGAGTGTGGCGTAGCAGACTTATGCTGCTAGTGCGTAGTTATCGTCGTTAGCAACTATAACTGTGTAGTAATGGATTTACGTGATTCACTACACTCACGACATGCATTAAAGGGTTCGTAATCCCCGTCGAAGCCAAGTCAGCCCCAAATGTGCGGCCATTATAGCCTATGACAACAGAATTGTAAGAATTACTTCGCGGCCATGAGGCGCTGTTTCTGACGGTTCCAGTCCTTTTCTTTCTCGTCAGCGCGCTTGTCGTGTTGTTTCTTACCTTTCACCAGAGCGATCTCGCATTTGACGCGATCATTTTTCCAGTAAAGGGAAAGCGCCACGCAGGTGTAACCCTTGGCTTGCACTGCGCCAATCAGGTTTGAAATCTCGCGTTTGTGAAGCAGCAGCTTACGGTCACGGGTCGGATCTGCTACCACATGGGTGCAGGCCGTTTTGAGAGGCGTAAAGTGTGCGCCAACCAGCCACGCCTCACCATTCTTAAAAATGATGTAGGAGTCGACCAACTGGGCGCGTCCTTCGCGCAGACTTTTAACCTCCCATCCAGCCAGAGATAGGCCTGCCTCGAATTTGTCACTGATCGTGTACTCGTGGCGGGCTTTTTTGTTCTGACAGATGGTGTTGCCACTGCTTTTTGCTTTCTTCTTCTTTGCCATAGCGCGCGATTATATAGAGCTGCAGGATGCAAGGAAAGCAGGAGGAAACTATGTTTCTTGTACGGAATTGTTGATTTATGCCTAAATGATCGAATTTTTACCGACTTTTCGTTGCAAGATCGATCAGGATATGAACAATACCGCGAGTTTGTACACTATACGAAAGTCGCGACACTAATTAGAGATTGCAATGCAAGAAAAACAATCAATTCACGGTTCCTGGGCGAACCGATGGATCTTTATCCTGGCAGCGACCGGATCCGCTGTCGGCTTGGGTAACATCTGGAAGTTTCCATATATCACCGGTGAGAACGGCGGCGGTGCCTTCGTTCTTGTTTATCTGGTCTGCATCCTGCTGGTAGGCGTGCCTATCATGATGGGCGAGGTATTGATTGGGCGTCGTGCGCGACAGAGTCCGATTAATGCGATGCGGGAGGTGGCAAAAGAGTCCGGTCACAGCGGCAAGTGGTCGCTGGTGGGGCTGATGGGTGTTCTATCGGGCTTCATGATCTTCTCTTTCTACTCCGTCGTTGCGGGATGGGTGCTGTACTACATCGCGGGTATGGGCAAAGGTGACTTTGTTGGTATCGGTGGTGAGCAGGCTGGCGCGATCTTCAACGGCCTGCTGGGCGACTGGGAAAGCCTGCTGATCTGGCACACCGTATTCGTTGTGATGGTAATGACCGTTGTAGCGGGTGGTGTAAATAAAGGTCTGGAGCGTGCAACCCGTATCATGATGCCGGCGCTGTTTGTGCTGCTGTTGGTGCTGCTGGGTTACTCCATGAATACCGGCCACTTCTCTGATGGCTGGAACTTCCTGTTTGAGTTTGACGTAAGCAAGCTGAGCTGGAATGCGGTACTGGTAGCTTTGGGTCACTCCTTCTTTACCCTGTCTCTGGGTATGGGTGCGATCATGGCATACGGTTCCTACATGCCGAAGAAGGCATCTATCGGCGGCACGGTACTGACCATCGCTGCGATGGATACGCTGGTGGCACTGATTGCGGGTCTGGCGATCTTCCCGATTGTATTCGCAAACGGCATGGATCCAGGTGCGGGTCCTGGCCTGATGTTTGTGACCCTGCCGGTAGCATTCGGTCAGATGGCGGGCGGTCAGCTGTTTGGCTTCCTGTTCTTCCTGCTGATCGGTGTGGCGGCGTGGACCTCTGCGATCTCCCTGATGGAGCCTGCTGCGGCGTACATGGTGGAAAACTTCGGTATGAGCCGTGTGACCTCCTGTGTGATCCTGGCCCTGACTGTATGGGGTCTGGGTATCCTGGCACTGGGTTCATTCAACTTCATGTCTGATTTCACTCTGTTCGGCATGAATACCTTCGACTTCCTGGACTTCGCGACGGCCAATATCATGCTGCCGCTGGGTGGTATCTTTATCTCCCTGTTTGCCGGTTGGTTTGTGAAGAAGAAGGTCAGCCTGGACGAGCTGGCAATGGAAGAGAATGGCCTGTTCTACCTGTGGTACATCTCTATCCGTTTCATCGCACCTCTGGCGGTGTCCATTATCTTCGTAGTTAACCTGTATCAGAAAATCGCAGGCTAAACTGTGCTTCAGACGGCTGTCCTCGGGCGGCCGTCTTTATTCTCTTCACGATCCTCTTTTTCTTCTCCCCGCCACGTCCGTGAAAATGCGGTGGAATCACGTATAATCACCGCGAACTGTTTTCAGAGGCCGTACAATGACGCAGGTTGATCGTAGCGCTTTGGTTCTGCACACCGCAGAGCAGATGTTTGATCTGGTAAATGATGTGGATAGTTATCCTCAGTTTCTGCCGTGGTGCAGCTCGGTTAAAGTCATTAGTCGGTCTGAAGATGAACTTGTTGCTACCCTGAATGTGTCCAAGGGGGGATTGAAATACAGTTTCACCACGCGCAATCGCCTGACCCGTCCAACGGAGATGACGATGGAGCTGGTGGATGGTCCTTTCTCGGCGTTGTCTGGAGTTTGGACATTCAAGCCGTTGAGTGACGAGGCGTCCAAGGTGGAGTTGAGCCTGGGTTTTGAGTTCTCCGGTAAGTTGAGTTCTCTGGCAATGGGCAAGGTGTTCAACCAGGTTGCGACCACCATGGTTGAAGCGTTCGTAAAACGCGCTGACGAAATCTATTAACTGACAGGTATTCCCGATGATCCGAGTAGAAGTGGCGTATGCATTGCCTCATGATCAGAAAATCATTGCGCTGCAGGTGGAGGAAGATTGTTCTGTGTACGATGCGGTGATCCGATCCGGTATCGTTGAGGCGTATCCGGAAATCGACCCGGACAGTATTCCAATGGGAATTTTTGGTAAGGCGATCCGTGATCCGAAGGAAACGATCCTGCAGGAAGGTCAGCGTGTAGAACTGTACCGTCCATTGATTGCGGATCCGAAGGAAGCACGCGCAAAACGTGCAGCCAAGATGAAAGCTAAGAAAGACGCTGAAGAGGCTGCACGTAAAGGGAAGTGATTAGTTGGCGGCGCCAGGGCGGTAGTCGCCGCGTACAGCAACCAGTTTGTCGTTTTCGAACAGAACGGTCAGAGTCTGGCGGTCGTAGTCGCCTTTGCCTTCCTGCAGGGTGTAAACGTAATCCCAGCGGTTGGCGTGGAAGGTATCAGTCAGCAGTGGTGTACCCAATACGTAGCGAACCTGGCTGCGGGTCATTCCCGGGCGCAGCTGGTCAACCATCTCCTGGGTCACGACATTACCCTGTTGAACATCAATCTTGTACACACCCGGAAATCCGGAACAGCCTGCCAACAACGTTATAAGGGCAATGCTAACAAGAACTTTTTGCATTTCTTTCTGGCTTCCACTTTCACAGTTAAATGCGGATAATGGGAGGCAGTGTATCATTCCGAGTCAGGAACAGCATAGAGAATTATTATGGCAATCGAAAATCAGGAACTGCGCAAGGCTGGACTTAAAGTAACGCTGCCACGCGTTAAAATTTACCAGATCCTCGAACAGGCAGAGGCTGGTGAACACTTCAGTGCAGAGGATATCTACAAGCTGTTGATGTCTGCCGGTGAGGATGTCGGCCTGGCAACCGTATACCGCGTTCTGACTCAGTTTGAGGCAGCGGGTTTGGTGTCCCGTCACCACTTCGAAGGCGGTCACTCCGTATTTGAACTGGCGCGCGACGACCATCACGATCACATGGTATGTGTGAAGTCCGGTGTTGTCCGTGAATTCAACGATCCACGCCTGGATGCGCTGCTGGACGAAATTGCAGAGAAGAACGGTTTCACCATTACCGACCGTACCCTCTATCTCTACGGTGTATCCAAGGACGCTGAAGAGAAGTAATCGATCTCCCTCGGGAAATCAGTAGCCAATAAAAAAGCCAGCTTTAAGCTGGCTTTTTTATTGCGGGGAAAATTGCGTGATCAGTGGGTGATCGCGCCGTTGAGCATTTCGCGGGCGTGTTCGATCGAGCGCTCGGTGATCTCGATACCACCCAGCATCCGTGCCACTTCCTGCACGCGTTCGTCGGTGCGCAGGCGGTTGATGCGGGTAAAGGTCTGCTGCTTGCGGGCCTTCTTGCTGACAAACAGGTGTTGATGGCCCTGGGATGCCACCTGGGGTTGGTGGGTCACACAGAGGATCTGGGTGCGCTCACCCAACTGACGCATCAGGCGTCCAACCACCTCTGCCACCGCGCCGCCGATACCCACATCCACTTCGTCGAAGATCAGGGTTGGTGTGCTGGAGGTCTGGGCAGTGATCACCTGGATCGCCAGGCTGATACGGGACAGTTCACCACCGGAGGCGATCTTCGCCAATGGGCGCGCCTGCTGGCCTTTGTTGGTGCTGATCAGGAACTCCACCTCTTCCAGTCCCATGGCGTTAAGCTGATCGGCCTCGTAAGGCGAGAGCTGCACGGTGAAGTTGGCTGCCAGCATACCCAGGTTATGCAGTTGCTCGTCCACTGCCTTGCTAAGCTTACGTGCAGCTTTGGCGCGCATGGCGCTGAGTTTCTCGGCTTCCTTACGGAACTGGGTCCGTTTCTGTTCGACATCCTGCTGCAGTTGCTCCAGTGCTTCGTCGCTGTGTTGCAGACTGTGTAGTTCGTCGGCCAGTTCCTGATGCAGACGCGCCAGCTCTTCAGGTTGTACTTTGTGTTTGCGCGCAACGTCGTAGAGCGTGGACAGGCGTTCTTCAACTTCCATCTGGCGTTCCGGATTCAGCTCAACACCGTCCAGATAGTGGCGCAATTCGCTGCCAGCCTCCTCGATCTGGATGTGTGCGCTGTTCAGCATCTCGCTCACCTGAGCAATGCCCTGCTGGTCTGACATATTGCCAAGCAGTTGCATGCATTGGTTGAGCAGGGCCAGGCAGTTATCGCCTTCTCCCTCGGTGGCCAGGGCCATCAGTTGGTGGCCGCTGTGCAGAATCTCGGATGCATTAGCCAGCTGTTTCTGTTCCTGCTCAAGATCCTGCAACTCGCCTTCGGTAGGACTGAGCTGATCTAACTCTTCGATCTGATAGCTGAGCAACTGTACACGAGCTGCCTGTTCATCGCTGGCTTCGCTGAGCTGGCGCAGCTTTTTATCCAGCTTGCGCCACTCGTTGAAAGTGCGCTGGGTTTTACCTGCCTGCATGCCCGCACCGGCGTATTGGTCCAGCAACAGACGGTGGTGTTCTTTCTTCAGCAGGCGTTGATGTTCGTGCTGGCCGTGGATATCGATCAGGTGCTCGCTTAACTCCCGCACTGCACCGATTGGGCTAGGGCGGTTGTTGATGTAGCAGCGGGAACGGCCTTCGCGGGTGATGACCCGGCGCAGGATGCAGTCGCCGTCCATATCCAGCTCCTGCTGCTGCAGCCAGGCACGGGCTTCAGGGATATTGGTGATATCAAAGCTGGCAGTAATCTCTGCGCGTTCGGCACCGTTACGTACCGCGCCGCTGTCGGCGCGATCACCCAGGGTGAGGCCGAGCGCATCCAGCATGATCGATTTGCCGGCACCGGTTTCACCGCTGACCACGGTCATGCCGTTCTGAAGTTCAAGATCAAGTTCATCAACGATGGCGTAGTCACGGATATTTATCTGATTCAGCATCGCACGTTTGCCTGTAGTCGCCCAAAGGAAGCTGTGTATTTATACAGTATTTTTTACTGTATAAGCAATAATCAGCTGCAGTGCAAACTTAAATCTTATTCATGACAAAAAATTGTGGATTTTGGTGTTGAAAAGCGTTGAGCGGGCCCCATATACAGCGACAGGCAAGAATAACTCTGTGCACATCGGTGCAGTAAATGTTGGAGATTCCAGATGGCAAACGAAGAAAAAGCCCCTGAAACCGAAGCAACTGAGCAAGCTCAGCAGGCTGAACAGGCCGTTGTGGAAGAGGTAACAGCCGAAGAGCAAGCTGCGCTTGAGACTGATCCTCTGGCGGAGGAGGCAGAGCCAGAGCTGCAGACCGTGGCCGAGCTCATGAGCCAGCTGGAGGTCGCTCAGGCAGAAGTTGCTGCTATGAAAGACCAGATGCTGCGTGGTCAGGCGGAGATTCAGAACATCCGTCGCCGTGCAGAACAGGACGTTGAAAAAGCGCACAAGTTCGGTCTGGAGAAATTCGCGACCGAAATGCTGTCCGTCGTTGATAACCTGGAACGCGCGATTGAAGCAGCCGGTGACGACGATGCCGTTAAGCCAATGCGCGAAGGTGTTGAGATGACGCTGAACATGTTTGTCAGTGGTCTGGCGAAGTTCAACGTTGAACAGCTGAATCCTGAAGGCGAGCCATTCAATCCGGAACTGCACCAGGCGATGTCCATGGTGCCGGCGGAAGGCGTGGCTGCCAACACCGTTGTTGCAGTGATGCAGAAAGGCTACACCCTGAACGGTCGTCTGGTTCGTCCGGCGATGGTGATGGTAGCCAAAGGCTGATTTGAACTGAAGAAAAGTTGGTGCCGACCCTTGAAACTGAGTTTGGCGCACCAATATAGATTTCAAAGCATTTTTTAAGATTTGACCGCTGACCCGTCTTAACGGGCAGAAACTTGGAGTGACATTCGAATGGGTAAAATCATCGGTATCGACCTGGGTACTACCAACTCCTGTGTAGCTATCCTGGATGGTGAGAAGAGCAAAGTTATTGAGAACGCTGAAGGCGATCGTACCACCCCGTCTATCATCGCGTATACAGACGATGGCGAGACTCTGGTAGGCCAGCCGGCGAAACGTCAGGCGGTAACCAACCCTGACAACACCCTGTTTGCGATCAAGCGTCTGATCGGTCGTCGTTTTAAAGACGATGTTGTACAGAAAGACATCAAGATGGTGCCGTACAAGATCGTAGAAGCCGACAACGGTGATGCATGGGTACAGGTGCGTGACAACAAACTGGCTGCGCCACAGGTATCTGCTGAAGTTCTGAAGAAGATGAAGAAAACTGCAGAAGATTACCTAGGTGAAGAAGTTACCGAAGCGGTAATCACCGTACCTGCATACTTCAACGACTCCCAGCGTCAGGCAACTAAAGACGCAGGTAAGATCGCAGGCCTGGAAGTTAAGCGTATCATCAACGAGCCAACCGCTGCGGCGCTGGCATACGGCATGGACAAGTCCAAAGGCGACAAGACCATCGCGGTATACGACCTGGGTGGTGGTACGTTCGATATCTCCATCATTGAGATCGCTGATGTAGACGGCGAGCACCAGTTCGAAGTACTGGCAACCAATGGTGACACGTTCCTGGGTGGTGAAGACTTCGACCTGCGTCTGATCGAGTACTTGGCAGACGAGTTTAAGAAAGAATCCGGTATCGACCTGCACAACGACCCTCTGGCACTGCAGCGTCTGAAAGAAGCTGCTGAGAAAGCGAAGTGTGAACTGTCCTCTGCACAGCAGACCGACGTTAACCTGCCGTACATCACTGCTGATGCGACTGGTCCTAAGCACCTGAACGTTAAAGTGACCCGTGCGAAACTGGAATCCCTGGTTGAAGAGCTGGTAACCCGCTCTATCGAACCATGCCGCATCGCGCTGAAGGACTCCGACCTGTCAGCGTCTGAAATCGACGAAGTGATCCTGGTTGGTGGTCAGACCCGTATGCCAATGGTTCAGAAAGCTGTTGCTGACTTCTTCGGTAAAGAGCCACGTAAAGACGTGAACCCTGACGAAGCGGTAGCGATGGGTGCATCTATCCAGGGGGCGGTACTGGCCGGTGACGTGAAAGACGTACTGCTGCTGGACGTAACACCACTGACTCTGGGTATTGAAACCATGGGTGGCGTGGCGACTCCTCTGATCGAGAAGAACACCACTATCCCAACCAAGAAATCTCAGATCTTCTCCACTGCGGATGACAACCAGACTGCGGTTACCATCCACGTGGTACAAGGCGAGCGTAAGCAGGCTGCGCAGAACAAGTCTCTGGGTCGTTTCGACCTGGCTGACATCCCGCCAGCACCACGCGGCATGCCTCAGATCGAAGTAACCTTCGACCTGGATGCCAACGGTATCCTGAACGTTTCCGCGAAGGACAAGGCAACCGGTAAAGAACAGTCCATCGTGATCAAAGCATCCTCCGGTCTAAGCGATGATGAGATCGAACAGATGGTACGCGACGCGGAAGCGAACGCGGAAGAAGATAAGAAGTTTGAAGAACTGACTCAGGCGCGCAACCAGGGCGACGCTATGGTTCACTCTGCGAAGAAGACCATGGAAGAAGCTGGCGACAAAGCGACTAACGAAGAGAAAGCAAACATAGAAAGCGCGACCGCTGAACTGGAAGAAGTCCTGAAAGGCGATGACAAAGACGCGATCGAAGCGAAAACTGCAGCCCTGACTGAAGCGATCTCTGGCGTAGCTCAGAAGATGTACGCTGAAGCGGCTCAGCAGGCTGAAGCAGAGCAGGCAGCAGGCGGCGCTGAAGAAGCGAAGCCAGGCGATGACGCCGTTGATGCTGAGTTCGAAGAGGTTAAGGACGACAAGAAGTAATTCTACGTCTGACTTCTGATAGGACGTTGTCCGGTGTGGAGTCGCCTCCCACCGGATAACTGCTGTGCAAGGCATCGCGGGATTCGGGGCTAAAACGCTTCGGCCCGCGTTGTTGTATCCGGCAAATGTCGCCGATTAAAGAGATAGCCAGAACCGACTATGTCAAAACAAGACTACTACGAAGTGCTCGGCGTTGACCGAGACGCGTCCGACCGCGACATCAAAAAAGCTTTCCGCCGCATGGCGATGAAGTTTCACCCGGACCGTAACCCGGATGATAAGGAAGCGGAAGAGAAGTTCAAGGAAGTAAACGAAGCCTACGAAATTCTCTCCGATGCCCAGAAGAAAGCTGCGTACGACCAGTATGGTCACGCCGGTGTTGATCCCAACATGGGTGGCGGCTTTGGCGGCGGTGGTTTCGAAGGTGGTTTCGGTGACATCTTTGGTGATGTCTTTGGTGATATCTTCGGTGGCGGCGGTGGTGGCCGTCGTAGCTCCGTGCAGCGCGGCGCAGACCTGCGCTACAACATGGACCTCTCCCTGGAAGAGGCGGTACGTGGTGTAGAGCGCACTATCAAAGTTCCAACACTGGTGAACTGTGAAACCTGTCACGGCAGCGGTGCCAAACCAGGCACATCACCAAAAACCTGTGGCACCTGTGGTGGTATGGGGCAGGTACGTATGCAGCAGGGGTTCTTCTCTGTGCAGCAGACCTGTCCGACCTGTCGCGGCGAAGGCCACGTGATCTCCGATCCGTGTGGTGACTGTCGTGGTCAGGGCCGCATCGAGAAGACCAAGACCCTGTCCGTTAAGATCCCATCGGGTGTTGATACCGGTGACCGTATCCGTCTGGCAGGTGAAGGTGAAGCGGGCTCCCACGGTGGTCCTGCAGGCGACCTGTACGTTCAGGTGAACGTGACGGCGCATCCAATCTTCGAACGTGACGGCAAACACCTGTACTGCGAAGTGCCGATCAGCTTTGTAGATGCAGCCTTGGGTGGCGAGTTGGAAGTGCCAACCCTGGATGGTCGCGTTAAACTCAAAGTACCTGCTGAAACCCAGACCGGTAAACTGTTCCGCTTGCGCGGCAAAGGTGTAAAACCGGTACGTGGCGGTTCCGTCGGTGATCTGCTGGTGCGTGCGGTAGTGGAAACGCCGGTTAACCTGAGCAGCCGCCAGAAAGAACTGTTGCGTGAGTTCCACGATGAGATGGAGCAGGGCAACAGCAAGCATTCACCGAAGAAGCACGGTTTCTTTGATTCGGTGAAGAAGTTTTTTGAAGATATGACCTAAACGGTGGGCCGGTTTCCGGCCCGCACTGTTTCAAGGGCACGACACTGAGGGCTTTATGACCTCCATACCACTCGAACCCAAAGCACTTTGGGCGATGATTCAGGAAGAAGCACGGGTAGAAGCGGAAAACGAACCGTTTCTGGCCAGCTTCTTTCACGCAACCATTATCGGACATCGCAACCTTTCATCTGCACTTTCCTACCTGTTGGCAGGTAAGCTGGCCGATGAGGTAATGCCAGCAGTCACTCTGCGTGAGCTGATCGAGCAGGCGTTTGAGTCCGATCCTCAGATTATCCTTTCCGTATGTCACGACCTGAGTGCAGTACGCACCCGTGACCCGGCGATCGGCAAACTCTCTACAGTTCTGCTCTACCTGAAAGGGTTCCACGCGATCCAGGCACACCGTGTTGCCAATTGGATGTGGAAGCAGGGGCGTCACTCCATGGCGCTCTATATCCAGAGCCGTGTGAGCTCCGTATTGCAGGTGGATATCCACCCGGCGGCACAATTCGGCCGTGGGGTGATGTTTGACCACGCAACCGGCATCGTCGTGGGTGAGACCTGCGTGATCGAAAACGATGTGTCGATCCTGCAGAATGTAACCCTGGGTGGTACCGGCAAAGAATCCGGCGACCGTCACCCTAAGATCCGCGAAGGTGTATTGATTGCTGCCGGTGCGAAGATCTTCGGTAACATCGAAGTGGGTGCCGGTGCTAAGGTAGGCGGTGGCTCCGTTGTACTGGAAGATGTACCGCCACACACCACCGTGGTGGGGGTGCCCGCGAAGATTGTCGGCAGTGCCGGTTGTGAAAAACCTGCACTGGATATGGACCAGAACATTCCGAACGAATAATGTGTTGCCTGTAACAGGCAGCTAATCAGGATTAAAACGCATGATCAGAATTGCAGTGACCGGTGCCGCCGGACGTATGGGTAAAACCAACATTGAAGCGATCCAACAGGCTGAAGGTGTCGAGCTGGGTGCCGCGATCGTAGAACCTACCAGCTCCCTGATCGGTGCTGACGCCGGTGAAGTCGCTGGCGTAGGCAAACTGGGCGTTAAGATCGTAGGTGACATCGCTGATGCTGTGGATGATTTCGACGTACTGATCGACTTCACCGCGCCGCAGGCGACTCTACAGAACCTGGCGTTCTGTGCGGCCAACAACAAGAAGATTGTGATTGGCACCACTGGCCTGAGCGATGCTGAGCGCGACGAGCTGAACAGCTACGGTGATAAGCTGGCCGGTGTTTTTGCCTCCAACATGAGCGTGGGTGTAAACCTGTGCTTTAAGTTGCTGTCGATGGCTGCCAAAGCACTGGGCGATGACTACGACGTTGAGATCGTTGAAGCGCACCACCACCACAAAGTGGACTCTCCATCCGGTACCGCACTGAGCATGGGTGAAGCGGTTGCTGATGCGCTGGGTCGTGACCTGAAGGAGTGTGCGGTATATGGCCGTGAAGGTCAGGTGGGCGCACGTCCGAAGAAAGAGATCGGTTTTGCCACCATTCGTGCCGGTGATGTAGTGGGTGACCACACCGTGCTGTTTGCCACCGAAGGCGAGCGCGTGGAAATTACTCACAAGGCGAGTTCCCGTATGACCTTCGCAAAAGGTGCCGTACGTGCAGCGCGTTGGGTCAGCGACAAGGATAACGGCATCTACAACATGCAGGACGTGCTTGATCTGCACTGATCAGTTACACGTTTATCGAGAAGGCCCCAGTAGGGGCCTTTTTTGTGCCTGAAATTTCGTTTTATTCAAACGTTTGTTTGGCTTTCTGCAGCATAATTCAAACGGTGAAAAATTGATCTGAACACGGAATATTGTTTTTTAATGGAATAAATTGTTTAAAAACAGTTGCTTTGTGCTAGTTTTAAGGTCGTTTTGTATTGGGTAATGGGTGCATTAAAACAAGATGCGGTCGCGAAGCAGTACCATCAAGTCATATCTGTTTAAGTGGATTTTGCTGTTCTCCGCTTTGGGGTTCCTGGTGATCTTTGTGATCGCCAGCCAGGCGTTTACCAGCAGTATCCGCGACAATGCTAATGCGGTCGCTGAGCGCGTTGCCCGACAGACGTTTAACTCTATGTACCTGGTGATGAGTCAGGGCTGGAGTCGTGAGCAGCTGGAGCAGTTCCTCGGTCAGATGGAGCAGGACAACACCGACGCCGATCTGAAGGTCACCCTCTACCGGGCGCCGATTGTGGACAGGCTGTTTGGCCAGATAGATCAGCCAGAGATGGACGAGAGTCTTAAAGAGGCAATACGGAACGGCCAGACACGCTCCCATGAAGATGACCTGTCCAGCCGCTACCTTTACCCCTTAATTGCAAAAGACGCCTGTCTTGCCTGTCACACCAATGCCGAGGTTGGCGACACCCTTGGCCTGATTGAGGTCGAACAAAATCTGGGCAGTGCCCTCTCTCAAGCCCAAAGCAACCTGATCTATAGCCTGCTGTTTATTGCCCCCCTCCCTCTTTTATTAGGATTCTTTGCCGTCCGTTCCCTGACTCGCCGTGTCGATGAATCAATCCATCAGCTGACCGAAGGCGTATCTACGGTGGAATCGATTGCCGACCTGAAAAAGCTGGACCTGGAGCGTTCCAAAATCGATTTTCAGGAACTGGGACGTATCTACGATGAGGTTGCGACCCTGGCGACCAAACTGCGGGATGTGGCGGTGGATAAAGAGCTGCTGGAGTTTGAGATCCGGCTGCTGGAGAAGTTTGTGATCACCTCTGAAGTGGTGCGCGACTGGCGTGAATACGTCAGCGACCTGCTGATGGAGATCAACAAGGTGATCGACGCCCACACCATGTTCTCCATTTTTAAGGTGGACGATGAACTGTTTGACCTTGAGATCTTCTGGCTGCGGCCGGCCAGTCAGGACACCCAGGACAACATGGAAAAAGCGGTAATCCGCCGCCTGGAAGAGAGTGACTCCCAACTGTATGCGGCGGGCCTCAATGTGCGTCATAACGTGGCCAGTCGGGTTGGGCCTGAGATTGAACTGGATCAGGATAGTATCGAGCTGCAGTGCAAATCCCTGCTGGTTGATACGCCAAAAATTGGTGGCATTGTGGGTATCGGTGTACAGGCCGAGATCATCCGTGACCAGACCAAGCTATTGGTATTGGAAAGTGTGTTGTCCACACTGCTTAACGTGGTGGGTTCGGTCCGTGCTATCTACAAGTACACCAACGACCTGGAGTACTACGCGACCCGTGATCCACTGACCAACCTCTACAACCAGCGCATGTTCTGGGAACTGCTGGAATACGAGCTGGATCGCTGTGCCCGCCACGACTACAAGGTGGCAGTGTTGATGATCGACCTGGATAACTTCAAGTCGATCAACGATGGCTACGGTCATAGCTGGGGCGACAAACTGCTGGAGACCTTTGCAGAGTGCCTGCTCGACACCTTCCCGCAGGGGGCTGTCGTAGCTCGATATGGTGGCGACGAATTTGTGGTGATGCTGTCTGAAGCAGACCTGGAGGAAGCGGAAAACGCGGGACGTCGCTTACTGGAGCGTATCCGCTGCTTCTCGGTTACCCACACCTCCGGCGCTGAACTGAAAGTCACCGCCTCGATCGGTATCGGTATTTATCCTGACCATGCGCAGAATAAGAAAGACCTGTTCATGTTTGTGGATAACCTGATGTACCGCGCCAAGCAGGATGGTAAGGACCGCCTCTGTGTGCCGGACGAGCACGATCTGGTGAATATCTTCAAGGATATGAGCGAGAAGACGCTGCTGGTGAAACATGCGATCGAACACCGCAAACTGATCCCGGTGTTCCAGCCGATCCAGCGCACTGACAATGGCCGGGTGACCGCGGTTGAAGTACTGAGCCGTATCGAACTGCCGGACGATAGCCTGATGAAGGCGGCAGAGTTTATCGAGATCGCCGAATCGATGGATAAGATTCACGCTCTGGATTACATCGTGATGGACAAAGCGTTTGCCGCTGCCAGAGCGATCAACTATCAGGGTATGCTGTTTATCAACATGTCGCCGCGTGCGGTGGTGGTGAGCGACTTTATCCACCAGGTGAAGCGTCTGACCCAATTGCATCAGATCAATACCCAGAGCGTAGTGTTTGAAATTACCGAGCGCGATACGGTGAAAAGTATCTCGGTATTGGAGCAGTTTGTAGCCAACCTGAAGGAGGAGGGCTTCAAGTTGGCGATCGACGACTTCGGCTCCGGTTTCTCTTCCTTCCACTACCTCAAGCATCTGCCGATCGACTACGTGAAGATTGAGGGTGAGTTCATCGCCAATATGGCAAGCGACAAGCGGGATATGGCGTTCGTGAACAGCATCGCCAAGCTGTCGAAGGAACTGAACCTGGAAACCATCGCCGAGTTTGTGGAAAGCCAGGAAGTGTTGGATTTGGTGGAAGCCGCCAACATCACCTATGCACAGGGGTATTACATCGGGCGGCCAACGCCGGATCTGGCGAGTATCCTGGTGCATTCCGCCGAAACCGAAGAGGTTTAACCCCGGTGGCGGCGCCCGTTATGGATGACGATAGCCGCCACCTCCCTTCTTCTGGCCGTAGCGATAGCGGTACTCAATAGTCAGAATAAAGAATCTTTATTTAGAAACGCCCGTCACGCTTACCTATCCTTAAATTGAGCTGTCTTGATTCACTGTTTAGAGGAGAGTGACCATGTCTCTCAAAGGTAGCAGGACGGAGCAGAATCTGAAGGATGCATTTGCGGGCGAATCCCAGGCCAACCGACGTTATCTCTACTTTGCCGCTAAGGCTGACGTAGAAGGCTACAATGACGTGTCTGCGGTGTTCCGCTCTACCGCTGAAGGTGAGACCGGCCATGCTCATGGCCATCTCGATTACTTGGAAGAGGTGGGTGATCCCGCCACCGGTCTGCCAATCGGCCAGACCGCCGACAACCTCAAAGCCGCCATTGCCGGCGAAACCCACGAATACACCGATATGTATCCGGGCATGGCCAAAGTTGCCCGTGACGAGGGGTTTGATGAGATTGCCGACTGGTTCGAAACCCTGGCGAAGGCCGAGCGCAGCCACGCCAACCGATTCCAGAAAGCACTGGATGCTTTGGACTAATCCCTGATACGGGGATCGGAGCAAGGGTGCAGTAATGCGCTCCGATCTCCGGCTGCGAGACCAACGGTATGAGCAAGTCGCCTGACCGTGAGGGCAGCCTGGACGCACCTACACGTCACCCCCTGGATTGGAAAAACGAATCGTTTTATGACGCCGACGAGCTGAATAAAGAGCTGGAGCGGGTGTTTGATATCTGCCACGGCTGCCGGCGTTGTGTGAACCTGTGCGAGTCCTTTCCCACCCTGTTTGACCTGGTGGACGAGTCCGACACGATGGAGATCGACGGGGTTGATCCGGCGGACTACATGAAAGTCGCCGACCAGTGTTACCTCTGTGATATGTGTTTTATGACCAAGTGCCCGTACGTGCCGCCCCATGAGTGGAACGTCGACTTTCCCCACCTGATGTTGCGTGCCAAAGCAGTGAAATACCAGCAGCAGGGCGCCAGTTTCCGCGACAAAGTGCTGACCAGTACCGACAGTGTTGGTCGCTGGGCGACGATTCCCGTGGTGGATGTAACCATCAACACCATGAACGAGCAACGCTGGGCGCGTAACCTGCTGGAAAAAACCATGGGCGTGCATCATCAGGCCGTCTTGCCTAAGTTTCACTCCAACACCATGCGCAAACGGGTGAAAGAGCAGCTGCACGAACTGCGTGAGGTCAAGGTCAGGTCCACCGAGCAGACCCGTGGCCAGGTTGCACTCTTTACCACCTGTTACGGGAACAACAACAGCCCGGTGCTGGGCACCCATTTGGTGGATGTGTTTCATCACAACGACATTGCAGTGAAACTGGTAAACAGCGAACGCTGCTGCGGCATGCCAAAGATGGAGCTGGGCGACCTGGAAAGTGTTGAGCGCGCCAAAGAGCACAATGTACCCGTACTGGCAGCGCTTGTGGATAAAGGCTATGACCTGACCGCTTTAGTGCCATCCTGTGTGCTGATGTTCAAGCAGGAACTGCCACTGATGTTCCCGGACGATCCACAGGTCCAGAAAGTAAAAAATGCCTTCTTTGATCCCTTTGAATATCTCTGGCTGCGCCATAA
Organism: Pontibacterium sp.; assembly: GCF_964228735.1. Lineage (GTDB taxonomy): Bacteria > Pseudomonadota > Gammaproteobacteria > Pseudomonadales > Balneatricaceae > Pontibacterium. The sequence goes on along the minus strand of NZ_CAXRBQ010000147.1, from coordinate 2,998 downwards.
AGACGGCCTGTTGCGCACCGATTTTTCCAATCCGCTTGGCGATATCAGTTATCAGGTTGCCTGTCATCTGCGGGTACAGAACATCGGCTACAAGGCGCGTGATGTGCTGAGTCTGGTGCCAGATACCAAGGTGAATGTGCTGGAGCGCTGTTCCGGTCACGACGGCACCTACGCCGTGAAAGTGGAAACCCACGATAAGGCCGTGAAGATTGGTCGTCCCGTAGCGCGTAAAGTTCAGGCCGCTGAGGGATCTACCCTGAGCAGCGACTGCCCGATGGCCGGAGGCCATATCGCCCAGCTGAGCGAACGCCCTGAATCCCAGCACCCGATCTCCCTACTGCACAAAGCATACGGACTCTGAGGAAATCTGATTATGAACAAGCTGACCCGTGCTGATCTGCTGTCGTTGGAAGCCTATGCCGAATGTCGAGACAACTTTCGTCGGGACGTAATGGCCCACAAAGCCAACCGTCAGGTGATGCTGGGGGATCATATCCGCCTGTTGTTTGAAGACCGCCTCACCATGCAGTACCAAATTCAGGAGATGCTGCGCGCCGAGCGGATTTTCGAAGCCGATGCGATTCAGGAAGAGCTGGATACTTACAATCCGCTAATCCCAGATGGCGGCAACTGGAAAGCCACCATGTTGATCGAATACGACGATGTGGAGCAACGCCGTCAGGCGCTCTCTGAATTGATCGGTGTGGAACGCAAGGTATGGGTGCGGGTGAACGGTCATGCACCGGTGTATGCGATTGCTGATGAGGATCTGGAGCGGGACAACGAAGAGAAAACCTCCAGTGTGCATTTCCTGCGTTTTGAACTTACGCCTGAGATGCAACGGTCAGTGCTGAATATCAAGACCGGTGTGAAGATGGGGGTGGATCACCCACAGTATTCGGTGGAGATGGCAGTACCGGAGGGTAGCCGTTCGGCCTTGATGCAGGATATTGAAGAGTCCTGAGGCTTGCTCGCACTAACTGGGTTGCGCGTTGTACCACACAACCCAGTGTTTCCGATATTTACCTACGCCACTCCAGCGACAACGATACCGAATCTGCAAAGCGCAGCGCGTGTGGTTTATCAATGGTCACACGCGCGTATTCAGTCCACGGGTGCTCCGAGCAGATATCCAGCACGTCAGACACCAGTTTTTCCAGTAGTTTGAAGTGACCGGCTTCGACATGGGAGATCACCTGTTTGGTGATGGTTTTGTAGTTCAGTGCGGCTTCTACATCGTCGTTAGCCATCGCTTTGTCAGCTGGGTAGTGGATCTCGATATTGATGACAACGTCCTGTTGTTTGGTCATCTCTTCCGGATTAAAACCGATAAAGGTGCGCAGGCGCAGGTTGGTAATGTTGATGACCGCATTGCTGATCGACATAAAAGCTCCACAGTGTGATCAGGAAGTTTCGTCAGAGAATACCAGATATGATTGCTCAGGTATTACTTGGGCGTTGATTCCGCAATCTGCAAACGTGCACAGCGGGACTCACCTGATCCCAGAGTCCAGCTGTTAGCGAACGCAGCACCCCTCTCTACGCAGATAAATTGCTGGTGGATCTCTTCTCCCACATCAGCCATTGCGGCAGCGTTTGCTGCGCCTGGGTTCCAGACAATCGCGGTGGGGCAGTTCTCGCCGGTGATATTCAGGTTGGGTGTGCCGAGGATCTGTTGGGTGGCTGGTACCGATTCATACACCCGATCGACCTCGCCGTAGAAACGGACATCCCCCTCTTGTCTCACCGGTTTCAGGCCCTGCAGGTTATCCAGGTAGCTCAGACCAGCCAGACCGCTGACGCGTACGTCGGTCAGATTAGCCACCGGGTGGTAGCTGTGCAGGGCCCAACTAAACTGGGCGTCACCATCGGAGTGGTTACTCACTTCCAGCTGCATGTCGATCTGGTGTGACAGGCGCAGTGTCAGTTTCGCGCTGAATGCATGCGGGAACAGCTTCAGGTCTTCTTCGCTGGCGGTATAGCTAAATACCAGCTCGGTAGTCTCTGTATCTGGTTCACGGAGAGTGGTGAGCTGCCAATCCTGGTTGCGCACGAAGCCGTGTTTGGGTTTCGAAGGATCTTTTCGGTTTACACCAAACCAGGGCAGGCAGACCGGGATGCCACCGCGGATCGCTTTGCCTTCAGCAAAGATGGCATTTGGGCTCAACCAGAGCAGCTTGGTGCCGTTCTTCAGGGTGAATTCCAGCAGGTGGGCACCCTGCAGTGCGATGACGGCATCGCAGCTTTGGTTGCTGATCTGCAGCAGCGGCAGGCCCGGTTTCTGGTAACGGTCTGCGCTGGACGTCAGCGAAACGGACTGGCTCTGGGTGATAATGTCCTGCACGGCGGTGTCCCTGATATGACGAAACGGATAGCAGGGATGGTATGCGATCTCTGGGTTAAAGTGCAGCGTTAGGTGCTGCTATTTGTGCCTTTGTTCAGGGTATCTTGCAGGCTCTTTAACAGGTCGATCGGCAGTGGGAAAACGATGGTGTTGCTGTGCTCACCGGCGATCTCGGTCAGGGTGTGAAGGTAACGCAGCTGCATCGCCTGCGGTTGCTCTGCCAGGATTCGGGCGGCTTCACGCAGTTTCTCGGAGGCTTCCAACTCACCGGTGGCGTGGATCACTTTCGCGCGTCGTTCACGCTCGGACTCTGCCTGCTTGGCGATGGCGCGAATCATCGATTCGTTCAGGTCCACGTGTTTGATCTCTACGTTACTCACTTTGATGCCCCAGTCGTCGGTTTGCTGGTCGAGGATGGTCTGGATGTCCTTGTTGAGGGCATCACGGGAGGAGAGCATCTCGTCCAGTTCATGCTGGCCGAGCACCGAGCGCAGGGTGGTTGGTGCCAGCTGGCTGGTGGCTTCGTGGAAGTTTTCCACATTGATGATCGCTTTCTGGGAATCCACTACGCGGTAATACACCACGGCGTTGACCATCACCGAAACGTTGTCGCGGGAGATCACGTCCTGAGTGGGTACGTCCATCACCACCGTA
>NZ_CAXRBQ010000146.1:0-65352 GCF_964228735.1 Pontibacterium sp. | reverse complement strand
ATTCCGACTTATTTTATCTAACTATAGGTGTAGATGTTAATCTAATCAAGACAAAAAAATAGACCATCTAATGATGATCTAAAATAACTATCTGCTCTCTAGGTTGAATGTAAAAAAACCGCCCGAAGGCGGTTTTTTTATCGCGACCTGAAATCAGGTCATCGATTAGCCGTTGAACTTCTCGAACACCAGTGTGGAGTTGGTGCCGCCGAAGCCGAAGCTGTTGGACATTACGCGCTCCAGGTTCACGCCGTCGCGACGCTCGGTTACAACCGGCAGGCCTTCCGCTTCCGGATCCAGCTCTTCTACGTTTGCAGATGCGCAGATGAAGTCGTTCTGCTGCATCAGCAGGCAGTATACGGCTTCCTGTACGCCTGCAGCACCCAGAGAGTGACCGGACAGGGACTTGGTGGAGCTTACTGGCGGCATCTCGTCGCCGAAGGTCTCTTTCATCGCCTTCAGTTCCTGCATGTCGCCAGCAGGTGTAGAGGTGCCGTGAGCGTTGATGTAGTCGATAGGACCGTCAACGGTTGCCATCGCCTGCTTCATGCAGCGAACAGCGCCTTCGCCGGAAGGGGCAACCATGTCGTAGCCATCGGAAGTTGCGCCATAGCCAACCAGCTCAGCGTAGATCTTCGCGCCACGTGCTTTCGCGTGTTCCAGCTCTTCGATTACCAGTACGCCAGCGCCGCCTGCGATAACGAAACCGTCACGGTTTGCGTCGTATGCGCGGGATGCTTGCTCTGGAGTTTCGTTGTACTTGCTGGACAGTGCGCCCATCGCGTCAAACATAGCGGTCTGAGCCCAGTGCAGTTCTTCACCGCCACCGGCAAACACTACGTCCTGTTTGCCCAGCTGGATCTGCTCCATCGCGTTACCGATACAGTGTGCGCTGGTCGCACATGCGGAGGTGATGGAGTAGTTAACACCCTTGATCTTGAAAGGGGTTGCCAGACATGCGGAAACGGTAGAACCCATGGTACGGGTTACACGGTAAGGGCCTACGCGCTTAACGCCTTTCTCGCGAGTGATGTCAGCGCTTTCAACGATGTTGGCTGCAGATGCGCCGCCGGAACCTACGATCAGGCCGGTGCGTTCGTTGGATACCTGGTCTTCTTCCAGGCCAGAATCTGCAATCGCCTCGTTCATGGCGATGTAAGTGTATGCCGCGGCATCACCCATGAAGCGCAGCAGTTTGCGATCGATCTTCTCGGAGAAGTCGATGTCGATGCTGCCCGCTACATGGCTGCGGAAACCGCGTTCTTTGTAATCTTCCTGGAATTTGATGCCGGAGCGCCCCTGCTGCAGTGACTCCAGGACAGACTCCTTATCTGTGCCCAGGCAGGACACGATCCCCATACCGGTAACTACGACCCGTCGCATGTGATGCCTCTCTTATTCCACTCGGTTGTATTTATACAGCAAATGACCCACTATTCTCCGATAATCCATGCCGCTTGGCTACTCGTTGAGGATGAGGATTTTCGAAGTAGAGGGTTTCAGCGGCCTTGTAAGTATGACCGCTGAAATGATCAGAAGTCGTCAGTCGAAGTGAACAGACCAACACGCAGATCTTTTGCGGTGTAGATTTCTCGGCCGTCTACAGACATGGAAGCGTCTGCGATGCCCATTACCAGCTTGCGCTCGATAACACGCTTCAGCTGAATGTGGTAGGTAACTTTCTTGGCAGTAGGCAGGACCTGGCCGAAGAATTTAACTTCACCGGCACCCAGAGCGCGACCGCGGCCTTTGTTTCCGCGCCAGCCCAGGTAGAAGCCTACCAGCTGCCACATAGCGTCCAGGCCCAGACAGCCTGGCATTACAGGATCTTCCTCAAAGTGACATGCGAAGAACCACAGGTCAGGGTTGATATCCAGCTCGGCAATGATTTCGCCTTTGCCGAATTCACCACCGTCTTCGGTGATCGTCAGGATACGATCCATCATCAGCATGTTGCCGATCGGCAGGCGGGCGTTACCCGGGCCAAACATTTCGCCGTGGCCGCAAGACAGCAGCTCATCGCGATTAAAAGAGGAAGGTCTTGTCATTGGAAACTGTTTACCCAAATTTTTCTTAAAATATCGCGTGATTATACCGATTTGGGTCCTGCGTGGCACGGCCTGTGTCAGTTAAAATCCGTAAAAAGTTTAAAACTTAGGGCTTAGGGGTCGTTATGGAGCACGCTTTTTGGCATGCGCGTTGGGAAGAGGGGCGCATTGGCTTTCATCAGCAGGAGATCAACGCGCAGCTGCAAAGGCACTGGTCGGCACTGAATCTGGCTGCCGACACGAAGGTGCTGGTGCCGTTGTGCGGTAAGAGTCGCGATATGCTGTGGTTACGGGAGCAGGAGCACTCCGTTGTGGGTGTAGAGCTGAACCAGGGCGCCTGTGAAGCATTTTTTGCTGAAAATGGTGCTGAGGCTGCGGTTGCTGGAAGTGCGTCGTATCAGGCATACCGTTGCGACGGAATCGAGCTGCTGTGTGGGGATATGTTTGCACTGGATGCGACACGCTTCGATGGGGTCGGTGCCGTGTATGATCGAGCCGCCTTGGTGGCCTTGCCACCGGAGATGCGCAGGGCGTATGCACAGATGCTGTGTGAACAATTACCGGCCGGGGTGCCGATGCTGCTGATCACCATGGAGTTTGAAGGGGAGCAGGGGCCACCGTTTGCCATTGCGGAATCAGAGGTGCGTGATCTGTACGGCGAACGCTTTGAGATCAGTCGTCTGAGCGAAACCGAAGACGGGCCTAAGGGTAAGGATGTGGCTTACCTGTTGGTCGATAAATAAGGATCAGTGTTGCAGAGGTGAGAGTGCACCGGACCAACGATCCGGTGCATGAGAGATTGCGGCTTAAGCGTTACGCTTAACAGCGATATCGGCCAGCTGCTTCAGGGTCTCTTTGAAGGAGCTGTCGGCCAGTACGTCCAGCGCGGCAATTGCTTTGTCCGCTTCATCCTGGGCGCGCTGTTGGGTGTAGGTGATCGCGCCAGTGTTGCGTACGATCTCCATGATTGGTTCCAGATCGTCCAGGCCGCCTTTGCGGATCGCCTGGCGGATCAGCTGGCGTTCCTCGTCGTTGCCTTCGCGCATGGCGTGGATCAGTGGCAGGGTTGGTTTACCCTCAGCCAGATCGTCGCCCACGTTTTTACCCATCTCTTCCGCGGTGGAGAGGTAATCCATCACGTCGTCGATCAGCTGGAAGGCGATACCCAGATGGCGGCCGTAGAGGCGTAGGGCTTCACGTTCTTCTGCGGTGCAGTCGGTTAGGATTGCACCGGATTCGGTAGCTGCTTCAAACAGCATCGCGGTCTTACCCAGGATGACCTGCATGTAGGCATCCTCGGTGGTGTCCGGGTTTTTGGCGTTGAGCAGTTGCAGAACTTCGCCTTCGGCAATGACGTTGGTGGCGTTGGAGATCACCTGCATGATATCCATGCTGCCGATCTCAACCATAACCTGGAAAGCACGGGAGTAGAGGAAGTCGCCAACTAGTACGCTAGGTGCGTTGCCCCATTTAGCGTTGGCGGTGTCTTTGCCGCGACGCAGCTCGGAATTGTCCACAACGTCGTCATGGAGCAGGGTCGCGGTGTGGATAAACTCGATAATCGCCGCCAGTGGGACGTGCTTGTCACCGTTATAACCACAGGCGTTTGCACTGAGTAGTACCAGCAGCGGGCGCAGACGTTTGCCGCCACTCTCGACGATGTAGTGGCCGATTTTTTCGACAAGAGGAACATTAGAGCCGAGGTGATTAATGATGTAATCGTTGACGGCTTCAAACTGCGGTTCGATCTGAGGATTTAGCTGATGTGGCTGCATGGCGGATATATATACATATATAGAGTATGGGCGCATGCTAGGGACAGTCAGGGTGACTGTCAAGGAAACCGGTCAAGAGTTGCTCAATTGCACAAACTCCTATATAATCGCGCGCCCTAGTTCATCCAAATTAAGCTCCCTACCATATGGGTTGGCCATTAGAAGTAGGTCGTTTTCCAGTAGCCGGATGGGCTAAATATACGGAGAAAATCATGTACGCAGTAATCGTAAGCGGCGGCAAGCAGTACCGAGTTCAGGAAGGTCAAACCCTGAAACTGGAAAAGCTGGCAGCTGAGCAGGGCGCGAACGTTGAGTTCGATCGCGTATTGCTGGTTGGCAACGGTGACGACATCAAAGTCGGTGCACCAGTTGTTGAAGGTGCTAAGGTAACAGCTGAGGTTGTTGAGCACGGTCGCGGTAAGAAAGTTCAGATTCTGAAATTCAAGCGTCGTAAGCACCACATGAAACGTCAGGGCCACCGTCAGTGGTACACTGAAGTTAAAATTACTGGCATCAACGCCTAATCAATCGAGCGGAGATTAGAGAATGGCTCATAAGAAGGCCGCGGGTTCTACTCGCAACGGTCGCGACTCCGAATCGAAACGCCTTGGTGTCAAGCGTTTCGGTGGTCAGGTTGTGACCGCAGGCAACATCCTGGTTCGTCAGCGCGGTACTAAATTCCACGCTGGTCCAAACGTAGGTTGCGGTAAAGATCACACTCTGTTTGCAACTGCAGACGGCGTAGTGAAGTTTGAAGTAAAAGGCCCTCAGAAGCGTAAGTACATCACTGTTGTACCTGCCTAATAAGGTCTTTTCCTTGCAAAAAGCTCCGCACAGGCGGAGCTTTTTTGTTTGTGCATTTTAAATCGCTCTGTTGTCTTAACCAGACAAGGGCAAAACCTTTCGGGGGAAGCAGATGAAGTTTGTCGATGAAGTGATGATTACGGTAGAAGCCGGCAAGGGAGGCAATGGCTGTATGAGCTTTCGGCGCGAGAAGTATATCCCGAAAGGCGGTCCGGATGGCGGCGATGGTGGTGACGGTGGCTCGATCTATTTCGAAGCCAGCGAATCCCTGAATACCCTGGTGGACTACCGTTTTACCCGTCGCTTTAAAGCGGAAAACGGCCAGAATGGTATGGGCCGCGATTGTACCGGTGCCAAAGGTGAAGATCTGGTGCTGGAAGTGCCGGTGGGTACCACCATTATCGATACCGACACTGACGAGGTGCTGATCGACCTGACTGAGATCGGCCAACGTGAGAAAATCGCCCAGGGTGGTTTCCATGGCCTGGGTAACACCCGCTTCAAGAGCAGTGTGAACCGTGCGCCACGTCAGACCACTAAGGGTTCGCTGGGTGAAACCCGCAACCTGAAGTTGGAACTGAAGGTGCTGGCGGATGTGGGTCTGCTGGGTCTGCCAAATGCCGGTAAATCCACTTTTATCCGTGCAGTATCTGCGGCAAAGCCAAAAGTGGCCAACTACCCGTTTACCACCCTGGTGCCAAACCTGGGTGTGGTACGTACTGAGAAGCACCGTAGCTTCGTGATCGCTGATATTCCAGGCATCATCGAAGGTGCGGCAGAAGGTGCTGGTCTGGGTATCCGCTTCCTGAAACACCTGGCACGTAACCGCCTGCTGTTACACATCGTGGATATGGCGCCGTGGGATGAAGTTACGCCGGCAGAAGCGGCGTCTGTTGCTGTCAGTGAACTGGAGAAATTCTCGGGTACGCTGTCTGAGCAGCCACGCTGGCTGGTACTGAACAAGCTGGACATGGTGCCGGAAGAGGAGCGCGAAGAGCGTTGCCAGTCAGTGATCGATGCGCTGAACTGGGAAGGTCCGGTGTACCGTATCTCCGCTATCAGCAGTGACGGTACTGGTGCGCTGGTAAAAGAGATTCAAACTTTCCTGGATGATCGTATTTATGCGATCGAGGAAGATCCAAGCATTCTGGAGCAGGAACACGCAATTCGCGAGCAGATCGATGTGGAAGCACGCGCCCGTATCGAAGAGCTGCGCCTGTCCCGTAGAAACAATGCAAAAGCAGCCGATGAGCTGGATGATGACTTCGACGATGATGATTACGATGTCGAAGTCGAATGGGTGCGTGAATAGGATTGAGGTAATTTCGTGACATCTGAACGCCAACAGTTAGTCAAAGGAAAGCGCTGGGTCGTAAAGATCGGGAGTGCCCTGCTGACCAATGATGGTCAGGGGCTGGATCATGCAGCTATCGCCCACTGGGTTGAGCAGCTGGCGGCTCTGCGTGCGCAGGGTATGGAAATCGTACTGGTATCTTCAGGTTCTATTGCTGAAGGTATGACGCGTCTTGGCTGGACTGAGCGACCCCATGAGGTGTTTAAACTGCAGGCCGCGGCGGCCGTGGGTCAGATGGGGCTGGTACAGGCTTACGAGACCAACTTCCAGCGTCATGATATGCACACAGCGCAGATCCTGCTGACCCACGAAGACCACTCGGACCGCAAGCGTTACCTGAACGCCCGTGCGACCCTGCGCAGCTTGCTGGAGCTGGGTGTTGTGCCGGTGGTGAACGAGAACGACACCGTAGTCACCAACGAGATCCGCTTTGGTGATAACGATACTCTGGGTGCGCTGGTTGCGAACCTGGTGGAAGCGGATGGTCTGGTGATCCTGACCGACCAGCGTGGCCTGTATAAGGAAGATCCACGTAAGAACCCGGACGCCGAATTCGTTTCCGAAGGGCGTGCGGGTGATCCGGCGCTGGATGCGATGGCTGGCGGTGGCGGTAAGCTGGGTCGTGGTGGTATGGCGACCAAGGTACGCGCAGCCAAGCTGGCGGCGCGTTCCGGTGCGGTGACCGTGATTGCGAGTGGGCGTGAAGACAATGTGCTGACCCGCCTGCGTACCGGTGAGAGCATCGGTACCCTGCTGGTACCTGATCAGCAACCGGAAGCGGCGCGTAAGCAGTGGATCGCCGGTCACCTGCAGGCAAAAGGCACCCTGGTGCTGGATGCGGGTGCGGTGAAAGCGCTGACCACCGGCGGTAAGAGTTTGCTACCGGCCGGTGTGAAGAGCGTGAAAGGTAACTTCTCCCGTGGTGAGATGGTGCTGATGGTCGATGAAAACGACTATATCGTGGCGCGCGGTCTGGTGAACTACGGTATCGAAGCGGCGCGTAAGATTATCGGTAAACCGAGCTCACAGATCGAGACCATTCTGGGTTTTGTCGGTGAAGCGGAACTGGTGCATCGCGACAATCTTGCGCTGAGCAGCCGCGCTAATCCGACCTGAGTGTCGGATAACAGATCACACTGAAAACGGAGCCTGATGGCTCCGTTTTGTTTTTTTTGGGGGGGCGAGCTGTCAGAGTTCAATCTCCATATCAGCGGGTGTGATCAGGCTGCGATCGTGGCTGCTGATCAATACCAGCTTGTCCTGCCAGTGGGGGCGTAGCCGCTTGAATATACGTGCAGCGCGTTGCTGGTCGATGCCTGCGGTCGGTTCATCCAATAGCAGGATAGGCCGGTCCTGCAGGATCAGCCGTGCCAGCCCCAGGCGTTTGATCTCACCGCCCGACGGCATCAGCTCCCCCTGTCCCAGCCAGCTGTCCAATCCCTCCGGTAGGCTCGCGCACCAGTTGTCCAGCTCCACCATCTGCAGGGCCTGCATCAATTGGGTGTCTGTATAGCTGTGGTTGAGGCAGAGGTTGTAGCGCAGGCTGCCGCGCAAGATGCCAATCCGTTGCGGCATCAGACCGATATCCTCGCTGAGTCCTTGTGGTCCCCTAATACGAATATTCCCTTCCTTTGGTTGCAGCCGACCAGCGATCAGCTGCAGCAGGGTGGTCTTGCCGCAGCCGCTGGCAGCCGTCAGCCAGTGCCAGTGCGCTGAATGCAGTGAAAGATCCAGGTGCTTGAACACAGGTGTTGTTGCTTGTGGATAACTGAATGTCAGATCACTGATCCCGATGAGGGCTTGATCGCTCTTCGAATGCTGGCGTTGGTCGTCGGGTTGTGACTGAGTGCATTGCTGTTCGATCCGTTTCAAAGCCCGGTAGCCCAGCCCAAACTGGCTCAGGGCACCGGCATTGGCGGCAATCACCTCCTGAGTGCCCAGGGTCAGTAGGAGCAGCATAAACAGCTCGGCGCCGGCGAGGGTGTCCAGCTGCAGGGCGACCAATCCCTGCCACAGGGTCAGCAGTGTAATCAGACCCAATAGCAGTTGATGGCAAGCGGTGAGCCGCTGCTGACCGCGACTGGTTTGCTGCTCGGTGTTATCTGCTGTGCTGGCGCTCTCTTGCAGTTGGGCGCCGGCTGTGGATAAGCGCTGAAACAATGTCAGGGTGCGTAGGTTGCTGAACAGGGAGCTGGTGTCGCTCCACTGCTGGTTGCGCTCCTGATGTAGCTGGTCTTGCATGGCGCTCACTGTGCGCCAGTGCAGGTAGGGGACCAGCAACAGTGATGCGGCAAAGGGCATGGCGATCCAGCGCAGCAGCTCGGGTAGAAATAGTCCGATACAAAGCAGGTATGCCAGGGCACTGATGAGGCTGACCAGAGCGGGTACCAGCGCGTTGAGGTATAACCCTTCGGCGTGTTCGATATCACCCAGCAACTGGCTGCTGGCTTTGTGGCTGTTGAGTTGCTGTTTCTGCCAGCTGTGGTTGGCGATCTGGCCAAACAGTTCGGCGCGCAGGCGTGCGATCACCCTGAGGGTGGCTTCGTGGGTGGTCAGGCGCTCGCCGTAACGGCCTGCGGTGCGGGTGATCGAGAGACCACGCACCACGGCGCCCGGGGCAAAGTAGTTAAAGCCATGGGCACCAGCGACGGTAAGTCCGGCCAGCGCGGTGGCACTGATAAACCAGCCGGAAACTGCGAGCAGGGCGATACCAGCCAACGCGGTGATGACCGCCAGCGCAATACCGCATAGCATCATGCTGCGCTGCTGCCGCAACAGCTGGAAATAACGACGTATCAGCATGTGGCGGTCTCCTGAAGGGGTGTTTTGGATTTGGCTGGAGGAGGCGCGAGTTCAATGATTTGGTCGAACAGCGCCCGGTCCTGCTGGCGATGGCTGACCATCAGGACCATGCCTCCCTGTTGGCAGTAGCGTTCCAGTCCCTGCATAAAGGCGTCCGCGGTCGCATCGTCGAGGCTGGCGGTGGCTTCATCCAGCAGGAGCAGGTCCGGTTGGTGCAGGAAGACGCGGGCCAGGGCGATGCGTTGTGCCTGGCCGCCGGACAGGTAACCGCCATTGTCGCTGATCGTGTAATCCAGTCCGCCCGGCAGGGCCTGCACAACCTCATCAACCTGCGCAGAGTGCAGGGCATCAAAAAGCTGTTCGTCGCTGAACGGGTGTCCCAGGCAGAGGTTGTCGCGGATGCTGGCGTAGAGCAGTTCCGGTTGTTGGGTCATATAGCCGATACGACGCTGCCACTCGGTGTTATGGAAGCTGCAAATGGGTTTGCCGTTGCAGATGATCTCGCCGTGTAGTGCGGGTAGCAGACCGACGACAGTGTCCAGCAGGGTGCTTTTGCCGATACCGGAGGGGCCGCAGAGCAGTGCGCGTTCGCCGGGGGTAAGCTGCAGGCTGACCGGTGTGCCGACCGCTGTATTGTGGTAGCCGCATTGCAGGTCGTTTAACTCCAGGCGGCTGATCGGTTCGCTGCCGTTCAGCGTATGGCGTGTGTTTGTATGGGGCTGTACCGGTGTGAGCTGGAACAGTTTAAGCAGGTGCTCGGCGACGCTCGTTGCATCCGCCTTGGTGTGATACAGCGCACCGAGGCGACGCAGGGGCAGGTAGAACTCCGGTGCCAACATCAGCAGGAAGATCCCGTGCGCCAGTGTGAGTGCCTGCCAGCTGCCCAGATCGTATTTACCGAGAAAGAACAGGCCCAGATACACCGCAACCAGCGCCACGCTGATAGCGCTGAAGAACTCCAGCAGGGTGCCTGAAAGAAACGCCAGGCGCAGGACTTTCATGGTGGCGCGGCGGTATTGGTCGGACTGTTGGAACAGCTGCTCCTGTTCGGTCTGGATGGTATCGGCCTGTTGCAGGGTTTCCAGTCCCTTCAGGCGGTCCGCAAGAAGTGAACCCAAACGGTTGAGTTGTTGCAGGTTCTGGCGGCTCGCATCGGCGGCTTTGTGGCCCACGATGATCATAAAAAGTGGAATAAGTGGGGCGGTGAGTGCAAGCATCAGCGGTACCAGCCAGTTAACGAAGCTGGTTGCGACGATGATAAGAATCGGGGAGAGCATCGCCAGACGTTGCTGTGGTTGAAACTCGGCGAAGTAGCCGCGCAGGCTGTCGATCTCCCGGCTGAGCAGCGTGCTGAGCTCGCTGGCGCTGAACTCCGGTTGAAGCTGGATACCCAGTTGGCGGCAGTGTTGCAGGATCTGTTCGCGCAGCGCGCGGCGGATCTTGATGCTGGCGCGATCGCCAATACGTCCGCGTACAAGCGGGAGAAGTGCTTGCAGGCTCAGAACCGCACCCAGGGCCAGCCAGAAAGGTGATTGCTGCCAGTTGTGGTGACCTAGATAAACCGTATCGTTGATCAGCCAGGCGATCAGTGCGGCAAATGCGATGGTGTTGAGGGTCTGCAGGGCACCCAGTAACGTCAGCCAGCGGTACTCCGGTGCGGCAAGTTGGTTGCAGAGGCGCAGCAGGGTTTTGCTGTCCGGAGCGGTGAAAAGTGTGGTTGTCGTTTGTTTCATGCCACGGATCCCCTGTGGCGTAAGGCTGATTTATTGGTCATCATTGGCAGTATTGTGACAAGTTTGACAAAACCCCTGGCGGGGGCGGGTGTTGGAGTGCAGAAGACATGACCGAAGCGGGTTGGTTGAACACCATGACCAATGTGCTGGATAGCTATCAGGATCCAGCCGTACTGATCGATGCGGATTACAACGTGGTGGCGACCAACAGCCGCTACGACTACCGCTTTGGTGGTTTGAGCAGTGCAGCATCCGAGAAGTGCTACTACCTGTCGCACGGGTATCAGCGCCCCTGTGATCTGGAGGGGGAGACCTGCCCGATGCAGGAGGCCCGTGATAGCGACAAGCGCGCCAGTGTGTTGCATATCCACAACACCCCGCAGGGCAAAGAGCATATGGTGATCGAAACCATTCCGATCACCGATGAAGAAGAGCGGCCCTACTTTATCGAGGTGATGAAACAGGTCCGCGAAGTCAGCGCCGAACCCATTGCCAACAAGATGATTGGGCGCAGTCCGCGCTTTAACGAGCTGGTGGAACTGATCCAGCGGGTCGGTGAAACTAGCACCAATGTGTTGCTGGTGGGCCCTTCCGGTGCCGGTAAAGAGTTGGCGGCCCAAGCGATCCACGCGGCCAGCCCTCGAGTGCGTAAACCCTTTGTCACCGTGGAATGCTCCGGTCTGAGCGACTCCCTGTTTGAGAGCGAACTGTTTGGTCACATTAAAGGTGCTTTCACCGGTGCGACCCATAACCGGACCGGTCTGGTGCAGTCCGCCGAAGGCGGCACGCTGTTTCTGGATGAAGTGGGCGACGTGCCATTGGCGCAGCAGGTGAAGCTGTTGCGCCTGATCGAAACCAAGACCTTTCGTCCGGTGGGTGAGAGCAAACCGATGGCAGCGGATTTCCGCCTCGTATGCGCCACCCACAAGAACCTGTTGGCGATGGTGGAAAAAGGTGAGTTTCGTGAGGATCTGTTCCACCGAATCAGCACCTTCCCGATCCAGCTGCCGGGGTTGGAGGAGCGCAAGGAGGATCTGCCGCTGCTGGTGGAAAGCATCCTGCTGCGGATCGACGACCAGGCGCCGTTGCGCCTGACCGATGAGGCGTTGCAGCTGCTGGCGACCTATCCCTTTAAGGGCAATATCCGCGAGCTGAAAAATATCCTCGAGCGGGCTGTGGTGCTGCGCGCCGATGACGAGATCGGTGCCGATGTGATCCAGCGCAGTCTCAACCTGCTGCCGCTGCAGCCACTGCCGAGCAGGGACGGGAAGAACCTGACAAGCCTGGCCCGGGAGAAAGCCTCCCTGGAACAGGTGGAGCAGGCGTACCTGCAGCAACTGTTGGCCACCTACAGCGACAAAACCCAGGTGGCAGAGATTGCCGGCTGCAGTTTGCGTACCTTGTACCGCAAGCTGGAGCAGGGTGAGGACGCCTGATTCACAGGCGTCCGGTTGAACGTGGGGCAGGTTCAAACCTGCTTCCGGTTACCGGCTTTGGGGCCGGAGTCGTAGTCATGGCTGTGCTTGTCTTCAAGCTGGTTCTCCAGCCACATGGCGTTGATGATGCCGAAGCTGCAGGCCAGCAGCACACCCAGAATCCAGGCAAAGTACCACATCGATTTCTCTCCTGATCAGTAATTGGAAACGCTGTTCTGTTCGATAAACTCCGGTTCGATCCGGCGCCACATCTTGTAGTAGCTCCAGGTGGTGTAGCCGAGAATGATCGGGACGAAGAACACTGCAACCCAGAGCATGATTTCCAGGGTCAGCTGGCTGGAGGTGGCATCCCACAGCGTGAGGCTGCTTGCCAGATCGCTGGATGACGGCATTACAAATGGGAATAGCGTGGTGCCTGCCAGCAGGATGATCGCGCTGATGCTCAGTGAGCTGAACAGGAAGGCGAATCCACCTTTGTTGGCTGCTGCCAAGCGGCTGGCCAGGAAGGGCAGCAGTACAGCACTGACCGGCAGTAACCAGAGCAGTGGGTAGCGGGCAAAGTTGCCAAACCAGCTGTCGCTGCGAACCACGGATTTGCTCAGCGGGTTGGAGGCCGCATCACCGCTCACCGCGCTGCTGATCTCGTAGCCTTCGATACCCAGTATCAGCCAGATACCCGCGATCACCAGTAGGCCGCTCACAGCAGGACCGAGCAGGGTGGCATAGGTCTGTGCGCGCGCCGTTACGGCGCCGCCCGCACGCATCTGCAACCAGATCGCGCCCTGCAGGGCCAGCATTGCCACAGAGGTCAGGCCGCAGATCAGGGCAAACGGATTGAGCAGCGCCCAGAACGAACCGGTGTAGGTTGGGCGGGTGAGCTCGTCGAACTGGAAGGGTACGCCGAGGAACAGGTTGCCGAAGGCGACACCAAACACCAGCGCGGGTACGAAGGAACCAAAGCAGAGGCCCAGGTCCCAGTTGTTGCGCCAGCGGGTGCTGGGCATTTTGCTGCGGTACTCAAAACCCACCGGACGGAAGAACAGGGCAAACAGTACCAGTAGCATCGCCCAGTAAAAGCCGGAGAAGGCGGTGGCGTACACCAGCGGCCATGCCGCAAAGATGGCGCCACCGGCGGTAATAAACCAGACTTGGTTCCCGTCCCAGTGCGGACCGAGGGTGTTGATCACTACGCGGCGTTCGGTGTCGGTTTTGCCGACCAGGGGCAGCAGGATCGCAGCCCCCATATCAAAACCATCGGTGATGGCGAAACCGATCAGCAGCACGCCAACCAGCAGCCACCAGATCAGGCGAAGTGTTTCGTAATCAAACATGCTGCAGTTCTCCCTGTGGCAGTGGGGTGTTTTTATCCTGCGGGGTTTCGTTGTCGTAGCGGCCGGTTTCCAGGGCTGCCGGGCCTTTGCGGACGTACTTGATCATCAGGAACATCTCGATCACCAGGAAGACACTGTAGAGGCCGATAAAGCCAAAGATGCTCAGCCACAGGTCGGTTTCGGTGAGGCTGGAGGTCGCCACGTAGGTGGGCAGGATCTCACCGATTGCCCAGGGTTGGCGGCCGAACTCGGCAACAAACCAGCCCAGCTCACAGGCCAGCCACGGCAGTGGCAGGCAGAACAACGCCAGCTTCAGCAGCCAGCGGGTTTCGTGTTCGCGGCGGCGTGCGGTGTAATAGAATGCGGCGCCAAAGGTGAACAGCATGATGACACCGGAGGCAACCATAAAGCGGAAGGTCCAGAACATCGGCGCCACTTGCGGAATGGTGTCGTGTGCGGCGGCGCTGATCTGCTCGTCGGTCGCGTCCACTACATCATTGGTGTAGCGCTTGAGCAACAGGCCGTAACCCAGGTCGTCGCTGACTTCGCTGAAGGCTGCGCGGTTGGCTGGGGTGTCTTCGCCGTTACGCAGTTTCTGCAGCAGGTCGTACGCCACCATGCCTTTGCGGATGCGTTCCACCGCCTGCGGAATCAGATCCTTGATGCCGATAACCTCTTCGTTTACGGAGCGGGTGGCGATCAGGCCCAGCAGGTAAGGTATACGCACTGCGTAGTCGGTGGTTTGTTCCTCTTGGTTGGGCAGGCCAACCAGGGTGAACGGTGCGGGCGCCGGATGGGTTTCCCATTCCGCTTCGATTGCGGCCAGTTTCACTTTCTGCACGTCACCGACCTCATAGCCACTTTCGTCGCCGAGGATGATCACGGACATCACGGATGCCAAGCCAAAGGCGGAGGCGATCGCAAAGGAGCGGCGGGCGAAACCGATGTTGCGGCCGCGTAGCATGTAGTAGGCGCTGATGGACAGAACAAACATCGCACCGGTGACGTAACCGGCGGACACGGTGTGGACAAATTTCACCTGCGCTACCGGATTAAAGATCACCTCGGCGAAGCTGTCCATCTCCATACGCATGGTTTCAAAGTTGAAGTAGGCGCCAACCGGGTTCTGCATCCAGCCGTTGGCGATCAGGATCCATAGCGCGGAGAAGTTGGAGCCGATCGCAACCAGCCAGGTCACACTCAGGTGTTGGACTTTGCTCAGACGGTCCCAGCCGAAGAAGAAGAGGCCGATAAAGGTGGATTCCAGGAAAAACGCCATCAGGCCTTCGATGGCCAGCGGTGCGCCAAAAATGTCACCGACGTAATGGGAGTAGTAGGCCCAGTTGGTGCCGAA
Organism: Pontibacterium sp.; assembly: GCF_964228735.1. GTDB lineage: Bacteria > Pseudomonadota > Gammaproteobacteria > Pseudomonadales > Balneatricaceae > Pontibacterium. Next base: position 50,715 of record NZ_CAXRBQ010000146.1, on the reverse strand, counting down.
CTGGAACTCCATGGTGAGGCCGGTGGTTACGCCCAGCGCGAAGTTGATGCCAAAGAGCTTGCCCCAGAAGCGGGTCATGTCTTTGTACACCTGTTTGTTGGTCATCACGTATACCGATTCCATGATGGCCAACATAAAGGAGAGCCCCAGGGTGAGCGGGACAAACAGGAAGTGGTAGAGCGCCGTCAGGGCAAACTGCCAGCGCGACAACTCTACAACGGTTTCAGAGACCATAGTGCTGATCCTTGTAGTCGTTCATTGAATGAGTAAGCGACTATTTGCACAGGGTGTGCCAACCTACCTGTCGTTGCTGCAGGTCAAGGAATATGCGGGCTGGCGGTGAGGTTCGGGTTAAAGGCTGGTGTTTAGGAGGTGGGGTTGTGTCATTTTTAACACAAGAAATGACAATCGGCTGCATGGCCACGGGTCGCAGCCGATTGTTATGCGGTTGGAGCTGGGGTTATACCGGGGTGAAACCTTCCAGCATCACGTCATAAACCGGGCGGATCAGGGACTTTTCCATCACCCAGGCGACCTTGCTTTTCTCCAGTGGGTCTACCACCTGCAGCGGCAACGCGGTCATCGGCTTCATGCCGTAGTCGAACTCCCACAGCATGGCGTGGCTGGTATCCAGGATCATCGGGCAGGAGGTGTAGCCGTTCCACTTGGCCTGTGGTGTTTTACCGGCAATCAGCGCGGTGATGTTTTCAGCAACCACCGGTAGCTGGGATTTGACGGAGGCGGCGGTTTTGCCAATCGGTGTGCCAACGGTGTCGCCGAGGCCAAACACGTTCGGGTAGCGGGTGTGTTGCATGGTGTGTTTATCCACTTCGACGTAGCCCTTGTACGTACCCTGGTCGGCCAGTTCGGAGTTGTGTACAACCGGTACGGCGGACATTGGCGGCACCACGTGGATAAAGTCGTAGTCCTCCTTGTGAGTGCTGCCATCGGCTTTGGCAAAGAATACTTCCCGCTTGTCGGTATCGATCGCCTTGATGGTATGGCTGTAGTGTGGGGTGATCTCCCGCTCCTGCCAGATGCCGTCCAGGCGGTTATTAAAGGCCTTTACGGAGAACAGGAAAGTCTCGGCGGTGAAGTAGTCGAACTGGAAGTTGTCGCGTTGGCCGCTCTGTTGGGTGAAGTATTCAACCAGATTGGTGGCTTTCATCGGTGCGCCGGCACATTTCATGGCGCCATGAGGACGGGTGAAAACCGCTTTTCCACCACCGGATTGGGCAAACGCCAGTGCCTGCTTGTGGCTGGCTATACCGGCTTGTGGGCTGTAGTAGATGCTGGTGACACCGTTGTCGCCGATCGCGCCGGTGTCCATACCTTCGATCAGGTCGTAGCGCAGCTCCAGGCCGGTGGCAACGATCAGGTAATCGTACTCCAGTGTTTCACTGGATTTGGTCAGGGCGCGGTTGTTGTCGGGCTGGAACTCGGCAATCTCATCCTGAATCCAGCGGGTGTCGCCGCTCAGGTAGCTGCTATTGTCGGAGACGACGTCGTCCAGGGTTTTATAGGCGCCAGCCAGCAGCAGGGTCTGCCCTGGTTGGTACCAGTGGTAGGGGCGGGCATCGACCACTGTGATGCGGGCGCCGTTCAGATGGTGCTGCAGTCTGTTGGCGATGCTGATACCGGCTGCGCCGCCACCGGCGATGAGGATGCGTGCATTGGTGTCCTGTTTGCTCATCTCCCACTGAGCAAACCCGGCCAGAGACGCGGCGCCCAGGGCGGCTCCGCCCATCAGAAAGGTGCGTCGGTTTAGGGTCATAAGGTTTCCTCCTGTGTGGTTTATGGATAAAAGGAGGATTAATGCAGGATTTATGCCTTAATCGAATATTGATATATCACCAGGTTTTGCGGGGCCTGCGGCAAGTTGTAGTGTTTTAATAAACGCAGGTGTAGGTCAGATCTGACAGTTGGCTGTCAGAATTGGCGAAGGAGCTGCAAAAGAACTGGATGGATTGATGTGCCGGGTGGTGAAGGTCGGCAGAGAGGTGTGCAGGCAAAAAACAGGCACAAAAAAACCGGCAAAGGCCGGTTTTTTTAAGAAAGCATTGGGCAATTAAGCCAGTGCTTTGATGCGCGCGTTCAGGCGGCTCTTAGTGCGGGCGATCTTAGCTTTGCTGAAGATGCCTTTGTTCACAGAGCTGTCCATGATTGGGCGAGCAGTTTTCAGTGCTTCGTTAGCAGCTGCCTGGTCGCCTGCATCGATAGCAGCAACAACTTTCTTGATGTAGGTACGCACCATGGAGCGCAGGCTAGCGTTGTGCTGGCGACGCTTTTCCGCCTGGCGAGCGCGTTTACGAGATCCTGCGGAATTTGCCACAGTCCGACTCCTTAAACGTTATCTGGTTAAAAATACAACTCGGCACCCGAGATGCAGGCGCCAAAAATTGAGAGGCGAGATTATTCACATTTGTAAGGACAGTGTCAATAAAAGGATGAGCATTTTTCAGGGGGTGGGGGTATTATTGCCGCAGTTAAGCCCGCTGAGGAAAGATACTTGGACGAACAGAAGGAAAAGCCGGCGTCTGCGGATACAAAAAAGGTGAAGTCATCCAGTTTGCTGCGCTCCAGTGGTGTGGTGGGTATCATGACGATGCTGTCCCGAATTCTGGGGTTGGTGCGCGATGTGGTGGTGGCCAATTATTTTGGCGCATCCGGCAGTGCTGATGCTTTTTTTGTGGCCTTCAAAATTCCTAACTTTCTACGTCGTCTGTTTGCCGAAGGGGCGTTTTCACAGGCCTTTGTGCCGGTATTGTCCGAATATCGTAGCCAGCGGGATTATGCCGCGGTGAAAGGGCTGGTTGACCGGGTGGCGGGTACACTGGGTGCGACCCTGATCACCGTAACGGTCATTGCTATGTTGGGGGCGCCACTGCTGACCGCACTGTTTGCGCCTGGATTTTATATGGCCGGGGGTGAAAAGTTTGATCTGGCCGCCGAGATGCTGCGCATCACTTTCCCATACCTGTTGTTGATCTCGCTGACCGCTTTTGCCGGGGCGATCCTCAACAGTTACGAGCGTTTTGCAGTGCCCGCGTTTACTCCAGTGCTGCTCAACGTTACCCTGATCAGTTCGGCGATCTTCCTTTCGCCACTGTTTGATCCACCGATCCTGGCGCTGGCCTGGGGGGTGATGATTGCCGGTGTGGTGCAGCTGGTATTCCAGTTGCCGTTCCTGATGCGCTTGCGTCTGTTGCCCTGTCCGGTTGTTGATCGTACCGATGAGGGGGTGCGCCGGATTCTGAAGCTGATGCTGCCGGCGCTGTTTGGTGTATCGGTTACCCAGATCAACCTGCTGCTGGATACGGTGCTGGCATCGTTCCTGCAGACCGGCAGTGTGTCCTGGCTCTACTACTCCGACCGTCTGGCTGAGCTGCCGCTGGGCGTGTTTGGTATCGCCATAGCTACGGTGATTCTGCCGAGCTTGTCCCGTAAGCATGCAGAAAAATCGGCGGAGCACTTCTCTCATACGCTCGACTGGGCGATCCGCATGGTATTGCTGATCGGTCTGCCGGCCGCGGTGGCGCTGTTTATTCTGGCCGGGCCGATGATCGTGACCCTGTTCCACTACGGCGCGCTGACCGACCGTGACGTGACGATGGCGTCGATGAGCTTACAGGCCTATGCCTGTGGTGTGCTGGCGTTCATGCTGATCAAAGTGCTGGCGACCGGTTACTTCTCACGCCAGGACACCAAAACACCGGTGAAAATCGGTATCCAGGCGGCGGTGGCCAATATGGTGTTCAACCTGATGTTGATCTACCCGCTGCAGCACGTGGGTCTGGCGGCTGCGACCTCGCTGTCAGCGTTCCTTAACGCGGGCCTGTTGCTGCGTGGGTTGTTGCAGGCAGGTGTGTTCCAGTGGCAACCGGGCTGGAATATCATGCTGTTCCGTTTGCTGATGGCCAATGCGGCGATGGCTGCGTTGCTGATCTGGCTGGCGGGCGATCTGCAGCAGTGGCTGCAATGGGGTGTTCTGGACCGTGCCTGGCACATGGCGATTCTGGTGTTTGGTGGTGCTGGCGTGTACCTGTTGACACTGGTCTTGATGGGGATGCGTCCCGCGCATCTGAAAAATGTCGGTTGATCTCTCTGTAGCGCTTGTAATTCCTTGGTCTGATAGGTACTCGCAGGCGCACAATTAGGCTATAATTTGCCGTTTGTTTTTTGGGGCTTGGCTGTTGTAGTGATGGAACTCATTCGAGGATTACACAATCTGCGTGATAAACACCGGGGCTGCGTGGCCACCATCGGTAATTTCGATGGTGTTCATCTGGGGCATCGCCGGGTGTTGGAGCAGGTTAAAGCCAAGGCTGCGGAACTGGGCCTGCCCTCGGTCGCGATCACCTTCGAGCCTCAGCCGCGTGAATTTTTCGCCGGTGATAAAGCACCACCACGCCTGACCCGCTTTGATGAGAAAGTACGTCTGCTGAAGGCGGAAAACATCGATCGGGTACTGTGCCTGACCTTCAATAAACGCCTGCAGTCGATGTCGGCGGAAGAGTTTATTGATGAGCTGCTGCTGAAAGGGCTGGCGGTACAGCACTTTGTGGTAGGTGACGATTTCCGTTTCGGCTGCGACCGGGCCGGTGATTACAACATGCTGTGTGAGAGCGGTGCCCGTCACGGATTCTCGGTGGTGAATACCGCCACCTTCCTGATGGACGGTGACCGGGTATCCAGTACCCGTATCCGCGCAGCGCTGGAGCAGAACGATTTTACCCTGGCTGAGCGCCTGCTGGGCCGTCGCTATACGGTGACGGGGCGGGTGCTGCATGGTCAGAAACTGGGGCGGCAGCTTGGTGTGCCAACGGCCAATATCCGTATGCACCGTTTCCCGTGCCCGATGCGTGGCGTCTACGCCGTGCGCGTGGCGATGCCCGATGGCAGTTATGAACATGCGGTTTGCAACGTGGGTATGCGACCGACCGTCAACGGCGTACAGCCGGTGCTGGAAGCCCATTTGCTGGACTTCAAAGGGCACCTGTACGGCCAGTTGCTGAGCGTAGAGTTTTTAGAATTTATCCGTCCCGAACAGAAGTTCGATGGACTGGAACAGCTTAAAGAGCAGATCTTTGCAGATATCGATCAGGTGCGCGCTTACTTCGCGCAGAGCACCTGAACATCAATCCGGAAGCGACAATCATGACCGATTATAAAGCGACACTGAACTTGCCGAATACGGCATTCCCGATGCGAGGCAACCTGGCCCAGCGTGAACCAAAGATGTTGGAGCGTTGGCAGAAAATGGGCCTGTATCAGAAAATTCGTGAAGTCAGCAAAGGTCGCAAGAGCTTCATTCTGCACGACGGCCCTCCATACGCGAACGGCAACATCCACATCGGTCACGCGGTGAACAAGATCATCAAAGACATGATCGTGAAATCCCGCACCCTGTCCGGCTTTGACGCGCCTTACATCCCAGGTTGGGACTGTCACGGCCTGCCGATCGAACACCAGGTTGAGAAGAAACACGGCAAAGCGGGCGTAAAAGTCCCGTACGCGGATTTCCGTAAAAAGTGCCGCGAGTACGCTGCCAAGCAGGTAGAAGGTCAGAAAGCTGACTTTATCCGTCTGGGTGTACAGGGTGACTGGGATAACCCATACCTGACCATGAGTTACCAGATGGAAGCGGACATCATTCGCTCTCTGGGTAAGATCGTGGACAACGGCCACCTGCGTAAAGGTTTCAAGCCGGTTCACTGGTGCCTGGACTGTGGCTCTGCACTGGCAGAAGCGGAAGTGGAATACCAGGACAAGACCTCTCCGGCGATCGATGTACGCTTCCCGGCGGCCAACGCGGCTGAGATGGCGGCGGAGTTTGGTCTGGTCGACAACAGCCTGCCGGTATCCGTTGTGATCTGGACCACCACGCCATGGACCCTGCCGGCGAACCTGGCGGTGTCCCTGCACCCGGAACTGGAATACGCACTGGTGAAGCTGGACAACGGTCAGGGCGACGAGCTGGTTGTACTGGCTGAAGCGCTGGTGAACGCTGCGATGCAGCGCTACGGCGTGGAAAACTTCGAGATTGTAGGTCGCACCGCGGGCAGCAACCTGGAACACCAGCAGCTGCAGCACTGTTTCTACAACCGTCAGGTGCCGGTGATCCTGGGTGATCACGTGACCACAGATGCAGGTACCGGTAACGTACACACCGCACCGGGCCACGGTCAGGAAGACTTCCAGGTTGGTCAGAAATACAACCTGGGTGTGCTGAACCCGGTTGCTGACAACGGTGTTTTCGTGGAAGGCACCGAACTGTTTGAAGGCCAGCACGTGATGAAGGCCAACGACAATGTAATCGAAGTACTGCAGGAACGCGGTACCCTGATGCACCACGACAAGCTGCATCACAGCTACCCGCACTGCTGGCGTCATAAGACTCCGCTGATCTTCCGTGCGACGCCACAGTGGTTCGTGGCGATGGACGACAACGGCCTGCGTCAGCAGACCCTGGATGCCGTTAAAGGCGTGCGCTGGGTGCCAGAGTGGGGTCAGAACCGAATCGAAGCGATGCTGGAGCAGAGCCCAGACTGGTGTATCTCCCGTCAGCGTACCTGGGGTGTACCGATCGCACTGTTTGTACATCGTGAAACCCAGGAACTGCACCCACGTACCGCCGAGCTGATTGAGCAGGTGGCGCTGAAAGTGGAAGAGCAGGGTATCGAAGCTTGGTTCGAGCTGGAAGCGGAAGAACTGCTGGGTGACGAAGCGGAGCAGTACAGCAAGGTTACCGACACCCTGGACGTATGGTTCGACTCCGGTGTAACCCACCAGGGTGTCCTGGGTCGCCGCGAAGGCCATAGCTACCCGGCGGACCTGTACCTGGAAGGTTCCGACCAGCACCGTGGCTGGTTCCAGTCCTCCCTGAAAACCGGTCTGGCGATCACCGGACAGGCACCTTACAAGCAGGTACTGACCCACGGCTTCACCGTGGACGGTCAGGGCCGTAAGATGTCCAAGTCGATCGGTAACGTAGTAGCGCCACAAGAAGTCATGAACAAGTACGGTGCAGATATCCTGCGTCTGTGGGTGGCATCTACCGACTACCGCAACGAAATGACCTGCTCCGACGATATCCTGAAGCGCGCAGCGGATGCCTACCGTCGTATCCGTAACACCGCACGTTTCCTGCTAGCTAACCTGAATGGATTCAACCCGGAAACCGACCTGGTGGCACCGGAAAACATGGTGGCGCTGGATCGCTGGGCGGTTGACCGTGCGGCGAAGCTGCAGAAAGAGCTGCTGAACCACTACGAGAACTACGAGTTCCTGAATGTATACCAGAAAGTATCTATCTTCTGTTCCCAGGAGATGGGTGGTTTCTACCTGGATATCATCAAGGACCGTCAGTACACCGCAGCAACTGACGGTGTAGCACGTCGCTCCTGTCAGACCGCGCTGTACCACATCGTAGAAGCGCTGACCCGCTGGATCGCACCGATCCTCAGCTTCACCGCTGACGAGATCCTGGAACAGATCCCGGGTGAGCACGACGAATCCGTACTGCTGGGTACCTGGTACGAAAACCTGGCGGAGTTACCGGAAGGCGAAGCGCTGGGTGTTGAGTTCTGGAATCAGGTGATGGCGGTTAAGGCCGCTGTGAACAAGGAGCTGGAGACCCGTCGTAACGAAGGTTTGATCGGTTCCAGTCTGGAGGCGGAAGTGACTCTGTACTGCGACGATGCGCTGAAAGCACAGCTGGACAAGCTGGGTGACGAACTGCGCTTTGTCCTGATTACCTCCAAGGCGGCAGTGGCTGCGGCAGCGGATGCGACCGATGCGCAGGCAACCGACCTTGAAGGTCTGCAGGTGAGTGTTGCGAAAACCGAACATGCCAAGTGTGGCCGTTGCTGGCACCACCGTGAAGACGTGGGCGCCAATGCGGAGCACGAAGAGCTGTGTGGCCGCTGCGTAGACAACGTGGCAGGCGAAGGTGAAAGCCGCAGCTTCGCGTAAGGATTGTCACTGATGTCATCCACATCCCGCACAGGTTCACTGATCTGGCTATGGCTGAGTGCCGTAGTGGTGGCAGTGGACCTGTGGTCCAAATTCGTTACCAACAGCTCGCTGAAATATGGTGTGCCGGTGGAGGTGCTGCCGGTCTTTGACCTGCGTCTCTCCTACAACACCGGTGCGGCGTTCAGCTTCCTGGCGGATGCGGGCGGTTTGCAGCGTTGGTTGTTTGTGCTGATCGCCGTGGTGGTCAGTGCCGTGCTGCTGGTGTGGATGAAGCGGACGCCGCGTTGGCAGTGGTGGGTGGGTATCGCCCAGGCCTTGGTGCTGGGTGGTGCATTAGGCAACCTCTACGACCGGGTCGTGCACGGTTACGTGATCGACTTTATCTCCCTGCACTACGGCGAATATTACTTTGCGGTCTTCAATCTTGCGGACGTGGCGATCTCCCTCGGCGCGACATTGTTGATCATTGATATGCTGTTTCTGGAAGGGAAGGTCCGGGAAAAAAACGAAACTGAAGGTGAAGCATGAGCGAACAGATCATTGGCCCGGGTAAAACCGTAACCCTGCACTTTGCGATCAAACTCAACGACGGTCAGGTGGTGGATTCCAACTTTGAAGGCAATCCGGCAACCTTTACCGTAGGTGATGGCAACCTGCCGGAAGGATTCGAGCAGGCGTTGATGGGGCTGGCTGAGGGCGCGAAAGAGTCCCTGCGCATCTTGCCGGAAAATGCCTTTGGCATGCCTAACCCGAGCAATGTGCAGCGTTTCCCGCGTACCCAGTTCCAGGACATGCAGCTGGAGAAAGGTCTGGTGATCTCCTTCCAGGATCTAAATCAGGGTGAGCTGCCGGGTGTGGTGGATCGCTTTGACGAGCAGTCCGTGCATATCGACTTTAACCACCCGCTGGCCGGTCATGAGCTGGATTTTGAGGTGGCGATTCTGGATGTTGCCGACGCGGAGTAATCCTTCGGCCACCACGATTGAGAAACCGGTGCATCTGCACCGGTTTTTTTATGTCTGTAAGTTGGGTGTATAGTCCAGAAAGTCGCTAAAACGGATGTTTTGATCATACTTTTGTTTGAACGTTTTTTGATCGGACGCAGATGGTGGTGCTTTTTTACCTGAGGCTATGGCAGTTGCGGTATCGAGCGTCTAGACTGGGACTACGAAAAAAGTATTAGTTTGAGCTTTGTGCACCCATGAAAACGAGCGCAGGTTTTACCCTGATAGAGTTGATGATTGTCCTGGCGGTCATCGTCATTCTGACCACAGTGGTAACACCGAACTTTGGACCCTTTGTGCAGCAGAGCCGGATGGATTCAATCCAGGGCCGGTTGCTCACCAGTGTATCCATGGCCCGCTCGGAAGCGATTCGCAGGGATGTGCAGGTAACGGTGTGCGCACGCAACACCACTGAAAATATGGCCAACTACAGCTGTGGCAGCAGCTGGGCAAATGGCTGGGTGGTTGTGGCGGGTACGGAGGCGCTGCGGGTGGAGGAGCCGCCAGCAGCCGCGATCACGTTAAGTGGCAGCAGTATTACCTTTGAAAGCTCGGGTTTATTAAGTGGTGGCAGCGATGTGTGTTTCTCTGCCGATGATGGGGACAGCGACACGGATGTACGCTATCTGCAGGTGAACCAGTTCGGACGGATCCGGGCCTGGGACGGAGGTAGCGATGATTCGGTGTGTGGCTCAGGGTCATGAGCGTGGATACACGCTGATCGAGGTGCTGGTCGCCCTGTTTATTATTTCGCTGGGGCTGTTGGGAATGGCCGGATTGCAGGTAACCTCGCTCAAGCAGAACCAGAGTGCGTACATGCGCAGTCAGGCAACGATTCTTGCGTATGACATTATCGACCGGATGCGCGCCAACGTGTCGGCAGTGGAAAGCGGCAACTACTTTGTCAGCAGCGGCTCGTTGACCACAGGCTGTGAAACCACCTCCGGTTGTACCGATGCGGAGATGGCGTCACACGATATCGCGCGTTGGCAGGCGCGCCTGGCGGAAGAACTGCCGTCAGGCAGCGGTTTGATTTGTCGTGATACGGATACCGACGACAGTACCGGCGGTAACATTACGACCCCGGCTTGTGGCACTAGCACTGATACCGATCTGCCGGTGGTGGTGTACGTATGGTGGAACGATGAACGCGCCAGTGATGCCGTTTCTACCCGACTGGCAGTGAGTTTCAGTTTATGACGAAATGGAGATGCAGGATGCATAAGCGGCAGCAGGGTCTGTCGATGATTGAACTGATGGTGGCACTGTTGATCGGCACCATCCTGACAGCGTCCGTGATCCAGATGTTTGTGGGCAGTCGCAGCGCCTATGCGATGCAAAGTGCATTGGCATCGATGCAGGAAAATGCCCGCTTTGCTATTGAGTTTCTTTCCCGTGACCTGCGCAAAGCGGGGTATATGGGCTGCTCGGCTAATACCACCATCGCTAACACCCTCAGAGATACCAGCAACAGTGATGCGCTATACGCTCAGTTTAATATGTCTGAGCCAGTTTCAATGGAGGATAACTATGTGGTTGCCAGTGGTACCAGTATTCCACTGCCAACGGGCGCAACGCCAACACCGGGCACCGACATCGTTAGCGTGAGATTTGCAGATGGCGAGGGCAGTTGTACCGTAGAAAGCCACGTAGCTGCATCTGCAACCATCCACTGTTACGCCAACCATGATTATCAGAGAGGCCAGGTACTGCTGATCTCCGATTGCTCCCACTCCGCAGTGTTTCAGCAGAGCAATACCGTAAACACCAACAGCCAGACCAAACAGATAAACCATAACACCGGTAATGCCGTACCGGGCAACTGTACAAAAGGTCTGGGGCTGCCGGTGGACTGCTCAACCACATTGGGCACCGCGTACACTTTCCCAACTGGCGCCACGGTGCAGCTGTTTAAGAACTACACCTACTACATCGACGACAATGCGTTCGGCTCGCCCGCGCTATATCGCTCCACCATTGTGGTGGAATCGGGTGAGGCAGGTTTTGAAGCGCAGGAGCTGGTGGAAGGCGTGGAGGATCTGCAGATCACCTACGGTGTGGACACCGATGACGATGGTGATGCGGATTATTATGTTGCGGCCGATACCAATGGTGATGGCGTTGAAGATCTCGATCTCACCGAGATCGTGGCGATAAGGATAAACTTGTTGATGCGCAGCATTGAAGACAATGTGGTCAGCAGTGCGCAAACCTACAGTTACAACGGCGCGTCGGTAACGGCAGGCGACCGGCGCTTACGCAAAGTATTTACGGCAACTATCACCCTGCGTAACCGGGTGATCTAGGCAGGGCTATGAAGAGACAAAAAGGGGCTGTGCTGATCGTTGCCATGATCTTTATGGTGATCATGACCCTGATCGGCATGGCAGGCATCGAAGTCACCGGGCTGGAAGAGAAGATGGCAGCGCAGTTGCGTGATCGTCAGATGGCATTTGAAGCGGCAGAGGCTGCTCTGCTGGATGGTGAAGCCTATCTCGAATCAGTGGTGACCATGCCAGCCTTCAGCGGCAATGATGGCTTGTACACCCCCAAAACCGATGGCACCCAGCACTGGGATGATTGGGCTGCGTTAGGCACCAGTGTGCGCACCATGCGTTCACAGATCGATGACAGCAGCAAGAAAGGCTTTGGACAGCTGTCGTCCTATGCCACCTACATCATCGAAGAGCTGGCGGCATCGGCGCCGGATGACAGTAAAGAGGTGGGAAAGGCGGTCGAGCAGCGACGCTACTACCGCATCACTGCACGCGCCGTAGGTTTAAGCTCCTCCTCAGAGGTAATACTTCAGTCCGTCTATAAACGTTAAACAGCAGGAAGTGGGATCATGTTCAGGATAAGCAGGACTCAATTGGCGCATTTTGCACTACCGTTTGCGCTCATTGTGCCGGCAACGGCGTCGGCGGAGCTGTCACAAACACCTCTGTATCTGACCACATCCGTCAAACCTAACATCTTCTTCCTGGTGGACGACTCCGGCAGTATGGATTGGGAGATACTTCGCTCCACCGGCGCCGACGCTATCTCTACCTACGATGGTTACCAATCCACAGGTTATCTGGATATTACACCTACCCGTGAGGACCGCGACGAGATGCTGGAGTCTTGCGCCGGGTACAACGTGCTCTATTACGACCCCAGCAAAACCTACACGCCGTGGGAAGGCGTTGATGAAAACGGCAATGCTTATGCAGATCAGTCGATTACGGCGGCTTTGATGGATCCCTACGATGCTGACGGATACACCAAGGATCTGACTGATGACGAAGGGTTCGGTGACCCGCCGGGGTATATGACCTGGACCGATGATGGTGATGGTGTTTTCGAGATCGACGAGTGCCCTGATCCAGGACGCAGTGGCTATGACTATGCCAACCAGTTTGTGGCTACTGTTGGGGGGTATGGGGTCAATACAGTAATGACCGATGCCCAGAAAACCAATTTTGCCAACTGGTACACCTACTACCGCAAGCGTGAGTACGTAATCAAAGCGGCGTTGCTCAGCATCGTCAACAGCTCCTCTCAGCGTCTGGGGTTAGCCACATTACACCGAAACAATAGTGTGGGTTATCCCGTGGACGATGTAACCACAGGGACCAATCGTGTGGACTTGATGACGCAGATTTCCAGTATCGTCTCCGACCACGGTACCCCGCTGCGCTCCAAGCTTGCCCAGGTGGGCGAGTATTTTAAGGGTACTACCTCCACTTCGCTGTTTGGTTCCACCCAAACGACGCCGATCCTGGATGCCAGTTCAGGTGGTGCCTGTCAGCAAAACTTTGCCGTAGTGATGTCTGATGGGTACTGGAACGGTAGTGATCCCAGCGTAGGCAACGCTGACAGTGGATCGACGTCCGACGGTGACCAGCTTGATTCAGAGTATGATGGTGGGGTTTATCGCGATCAGCATGATGGTGTATCCAACACCCTCGCGGACGTGGCGATGCATTACTACGAAACTGATCTGAGCTCGTTGGATAACAAGGTGCCGGGGACACCGGATGACAGTAACACCCAGCAGCACCTGGTGACCTATACCGTTGCTTTTGGTGTGAACGGTACATTAAGTGCCAACCCGGATGCAGATGCAACCAGCTTTGACTGGCCAACGGCGGACAGTAACACGAGCACCACCATCGATGATATGCGCCACGCGGCGTGGAACGGCCGTGGTGAGTTCCTGAGCGCAAATGACCCGCAAACGTTGATCAATGCGTTCAGTGCCGCGATCGCCAGTATTGAATCCCGCACCTCCAGTGCGGCGACGGTTGCGACCAACTCCACCCGTCTGGATGCAAACTCGAAGATCTATCAAGCTCGTTTTAACAGCGGTGAGTGGAGCGGCCAGTTCCGTGCTTATGCCTTGAACTCGGTAACCGGTGACGTTAGTACCCTGCAGTGGGATGCGGCGGACCTGATCCCATCGACCAGCTCGCGAAATATCTATACCAGCCACAGCAACTCTGGCTTCGCATTCAATACAACCTCCTGGGATGATGGCCTGTTCAGCACCGCACAGATGAGTGCCCTGAACGCGCTGAATGGTACGACGGATAACCGGGGGCGGGATCGAGTGGATTACCTGCGCGGTGATACCACCTATGAGGGCACCGATTTTCGTACCCGGGCAGGGCGGCTGGGTGATATCGTTCACTCCGACCCGGTCTTTGCGTCCGATGAGTCCTTCGAATACTACGGTGTAGCGCCTACCGTCAGCGTGGGTGGTGTGGCCACCGACAGTTATTACGTGTATCTCACCGATAGTACTGTAGCGACCAACAAGGCAGCTCGCGAGCCGATGCTATATGTAGGCGCGAATGATGGCATGCTGCATGCTATGCGGGCGGAAGGTACCATCGGCACCACCGATGCCCCTTGTGATCCGGACATCACCGCTTGTGAAGGGGAGGAGGTGTTCGCCTATATCCCCAAAGCGTTGTACTCCAAACTGAGTAACCTCACCGATACCGCATATGACCACACCTACTATGTCGATGGCTCCATCCGTGTGGCCGATGCCTACATGGATTACAACGATGACGGCGTATCAGATACCACCCGCTGGGGCACGGTGCTGGTAGGCATGCTGGCAGCCGGTGGCAAGGGGGTGTATGCGCTGGATATCTCGGATCCGTTTAACTTCGATACGAAAGATGTGTTGTGGGATCTGGATGACAGCGACCTCCCAGAGCTGGGCTACACCTTCGGTAACTCCTCTGTGGTGCAACTGCCGGACGGTACCTGGGCGGCAATCTTTGGCAACGGTTACGAAAGTGCCAACTACAAGGCCGGTCTTTACATTGTGAACATGGAAGACCCAACCGATGTGGAATTCATCGATACCGGGGCGGACGGTTCTGTGTCCTCCCCTAACGGGCTCTCCTCGCCGATCCCGGTGGATACCGATAATGACAAGATTGCCGATACGGTGTATGCCGGTGATCTTTACGGCAACCTGTGGAAGTTTGATCTGAGCAGCAGCAATCGGAATAGCTGGGGCGTGGCGTTTAAACAAGGCAGTACGCCTAAGCCGTTGTATCAAGCCTGTACCACGGATGATTGCAGCAGTCCTCAGGCGATCACGTCCAGACCGGAGGTGGTGGACAGTTCGGAGGGTGGTGTCATAGTGCTCTTTGGTACCGGTAGTTACATCACTACCGACGATCCGACCTCCACCCAGATGCAGACCTTCTACGGTATCCGGGACAACGGCAGCACGGTGACAAACCGCAGTGATCTGCAGGCACAGGATATCCTGGCCGAGTTTTATGTATCGGCCAGTGATACTGATTACCGTGTCACCACCGATTACGCGGTGGATTACACGGCAAAAGATGGTTGGTACCTGGATTTTGATTCCAGTGATTATCCCGGAGAGCGGGTCGTCTCCAATCCGATTGTGCGGGGTGGGCGTGTTATTTTCCCAACCCTGGCGCCTAAAACAGAGCCGTGTGACTTTGGTGGTACCGGCTGGTTGATGGAGCTGGATGCGGAAAACGGTTCCCGCTTGACGGTCTCTCCATTCGACGTAAACAACGATACGGCAATCAACGCCTCAGACTTTGTCTCTGTTGTGATCAGTGATGGTGCCGAATCCGTGGAGATCACCGTGCCGGTGTCTGGGCGTAAATCCACAGTGGGTATCGTGAAAACACCGGCGGTTATCTCCACCGGTACTCAGGAACTGAAGTATTTCTCCGGTTCTAGCGGTGCGGTGGAAACTGTACGTGAATCCAGTGGTGATAAGCTGGGTAGGCAGTCCTGGTTACAACTGCATTAAGTGTAAATGCCAGACGATGTCTGGCATTTATTTATGCTAACCAGAGCCTGCTATGATTTTTAGCAGTATCCAAACCTTGTTCGAATCACGTTTAATTCTGCGCAGGATGCGATCGGGATTTACGTGACTGCTTTTTGTCTTTGTATAAACAGACACGGATGTGCAGTTTTTTGTCAGTAGTTTTCTCTCCATAGACCTGTGTCATCTTGTCGCGTCGGGAAGGTGCTTCAGCGCTGTTAACTGCGCGTAAAATCGTATTAAAATTGATCAGTTTTTTATTAGATGCCCGGGTTTTCTGGAGCGATTATTTGGGTAAATTTCCGGTTTAGGATTAGCGTCAGATATTTATAACGAAGCACCGGTAAAATACGCACGGTTGTTTTAGGTATCCGCCTGTTATTCAGGCTGAGTGAAGTTGTCTCCTGATTATGGAAGTGAAAGCGGATTTTAAGATGCTAAAGCATGGCGGCTTTACGCTGGTTGAATTAATGATCACGGTGGCAATCCTGGCTATTTTGGCGATGGTTGCTGTACCCAACTTCGGGCCGTTTGTGCAGGGTGGCCGGATGGATACTGTGCAGAACCGCTTGGTGGGAAGTTTGTCACAAGCACGCTCGGAAGCGATTCGTCGGGGTGAGTCGGTCACGGTGACGTTTACCCTGTCTGACGATGAGGTGACCCAGTGGGTGTCTAGCGACGAATCGGGTAACGAGGTTCGACAGGAATCTGGCCCGGATGCCAGCGTATCGCTGACGGTAACGCAGAGTGCGGTGGTGTTTACCCAGGATGGTGAACTCGCGACCGCAAGCAATGTTTGCTTTGTGGCCACTGATGATGACGATGATACGGATGTTCGATATGTGCAAATTAACGCCGCGGGACGGATCCGTTCTTGGGATGGCGCGCCGGCCTGTGGCTAAGTCAGCGGGTTATACCCTGATCGAAGTGCTGGTGGCCCTGCTGGTGATCTCGCTGGGCTTGCTTGGCATGGCTGCCTTGCAGGTCTCCGCCTTGAAGCAGAACCAGAATGCTTATGCCCGTAGCCAGGTGCTTACTGCCGCCCACGGCATTGCCGATCGGATGCGGGCCAATGAAGCGGGCCTCAGTGCAGGCAACTATTTTGGTACATCCGACGCATACAACGGTGATGATCCCGATACGAGCTGCGAAGACTCAGTGTGCACTGCTGCGCAGATGGCTACTTATGATCTGAACAATTGGAAATTCTACCTGCAGGAGAACGTGGTTGGTGGTGGGGGCTGTGTCACCCGTGAGGCGGAAAACCGTGCCGGTTTTCAGGTGGATACAACCAATGACTTGAGTGCTCTATGTACCCAAAGTACAACAGCCGCCGATCCGGTAACGATCTACGTCTGGTGGAACGACGAGCGTTACGATAACGCCACTGAGTCAGCAGCAGAAGGGAAGGACCTTCAGGTTATTACCCTGACGATGGATCTATGAAGATGCCGAGACGCTTTCACAAACAACAGGGTCTCTCCCTGATTGAGCTGATGGTTGCGCTGGTGATCGGCTTGTTGCTGATGGCTGCTGTGGTGCAGATGTTTGTTGGCAGCCGGGTGACCTACAGCATGCAGACCGAACTGGCCAAGCTGCAGGAAAATGCCCGTTTTGCGATGCAGTTCTTGCGCCGGGACCTAAGCCAGGCGGGATATTTTGGCTGTAAGATTCATGACTTCTACAGTGATGATGAGGTCACCTCAATCCTGAGCAGCACGACGGATAGCAGTGGGGATGATTGGTTTACGCCTCTGATTGTTGATGACAACGATTTTCCCACGTCTGATGAGCTTAAAATTCGCTATACCCAGGCGAGTGCTGGATGTGTTGTTAACGAAGATGATATCGGAGATGACTATCTGCGTTGTACGACTGCGCATGGTTTTCAGCAGGGCAATATCCTGGTGGTTGCGGACTGTAAGTACAAAGCGATCTTCCAGATGACCAACAATGATAATGATGATGGCACACTGATCGAGCATAAGCAGAGTGATGATCTGTGGCCGGGTAACTGCGTTGGCACCTTGGGAGCTCAGTCTGAGTGTACCGGCAGTGCAACATCAGATCCCTACACCAGCTGGACCAACGCAACCGTTCAGAGTTTTGGTAACTATACCTACGAGATCAAACAAAACAGCTTTGGCCAACCTGCCTTATACCGTGACTCCGATGAGATGGTCGAAGGAGTCGAAAATATGCAACTCCTGCTGGGTGTGGATACTGATGGCGATGGCAGCGCTAACTGTTTTACCACCAATGTGGCTAACTGTAGTGCGGGTGCATCGGATAGTCAGGTAGTGGCTGTGCGGGTTAGTTTGTTGCTGGTGAGTATCGAAGACAATTTGGTAGATGCTCGACCTGCTAACGAATTTGCCGGTACCCCTTTTGAGGATTACACGCCCACCGACAATAAGTTGCGCAAAGTATTTACCTCCACAGTCACTCTCAGAAACCGGTTGATTGAAAATGAGTAGAGCAGCGCAGAAAGGTTCGGTGTTGATCATCGCCATGGTGCTGTTGCTGGTGATGACATTGATTGGGATGGCGGGTATCGAGGTGACCGGTCTGGAAGAGCGCATGGTTCTGAATATGCGTGATCGACAGGCGGCGTTTGAGGCAGCAGAGGCCGCCCTGGCGCAGGCGGAAGAGTTTTTGGATGCGGATAGCAACAGTGTAAGTCTCGTGAACTTTGCCGACCAGGATGGTACCGGTGGGTTCTACGATGCGGGTGGAAATGATAGCTGCAATGATAAGAGCGATGACTCGGAAGGTGACGAAGAAGAGTCTGAGAGCAAGGATGCAAGTGGCTCTGAGGACAGTAACGATAACAAACCGCTTTGGCAGAAAGAGTGGGGTGATGACTGTGTCATCACGTTCTCTAAGAGTGATGATGCTTTTGCTCAGTTGGCTAACACTCCGGAATACATCATTGAGCGGCTGTATGAATCTGATTTGACGGACTCGCTGTCGAAGGGATCAGGGGATAACCTGGAAAGTCATGTTTACTATCGAATTACCGTTATGGCCAAAGGCCTGACGGAAACCACCGAAGTACGTCTGCAAACCGTCTATAAGGTTAAGCGTTAAGCCGCGCAGGGAAAGGTAAAGGATATGCAAGCTGCGAACACTGACATAACCAAGCCAAAGCGATGTAATCTGAATTTCAGGCAAACGGCTGGCTGCATGGCCGGTGTCCTGCTGGGGGTGACGGCAACGTTGCCCGTCGCTGCGGAGCCAAACCTGGTCCTCGGTGAAATACCCCAGTCAAATATCCTGTTTCTGGTCGATGACGCACTTAACCTCGACTATGAAAAGTTGATGGACCGTGAGGAGGAAGAGCGCCTCAACATCGACGACTATAAGTTCTATTTCAAGTACGAGCGTGTAGAAACAGAAGCGAAGATCCGTCCGCATTGTACGAAGTACAACAAGCTTGCTTACGATCCGTCCAAGACCTATGAACCCTGGTGGGGCAAAGACTCTGAAGGCAACGATTTTGCAGACCAGACCGATATTACCTCGGTCCCTTTTGATCCTTACCTGCCAAAAAGCGTAAACATCGCCGATGCCGATGAGATCGCGCGTAACCAGACCAACGAAACCGACCTGTCTCAGGCGTTTTACCTAGTGTGGAACGACGATAACGGTAACGGCGAATACGACGATGGCGAGTGTCCTGCCTTTGATCGTGTTGAGTCCCGTCCTTATATCTCCCTTGATTGTGTCGACCACCGGAACGGAGAAAGTTATTCCAGCAGCGAGTGTGTCAAAGTTTCCGATATGTCTGCGGATGAGCAGACCAACTTCGCCAACTGGTATGCCTACCACCGTAAGCGTGAGTATGTACTGAAGTATGCATTGGCCGAAGTGATCCAGCAGTCCCGCGCACGTGTGGGTATTGGGTTCACCAGCGCCAAGCCCTTTCACAATATTGCCACACGGGGGATGGAGGTTAAGGATGTGGATGACATTTCCTTCCCTATTGACGCCGATGCAGTGGCCAACAAGGAGGAGCTGCTGACCCGGGTGTTTGCGCTGGATGCCAATGCTGTAGGCAAGGATACTTCGCAGGTGCGTCGTATGTATGAAGCGGCGGGCAACTACTTCGAGCGTGAGGAGGAATACGATTCCGGCGACAGCTCCGGTGTCCGAGAGTTGTTTGGCTACGACGCCAGCGAGGCTGAGCCGGAGTCCCCGATTATCATCCGAGACACCAGCGGGGTCTGTCAGGCCAACGCGACCATTGTGATTAGCTCGCGTTTCGAAAACGGCTCTGATAGCAGCCGCTATTCCCGCCGGGTCTATCATGACAACGTCGATGGCGACAACTCTTCTGATTTCGACGGTGAATGGGTGGATGGCACGTCACCGAAAGACTCATACGCGGATGATTACTTCGACACCCTGGCCGATGTCGCGATGTTCTTTTACGAACGCGACCTCTATCCTGATATTGATCATCCGGATGTCGTGCAGCGTATGTCGACTCACATGGTGGCACTGGGGGTAAAAGGTACTTTGGACGCTGGGCCTTCGTCAGAAGCCGAGCCTTTTTCATGGCCGCAGCGCGTAAACAACCATGCAGAAACGATCGACGATATGCGCCATGCGGCCTGGAACGGCCGTGGTGAGTTCCATGACCCGGACGATGGCGATGACCTGTTGGCAGCTCTGAAAAGTATCCTCTTCAACGTGGACGAGTCCGCAGAGGAGAACGCCAGCGCACTGGGTGTGAATATGCTGGCAGTAAACTCCGTGCGAGCATCCACCGACAGTACGTTGTATGTCTCTACCTATGAGCCGGTGAGTTGGGAGGGACATCTGATGGCGTTTCCAATTGATGAGACCACCCTGGACGTTAGTGAATCAGCATGGGATGCGGCCGACCTGATTCCATCTCATGAGTTGCGCAATATCTTCAGCTACAACGGTTCCTCAGGCTTTGAATTTAATACGTCGGCCTGGACAGGCAGTGGTGGCTTTTCCGGTAAGCAGAAATCAGCGTTGAATACCCTGGATGGTGCTGAAGATGACCGCGGCAAGGAACGTGTAGCGTATCTGCGTGGCGATCAGAGTAATGAGCAGACGTTGTTCCGTTCCCGCGACAGCTTGCTGGGCGATATCGTCAACTCCGATGTGTTCTATACAGCAGATGAAAACCACCGTTATTACAATCTGGAGGGCTCTGAAGCCGACGAGAGCACGAGCTACTACCTGTATTTGAAAAACAGTAAAACCAGACGCCAGCCAATGATCTATGTGGGGGCGAACGACGGTATGCTGCACGGCTTCTATGCGACCGATGCCGATGCTGAACAGTGCGAAAACGATCAGACCCAGTGCGCCGGCGAAGAAGCGTTCGCATATGTGCCGAAAGGGGTTTACGACAAGCTGAGTAAACTGACCAGCCCGAACTATTCCCACTCCTACTACGTTGATGGGCAGGCGGTGGTTGCCGATGCCTATCTGAATTATGACGATGACGGCTCCCGATGGGGCTCCGTGCTGGTCGCCACACTGGGCTATGGTGGTGCCGGTGTATTTGCTCTGGATGTCTCTGATCCGGGTAACTTTTCTGCAGAAGATGTGTTGTGGGACCTGGATGAGACCGATCTGTCAGAGATGGGCGAGCAGACCGGTCGTGCGTCGATCGTCAAGCTGCAGGATGATCGTTGGGCGGTGATTGTTGCCAACGGTTATGACAGTGCCAACTACAAGGCAGGCCTCTACATCATCCCGCTGGAAGATCCAGAAGACGCGATCTTTATCGATACCGAGTACGACGGCACTGAAGATGATCCGAACGGTTTGTCGGCTGCGCTACCGATCGATAGCGACGGTGACAACAAAATAGACCGTGTCTATGCCGGTGACCTATACGGCAATATGTGGGCGTTTGACCTGAGTTCCGAAGTCGCTAATGACTGGAAGGTTGCGTACAAAGATAGCAGTAACATATTGAAACCATTGTTCCGTGCCTGTCAGACGGCAGATTGCGCTGATCTGCAGCCGATTACATCCCGACCGGAAGTGGTGAAATATGACGGGGGTAATGGTTATATTGTGCTCTTTGGTACCGGCAGCTATATGGATTCCGAGGATGTGACCAGCACCGATCAGCAGTCCTTCTACGGTATTCGGGATAACGGTGACAACTATGTCCATTTGCTGGATCGCTCATCACTGCAGGAGCAGACAATCGAACTGGAGTTTTCGCTGAGTGAAACCGGGGACCACCGTATCACTTCGCAGAACAATGTGAATTACTCCGACAAAGAAGGCTGGTATATCGACTTCAACTCAAGCAGCTACGAAGGGGAGCGTGTCATCTCCGATCCAATTGTGCGAGAAGGTTCCGTACGTTTCTTCACCTTCACGGTAGACAGTGCGACCTGTAGCCGTACAGGGGGGAGTAGTTGGTACATGCAGCTCGATTCACAAACCGGCGCTCGAACTGAAGATGCCTCCTTTGATGTGAACGGAGACGGAAAAGTAGACTATCTTGATTTGCAGATGATCACATCGGCGGGTGAAGAGGTGCAGGCCAGCGTATCCGGTTTCAGAGCTGATGGTCTGGTGAAAACTGGAAATACCGCCAGCAATGGCACCAGTTCAAGGCTGCAGGCGATGTCGTCTGATGGGCAGTTGATCACCCGTGAGCAAACAGAATATAACCTGGGACGCCAGTCCTGGATTCAAGTGAAGTAATCCGGTTTGGAGTTAAAGAAGGTGACTATGTTGAAGGCAAGTGTCGTGAAAGCAAAAGGCTTTACGCTGATCGAACTGATGATTACGGTAGCGATTCTCGGCATTATCGCGGCAATCGCTTATCCATCCTATACGGACTATGTGCGTGATGCCCGTCGTGCCGATGGGCAGGGAGCGATGCTGGAAGCGGCTCAGTGGATGGAGCGGCAATATACGGTGGATGGTACTTATCTGGCGAGTGATGATGGTAATCGCGATGTAACTGCATATAGCACTGAGTTTTATACCGTCGCTGTATCTGCTTCCACGGCTTCTACTTATACCATTCAGGGGAGCCCTATTGGAGCTCAGGATGGTGATGATTGTGGCACGTTGTCGATAACTAATATCGGGGTTAAGTCTGCCGCAGACGATGATGGAAATGCTGTTGCAGATTGCTGGGATTAGGCTGAAATTTTAATGTAAGCCATGAGATATCAGGAAGATACCATGCGCTTACATTGCTTAGCTTTTTCGTATTGAACTGGCTATCTACGGACTGCCGATAGCCTGAAACCTACAACGGACTGTAGGAACATTATATGTACAAGGATGTATGCCGCCGCCCGGCAGGGCGCTTTGTGGCCAGTATCCGGGGTTTCACCCTGATCGAATTGCTGGTCACCCTCTCGATTGTTGCCATTCTGGCACTGGTCGCGGTTCCCGGCATGGGAAATCTGATCGCCGATTCCCGGATTGCTGAAACCCGTAGTCGTCTGTTCTCCACTTTATCGTTAGCCCGCTCAGAAGCAGTCAGGCGGGGCACTCATGTTGCTATTTGTACTACGGCGGATGGTGAAAGCTGTAAGGAAGGTTACAGTGCGATCAAAGCGGTCTGGACTCAGGCTTTGCTGTTTGCCGATGTTGATGAAGACCGGATCTACGATGCCAAAAATGGTGATCAGCTGATCCGGGTGATCGATCTGCAGGCGGGTGCTGATGTGTTCTGGGGTAACCGCTATGCCATCGTCTATGACAGTGACGGCAGTATCTGGGGACTGACCAATGGTTCTTTCTACATCTACGATCAGGCGGAGATTGAAGCGGGGGTGAAACTGGTGTTGCAGAAAACCGGTCGTCTGCGGCAAACCGACTTCAGCAACAGCGATATTAAGAAGTTGGACCAGAACCTGGGTCAGTAAAGCGTGAATTGGCCCTTGAGGGCTACGTGCATGTGTCATACCCTCGATGGTCTGCTTTAGATATTGTTCAAAAAACAGGAGGATGCATGTCTGACTACCTGATCGTCGGTGGTGGCGTAATCGGAATGATGATGGCGCGCGAGCTGGCAATCGCCGGTGCAGATGTAACGCTGGTGGACCGTCTTGGCTGTGCCGAGGAATCCTCCTGGGCGGGAGGTGGTATCGTATCGCCGCTGTACCCTTGGCGCTATAAAGATCCCGTAACAGCGTTGGCAACCTGGTCGCAGAGCAGTTACGTGCTGCTGGCGCAGGAGCTGATTGAAGAGACCGGGTTTGATCCCGAGCTGCGTCAGAAGGGGATGTTTATGGTGTCGGTTGAAGACGCCGATGATGCCCGGGCCTGGGCGGCAAAACATCACCGTCCGCTGACCACGGTCGACGCGGATTTCCTCTATCAGAAAGAGCCACACCTGAAAGAAGGCTTTGGCGAAGCGCTGTGGATGCCGGAGGTGGGCAGTATCCGTAATCCACGTTTGGGGCGTTCTCTGCGCGAGAGTTTGATGGTGCGTGACAATGTCACCGTGCTGGAGCATCAGCCGCTTGAAAGCCTGATCATTGAAGGCGAGCAGGTCAAAGGCATTGTTACCAATAAAGGTGAACTGCGTGCTGACAAAACCATCCTGGCGGCTGGTTCCTGGAGTGGAGAACTGCTGAAGCCGCTGGGTCTGAATGTGCCGGTGGCGCCGGTGCGTGGTCAGATGATGCTCTTCAAGGCTAAACCGGGCCTGGTGAACCGTGTGGTGCTGATGGACGGTCGTTATGTGATTCCGCGTAACGACGGTCGGGTCTTGGTTGGCAGTACCCTGGAACATACCGGGTTTGTGAAAGAGACCTCCCAGGAGGCGCGTGACTCGCTCTTTGCAACCGCAATCAACATCGTACCAGAGTTGGCAGATTACCCGATTGAGCACCATTGGGCCGGTTTGCGTCCGGGCTCACCGGAGGGTATCCCATACATCGGCGAAGTGCCGGGTTACGAGAACCTCTACCTGAACGCCGGCCACTTCCGTAACGGACTGGTACTGGCGCCGGCGTCCACCCGCCTGCTGGCAGACCAGTTGCTGGGACGCAAGCCGATCATCGATCCGGCGCCGTATGAGCTGGATGGCCGTGTTGAACCGCTGTAACGGATTTAAGGCATAAAAAAGCCCGGTAGATACCGGGCTTTTTTGTGTGTGTTTGGCAGCATTACTTCTCTGCTTCTGCTTCCTCTTCGCCGTCGTCATCCAGCAGGCCAAAGCTCAGGCGGTTCAGCCAGGAACGCTCTCTCTCCACTTGATCGTCGGACAGGGTGTTTACCTGTGGTGGCTCAACTTCCGGTGTGCCGCGGAACAGGTCAAAAGTGGCGGCATCCAGCAGGGTCTTCTCAGGCTGTTTTACCGGACGGTACTGGTAGGTCGGGTAGTTGGCTTTCAGGACGGCCATCGCATCGTTAGCCAGTTCCGGCTCATTCAGCAGGGTGTAGGCTTCAACCATCGTTGCCAGAGCAGCCGGAACCGCCGGGGTTTCCTGCAGGTTTTCAATCACGTAACGGCCACGGTTGGCGGCTGCCAGGTAGGCACCACGCTGAATGTAGTAGTGGGCAACGTGTACTTCGTAGGTTGCCAGACGGTTTTTCAGGTGGATCATACGCTTACGGGCATCCGGTGCGTATTCGCTGCTCGGGTACAAACGCAGCAGGGTGCGGAAGCTTTCAAAGCCGTCCAGTGCAGCCCCCGGATCACGTTTGCTCTCGTCCAGCGGCAGATACTTCATGAAGAAGGCACGGTCCTGCTCAAACGCGGTCAGGCCGTTCAGGTAGTAGGCGTAGTCGATGTTGTCGTGGTTAGGGTGCAGACGGATAAAACGGTCGGCAGAAGCACGTGCTGCTTCCGGCTCGTGGTTCTTGAAGTATGCGTAGGTCAGTTCCAGCTGAGCCTGCTCGGAATAACGGCCAAACGGGTAGCGGGCTTCCAGCAACTGCAGCTTTTCAATCGCAATCGCGTAGTTATCCAGCTCAAGCGCTTCCAGAGCCTCTTCATAAATCTCCTGCTCGGGTTTGTCGGTCAGTTCCTTCTCATCGTTAGAGGAGCAAGCGGTAACCAGAACACAGAGGGCTGCGACTGCAAAAAACTTGGTGATACGCATCCTGTTGAATCTCGATGTAGTCCTAAGCCGTAACCAGTTATACTGGGCGGATATGATTGAAATACGCGGCGATTTTGCATTTTCAGGCTTTTTGAAGCCGACAGTTTCGCCTGCGATTGAATAACAGCCTATTTAAACACAACCCCTATCTAAGCCAAAGCCTGACAGGCATTTAAAGGTGATTTCCCTAATAGATAGGCGGCACAACAGATTAAGGTTCCGATGTCAGAACAGATTAACTTGCACGCACAGGTCTCCGATGAGCTGGTTGGAAAGCGTTTGGATCAGGCCGTCGCGCAATTGTTCCCGGATTATTCCCGTTCCCGTCTGCAAAACTGGATCAAAGACGGCTCCATCACCGTCGACGGCGAAGTAAAACGCCCGCGCGACAAGCTGCTGGGGGGCGAAAACGTCGAGCTGTCCGCACAGCTGGAGGTGATTGAGGAGCACGCAGCGCAGGATATCCCGCTGAATATCGTGTACGAAGACGACGATATTCTGGTGATCAACAAGCCCGCGGGGCTGGTGGTTCACCCTGCGGCAGGTCACGCTGATGGCACCCTTTTGAATGCACTGCTGCACCACTGCCCGGAGATCAACCAGGTACCGCGTGCGGGTATCGTGCACCGTCTGGATATGGATACCACCGGCCTGATGGTGGTGGCAAAGACTATCCAGGCGCAGACCGATCTGGTGGACCAGCTGCAGGAACGCACCATGGGGCGTGAATATGAAGCGGTGGTCAACCGGGTAATGACCGGTGGTGGCACCGTGGATGAACCGATGGGGCGTCACTCCAAAAACCGCCAGAAGATGGCGGTGGTAGGCCTGGGTAAGGAAGCGCTGACCCACTACCGGGTGCTGGAGAAATTTCGTGCCCATACCCATATCCGCCTGAAGCTGGAAACCGGACGTACTCACCAGATCCGTGTGCATATGTCCTACATTAACTACCCGCTGATTGGCGACCAGCTGTACGGTGGTCGTTTCCGTTTGCCAAAAGGGATCAGTGAAGAGGTGCAGGAGCTGCTGCGTGGCTTTAAGCGCCAGGCGCTGCACGCCAAGAAGCTGGAACTGTGGCACCCACGTACCGGTGAGCTGATGTCCTGGGAAGTGGATCTGCCGGAAGATATGCAGACGCTGATCGAAGCCCTGAAAGAAGACGCCGTGAACAGCGACGTCGACCTGTAGTCGAGGAGACCCTCCACCATGCAGCCGATCATTGCCGACTGGGATGCCCCAAAGAATGTTCATGCCCTGACCACAACCCGATTGGGTGGTGTGAGTGAGGCCCCGTATGCGGGATTGAACCTGGGGGATCACGTAAACGATGATCCGGCGGCAGTGGCGCAGAACCGGCAACAACTGGTTGGTGCATTGGGGCTGAAACAGTCTCCCCAATGGCTGCAGCAGGTGCACGGCATCAGGGTGGTGAAAGCTTCGGCGGATGGTGGTGTGCCGGAAGCGGATGCCTGTTGGAGTGACCAACCCGGTCAGGCTTGTATTGTGATGACCGCCGATTGCCTGCCGGTCTTTTTTACTGACACGCAGGGCAGTTGCGTGGCGGTAGCTCACGCCGGTTGGCGGGGACTGGCTGACGGTGTCTTGGAAGCTACGCTGGCCTGTTTTGATGATTCCACCCAGGTGATCTGCTGGCTGGGCCCGGCGATCGGTCCGGATGCTTTTGAGGTGGGAGGCGAAGTGCGTGAGCAATTCTGTGCTCACCTGGCAGAATCCGAGCAGGCCTTTAAACCGGTTTTGGGTAAAGAGGCGGAAGACAAGTGGCTGGCGGATATCTACCAGTTGGCGCGTCTGCGCCTGAACGCCGCGGGTGTAACTCAGATCAGCGGTGGTGAACACTGCACCTACAGCGATGCTGACCAGTTTTATTCTTACCGCCGCGATGGTGTCACCGGCCGTATGGCCAGCGTGATTTGGTTGGATTAATTTTCCTCTGCGTCTCTATTTTCTACGATCCCTGTAGGGCAGCTTCGTCGTCATCGAAGGTGATTAAGCTGCCGGCAGGCTGAAGCCTGCCCTACAATTTTCTCGTTTTCATGCTCCTGTGTGGGAACGCATACCCCCGGTTTATTCGATTCTGCCTATTCCCGCGGAAGGACGTGGGAACCAGTAACTTTCCTCTCTTCATTACGATTCTTCGTATACCTGTAGGGCAGCCTTTAGGCTGCCGGCAGGCTAAAGCCTGCCCTACAAGAATCCTCCATATTGCCACGCGGGATTTTTACGTCATAATATGCTGTATATCCATACAGTATTTCTGCGTGTCTTATGGCTACAAAATCCGGTTCTCTGCATTCATTGCTACATAAAGGTGCGGTCTGGCGAGGACGACAGACTGCAGATCAACCCCGTCATCAAAGCCTGAGCAGCGGTTATCCGCAGCTTGATGCGCTGCTGCCCGGGCAGGGTTGGCAGGCGTCACAGCTGGTGGAGCTGCTCTATCAGGAGGAGGGCAGCGGCGAGCTGGGCCTGGTGCTCCCGTTGCTGGCCGAGCTGTCGCAACAGGAGCGCTGGGTGCTCTGGGTGGATCCGCCCCATATTCCCTATGCCCCGGCGTTGCTGGATGCCGGGGTGAATCTGGACAGGGTACAGGTGGTGCGCAGCAACAGCCGCCGTGACCGCCTCTGGTGTCTGGAGCAGAGTATGAAAAGTGGCTGCTGCAGTGCCGTATTAGGCTGGTTGCCTGCCGGGCAGGAGAAAGCGATCCGTCGTTTGCAGGTGGCCGCGGCCGAGGGTGAGTGCCGAGGGTTCCTGTTTCGCCACAGCCGCTGTCGTGAGCAGCACTCCGCCGCGCCTTGCCGTCTGTTGCTGGAGCCCCACCCGGAAGGCGTCACCGTGAGCACGCTGAAGCGGCGTGGTGGCTGGCCCCTACCGCCGCGGTTGGTGCCGGTGATGCCATCAGCTGTCGGCAAACCGCAGTCTGATAAGAACCGTCGACCACAGTTAACACTGGTGGGTGGATCGGATGAGCATGCCAAGCAACCCCGTCACTAACCCCGCCACTGAGCGCGATCCGCTCTGGCTCTACCTGCATTTTCCCCTGCTGGCGCTGGAAGCCCAGCAACTGGAAGCGGGCATTGCCGGGTTGCTGGATGATCGTGGTCAGAAGCTGGTGTTGTGCAGTTACGAAGCGGGGCAGGCGGGGCTGGAACCGGGTATGGCGATCGCTACGGCATTCAGTATCTGTCCGGAGATCGAACTGTTTCATCCCAATCCGGAACGAGTGCAGCAACAGCTGGAATCGCTGGCGCTTTGGGCAGGCAGTTTCAGTGCGCAGGTGGTGCTTTGTCCGCCGGAAGGATTGCTGCTGGAGATCGCCTCCATGCTGCATTACTTCGACGGCCTCAAAAGCCTGTGGCAGCAGATGCAGACCCGCTTGCGCACGCTGGGTTTTCATATCCGCTACGCTACCGGTCATACTCCACTCGCAGCTCGACTGCTGGCGCGGGGCGGGCGCTCGCTCTGTATTGAGGGGCGCGAGGCTCATCTGCAGGTGCTGCAGCTGTTGCCGATCAACCAGTTGGAACTGCCCTCTAAACAACAGGACCAGCTGCGGGGGATGGGCTTGCTGCGGCTGGAGCAGTTACAGGCATTACCGCGGGAAGCGATCAGCAGTCGTTTCGGCCCCAAGCTGCTCGACTACCTGGACCGGATCAGCGGCCAGCGTCCCGATCCGCAGACCTTCTTTGAACCGCCACCCCTGTTTCAGCAGTTCCACGAATTTTCCCGTGAAGTGGAGAACAGCATGGCGCTGCTGTTTCCGCTGCGCCGTATGCTGGAGTCCCTGGCCGGTTACCTGCGCCGGACGGAGTTGCTGGCACAGCAATTGGAACTGGCATTGGTGGAACGCGATGGCGCACACGAACTGTACTCCATCGGCCACGCCGCCGGTGCCGCTGATGCCGAGACCTGGCTGGAGCTGTGCAAACTACGCCTGGAGCAGATCCAGCTGCAGAAACCGGTGCTGGCTTTACAGTTGGAGGTGGAGCGGTTTAAAGGACAGCAGCAACAGAGCTACGACCTGTTTGAGAGCAGGAAGCAGGCGGAAGACCCGATGGACCTGCTCAGCCGTTTGCGGGTGCGCTTGGGTGAGCATGCCGTGCAGCCGGTGGCCCTCTGTGCCGACCACCGCCCCGAGCTCAGCTGGCAGTTCAAAACGGGCAAAAAAGAGAAAAGCAGCTCAGTCCTGCCGCGAGGCAGACCGGGCTGGTTGCTGCAAAAACCGCAGCAGATCGCCCGGCAGCAGCTGCCACCCTATATCGAGCTGCTGGCCGGTCCTGAGCGGATCAGCAGTGGCTGGTGGGATGCCCAACAGGTGCGGCGGGACTACTATATCGGGCGCTGGGCCGATGGCCGTTATGGCTGGTTGTTCCGTGATGCAAGCGGTGACTGGTTCCTGCACGGCTGGTTTGGCTGAGAGGTGAACAATGCAATACGCCGAACTGCACTGCCTCAGTAACTTCAGCTTTCTGCGGGGTGCCTCCCGTCCGGACGAGCTGGTGCAGCGTGCCCATGAACTGGGCTACCAAGCGCTGGCGATCACCGATGAGTGTTCGGTGGCGGGCGTGGTGCGGGCCTGGGAAGCGTGCCGCGAGCTGTCGCTGAAGCTGATTGTGGGGGCGGAATTTCATCTGGATGGTCACTGCCTGGTGCTGCTGGCGCCGGATCGTCAGGCCTATGCTGCGCTTTGTGCACTGATCACCACCACCCGCCGCCGCTGCGAAAAGGGCAAATACCAGCTCTACTGGGATGACCTGGCCGACGGTGTGGGTGGTTGCCTGTTGCTGTTCCGGCCTTCCTACGATGAACACGATGTGATGTACCGCGCCAAACGTGTGAAGGCTTGGTTTCCGGAGCGCTGCTGGTGGTTGTTGGAGCGGTTGCTGGAGAATGGTGACGATAGCCGTTATCAGCAACAGTTACGTCAGGCGCGGATGCTGGGATTACCGCTGGTGTGCGGCAATGACGTACATATGCACCATCCGGAGCGTCAGCGCCTGCAGGATGTGCTGACCGCGATCCGCCTGCGTACCAGTGTGCAGCGAGCAGGATTTGCCCTGGCCGCCAACGCCGAACGTCACTTGCGTTCATTCCGCAAACTGCAACATCTCTATGCCGACGAGTTATTGCAGGAGACTGTTGTGATTGCCGAGCGCTGCCACTTTGATCTGAGTGAGTTGCGCTACGAGTATCCGGCGGAGCTGGTACCCGTGGATAAAACCGCCGGACAACAGTTGCTCGAGCTGGTCGATGAGGGCAAACAGCTGCGTTATCCGCAGGGTGTGCCGGGCAAGGTGCAGCAGCAGATCGACTACGAGCTGCAAGTGATTGCCGAGATGCAGTACGAACACTACTTCCTCACCATCCACGACATCGTACGTTTCGCCCGTGAGCGCCAGATCCTCTGTCAGGGGCGGGGGTCGGCGGCCAACTCGGTGGTCTGTTACTGCCTGCATATCACCGAAGTGGACCCGATGCAGGTCAACCTGCTGTTCGAGCGTTTTATCTCCAAGGAACGTAATGAACCGCCCGATATCGACGTGGATTTCGAGCACGAACGGCGCGAGGAGGTGATCCAGTACATCTACCAACGTTACGGCCGTGAGCGGGCCGGACTGGCTGCCACCGTGATCAGCTACCGCACCAAGAGTGCGATCCGCGATGTGGGCAAAGCGTTGGGCATGGATGAGAGTTACCTGAGCTGGCTGATCAACCGCCTCGACCGGCGTGACCACAGTAATCCCTGGCTGCAGCAGCTGGCGGCGATGGGCGGGGATAACCCGGCGCCAATCTACCAACAGTTTGTGGAGCTGGTGGCGCAGATCCTCGATTTCCCCCGTCACCTCTCCCAACACGTGGGTGGTTTTGTGATCTCGGCCGGTCCTCTGTCCGAGCTGGTGCCGGTGGAAAATGCCGCGATGCAGGATCGCACCGTGATCCAGTGGAACAAGGATGACCTGGAAGCGCTGGGGCTGTTGAAAGTGGATGTGCTGTCGCTGGGTATGTTGACCGCGATCCGCAAAACCCTGGATCTGCTCAGCGAACAACAGGGCCAGCCGATGCGGGTGCAGGACATTCCGCGCGAAGATCCGGCGGTGTACACCATGCTCAGCAAAGGTGACAGCATCGGTGTGTTCCAGGTGGAGTCCCGTGCCCAGATGAGCATGCTGCCACGCCTCAGACCACAAGAGTTCTACGATCTGGTGATCGAAGTGGCCATTGTGCGCCCCGGCCCGATCCAGGGCGATATGGTGCACCCTTTCCTGCGCCGCCGTGATGGACTGGAGCCGGTGGAGTATCCCAGCGAGGCGGTAAAGGAGGTGTTGGGGCGCACCTTGGGGGTGCCGATCTTTCAGGAGCAGGTGATCAAGCTAGCGATGGTGGCGGCCGGTTTTACCGGCGGTGAGGCGGATCAGTTACGCCGGGCGATGGCCGCCTGGCGCCGCACCGGTTATATCCGCAAGTACCAGCAGAAGCTGGTGGAGGGGATGTTGGAGCGGGGCTACGACCTTGAGTTTGCCCAGCGTATCTGCCGCCAGATCGAAGGTTTTGGCGAGTACGGTTTTCCCGAATCCCACGCCGCCAGTTTTGCACTGCTGGTGTATGTGTCCGCCTGGCTCAAACGCCACCATCCGGCAGCGTTCTGTTGTTCCCTGCTCAACAGCCAGCCGATGGGGTTCTATTCCCCCGCACAGCTGGTGCAGGATGCCCGCAGGCATGGGGTGACTGTGCTGCCGATCGACCTCAATGCCAGTGGTTGGGATCATACCCTCGAACCAAATGTAGCAGCCCGCTCCGAGGGCGACATATTCATTAGCTCCCGAGATCTGTCGCCGTCAGAGCCGGCTGCTACAGGCAATTTCGGTTCAGCGTCGCCGTCAGCGCCTGCGGCCGATAAAAAGCGGGCTGCTGCAACAGATATTTATGCATTAAGGCTAGGCTTACGCCTAATCAAAGGCCTATCAAAACAGGGTGCTGAAGCCCTGATCGCCGCCCGTCCGGCAGAAGGCTACCAATCCGTCACGCAAGCGCGCCAACGTTGTCGTCTGTCCCGTGGCGACTGGGATGCCCTCGCCGCTGCCGGGGCGATGAACTCCATCTCCGAACACCGTTATCAGGCCCGCTGGGAGTTACTGGCCGATACCCCCTGGCTGGAGATGGATCCGGAGCCGCTGCATGAGGTGCGGGACGAGCCGATCCGGCTGGCGGCACCGGATGAGCAGTCCGATCTGGAGGAGGACTACCGCAATACCGGCCTCAGCCTGGGGCGTCATCCGCTGGCGATGATGCGGGAGCAGGGCCTCCTGCCACGTTGCTTGAGCGCAGCCCAACTGGAGGATTGTCGCCACGGCCAACTGGTACATGTGGCCGGGTTGGTGACCAACCGACAGCGCCCGGGCACCGCCAGCGGTGTGACCTTTGTCACCCTGGAGGATGAAACCGGCCAGATCAACCTAGTGGTGTGGCAGGCGACCGCCAAGGCACAGCGGCGGGCACTGCTGGCGGCCAATATTCTGCAGGTGTCCGGTGTGCTGGAACGGGAAGGGGAGGTGATCCATGTGGTGGCGGGGCGGCTGCAGGATATCAGCTTCCAGTGGGATGCGCTGAAGGTGAAGTCACGGGATTTCCGTTAACGCCGTGGCCTGGGAACAGCGGTCTATGCTTTAGGTAATTAGGTAAGTGATATTCAAACAATCCAATATAAGGGAAATAAATCCATTACTCTGTTGAGTATTCTGTCTTGTCCTGTATATTGGATTTTTATCCTATTTGATAACGTATTGTCCCAGCATGGTGGTAAAGATGACACGCGATGAATATCTACAGGGGTTGGCAGCACAGTGTGAACAGCTGAAGGATGACGGCTTGTACAAGACGGAACGGCAGATCGTGTCACCCCAGGCGACCGATATCCGCCTGCAGAACGGCCACCGGGTGGTGAACTTCTGTGCCAACAATTATCTGGGGCTGGCCAACCATCCGGACCTGATCAAGGCGGCGAAGCAGGGCTTGGACGAGCACGGTTTCGGCATGGCCTCGGTACGATTTATCTGCGGCACCCAGGATATCCACAAGCAGCTGGAAGCACGGCTGAGTGAATTCCTCGGCACCGAAGACAGCATCCTTTATTCCTCCTGTTTTGACGCCAACGGCGGGTTGTTCGAGACGTTGCTGGGGCCGGAAGATGCGGTGATCAGTGACGCCCTCAACCATGCCAGCATTATCGACGGCGTACGCCTGAGTAAGGCCAAGCGGTTCCGCTACGCCAACAACGACATGGCGGAGCTGGAAAACTGCCTGCAGCAGGCGCAGGATTGCCGAGTGCGGCTGATCGCCACCGACGGTGTGTTTTCCATGGACGGGGTGATCGCCAACCTGCCGGGGATCTGCGACCTGGCAGAAAAATACAATGCCCTGGTGATGGTGGATGATTCCCATGCGGTGGGCGCTGTTGGCGCGCACGGCCGCGGCAGCCATGAGTACTGCGATGTGATGGCACGGGTGGATATTCTCACTGGCACCTTCGGCAAAGCATTGGGTGGCGCCTCCGGCGGTTACACCTCCGGTCGCAAGGAGATCGTCGACTGGCTACGCCAGCGCTCACGCCCCTACCTGTTCTCCAACTCCGTGGCGCCGGCAATCGTCCAGGCGACCCTGCAGGCGCTGGATCTGGTGGAGCAGGGCAGCGACCTGCGCGACAAACTGCAGGACAACAGCCGCTACTTCCGTGAGGCGATGAGCCAGGCCGGATTCACCCTTGGCGGCAAAGACCACGCCATTATCCCGGTGATGATTGGCGATGCGGCGCTGGCGGCCGAGATGGCGGAGCGCCTGCTGGCCGAAGACATCTACGTGATCGGTTTCTCCTATCCGGTGGTACCGATGGGGCAGGCGCGGATCCGAACCCAGATGTCAGCAGGCCACACCCGGGAGCAGCTGGAACGGGCGGTGGAAGCCTTTAGCCGGATCGGGCGTGAGCTGGGGGTGATCTGAGATGCGCGCACTGGCAAAACTGCATCCCGAAGAGGGGATCTGGTTGCATGTCACCCAGCGGCCGAAGCTTGGCCATAACGACCTGCTGATCAAGATCCACAAGACCGCCATCTGCGGCACCGATATCCATATCTACAACTGGGACCATTGGGCGCAGCAGACCATCCCCGTAGGGATGACGGTTGGCCATGAGTATGTCGGTGAGGTGGCGGACATCGGTTGTGAGGTCGAGGGCTTCAAGATTGGCGACCGGGTCTCCGGTGAAGGTCATATCACCTGCGGACACTGTCGTAACTGCCGGGCCGGGCGCCGCCATCTGTGCCGTAATTCGGTCGGTGTGGGGGTGAACCGTTCCGGTGCCTTTGCAGAATACCTGGTCATTCCGGCAATCAACGCCTTCAAGATCCCGGACAATATATCTGATGATCTGGCGGCGATCTTCGACCCCTTCGGCAACGCCCTGCATACCGCACTCTCATTCGATCTGGTGGGGGAGGATGTGCTGATCACCGGTGCAGGCCCCATCGGGATCATGGCCGCAGCAATTGCCCGCCATGTCGGTGCGCGCCACGTGGTGCTGACCGATGTGAATGACTATCGGCTGGCACTGGCCCGGAAGATGGGTGTTGAGCATACCGTGAATGTGGCTAAACAGTCGCTCGACGAGGTGATGACCGCGCTGGAGATGACAGAGGGGTTTGATATAGGTCTGGAGATGTCCGGTGTGCCCCAGGCGTTCCGCGATATGCTCAGTGCCATGAACCATGGTGGCAAGATCGCCATGCTGGGGATCCCCGGTGATGAGATGGCGATCGACTGGAATCAGGTGATTTTCAAGGGACTGCTGATCAAGGGGATCTACGGTCGCGAGATGTTTGAGACCTGGTACAAGATGGCATCAGTAATCCAGTCTGGCCTGGACCTGACGCCGATCATTACCCACCATTTCCCGGTTGGCGAGTTCCAGCAGGGCTTCGACGTGATGCGCTCGGGTAACTCCGGCAAGGTGATCCTGGACTGGCGTAGCTGAACTACGCCGTTTTATGCACCACCAGAAAGGCCCGGGCCACCTGCTCACCGGCATTACGGATGCTGTGTTGTACATCCGCCCGGTAGCGCAGGGTATCGCCTTCGCTGCCCAAAGCGCTGACCTGTCCCTGCAATATCACCTCCAGCTGTCCCTCGCTCACTGACAGGTGCTCGCGGGTGCCACGGCTGTGTGCCTCCGAAACCAGGGCGCTGCCCGGCTGAATGATCAGTTCGTACCACTCGAACTCCGAGGCGGTAGCGATCGGGTTCAGTGCCCGCAGTTCACAACCTTCATCATCGCTCAGCATCCGTGGGGTGTTCTGTGCTGTCTGCTGCTCAATTTTCAGGTCGTCACTTTCCACGCACAGAGCGGTGAGCTCATCAATGCTGAGTCCCAGGGCGCGGGTGATGTTCCACAGGCTGGTGAAGGTCGGATTGGTGTTGTCCCGTTCGATCTCCGACAGCATGGAGCGGGAGACACTGGACAGCTCCGCCAGCTGCGTCAGGTTGAGGCCAAGCTCTTTACGCCGTTGTTTGATGGCAGCACCCAGGTGCGGCGTGGTGGACTGTGACATGAAAACTCTCTATCGGCAGCATATAAATCGGGACCATAATAACAGACAGTGTCGCCCTATGGCCTTTGCTGTCATCTGCGGCTAGAGTAACAGCACACTCTTCAGGAAATCATGCTGTGGATAACTTGCAACGCCCGGCTTTATTTGTCGACCTGCTCACGGTCGTACCTACCCTCCGGCTCGACCTCAAATACCTCACCGGCGATAACTTTGTTGGTGACCGCATCGACGGTTACGACGCCGAGTTGTGTCTGATCACCCGCCCGGCTGCCAGCGCACTGTTGCGTGTGCAACAGGCACTGGCGGAGTTTGGTCTGGGCTTGAAGGTGTTTGATGCCTACCGGCCACAGCGTGCGGTGGATCACTTCCTGCGCTGGTCTGAAGACCACGACGATATCCGTTACAAGGCGGACTACTACCCTTCACTGCAGAAACCCGAGCTGTTCTCCAAGGGCTATCTGGTGCAGCACTCCAGCCACTCCCGTGGCAGTACCGTTGACCTGACCATTATTGATCTGGAAACCGGTGCAGAACTGGAGATGGGGACCTGTTTTGACTTCTTTGGTCCGGAAAGCTGGATCGATTGCCAGACCATCTCGGCCCAGGCCCGCGCCAACCGTATGTTGCTGCAGCATGTGATGGTACAGCACGGGTTTGTGCCGTTTCATCATGAATGGTGGCATTTCACCCTGCAGGACGAGCCTTACCCGGATACCTGTTTCGACTTTCCGTTGGCCAACTGAGTACGTAATATTAGTAAATCTTGATATTAATCATGGGGCACGGTGTAAGAGTGTTGGATAATCATTCGCATTCTCATATGCAGTGGTTGCCCCATGACTCTGACCGACGTTCAAAAGAAACAAACCTGCCGCATTCTGGCGATTAAAGGCCCCGATAACCTGCGCCAGCGCCTGACCGCGCTGGGTGTCTTACGCGGCCAGATGGTTCGGCTCAGTGCCAGCACCCTGTGGGGTGATCCGCGCACCTATGCGATTGGTCGCCAGCAGATCTGTCTGCGCAACGACGATGCCTGTATGGTGGAAGTGGAGTTGTGTGATGACTAGTCAGATCTTCACCGTGGCCCTGCTGGGCAACCCCAACTGCGGTAAAACCTCCCTCTTTAACCTGCTCACCGGTTCACGTCAGCGTACCGGCAACATGGCGGGTGTGACCGTCACCGGCCGCGAAGGAGAACGCGAGCACCTGGGGGTGACGCTGCGTTTCGTTGATCTGCCGGGGATCTACTCTCTCAGTCACAACCGTGTTGAGGAGCGTGTCGCACGGGATTACCTGTTTGAGACACCACCCGATCTGGTGCTCAACGTGGTGGATGCGGGCAACCTGGCGCGTAACTTGGCGCTCACCACCCAGCTGTTGGAGCAGCAACTGCCCACTGTTATCGCAATGAACATGCTGGATGAGGCGGAAGCCCAAGGTATCGCCCCGGACTGTGACAACCTGGCTCGACTGCTGGATATGCGGGTGCTGCCCAGTGACGGGCGTAAACCCCGTTACCTGGATCTATTGCTGGATACCCTGGTTGAACAGCTGCGTAAGAAGAACGAAGCACCTGCATTGGAGATCGCTTACGAGCAACATGTGGAACAATCCATTGGTCGTCTGACCGATAGCGGATTGAACCGCTGGCAGGCGGTACAGGCGTTGGAGTCCGCCGGAGATGTACCGTTTGTGCTGCACGCTAATCAACGTGAGTTATTGCATAACGAGGTCGAGCAACTGGAGAGCTACCACGACGACAGCACCGCACAGCTGATCGCCGAGGGGCGCTATGGTTATATCCATGGTCTGATGCATAACAGTGGCAGCGACCATGACGAGATCTCCTTTGCCGAGCACTGGATTGATTCTGTGGTACTGAACCGTTGGCTCGGTCTGCCAATCTTTGTGGGATTGCTCTGGTTTATGTTCGAGACCACCTTCACCCTCGGTGCTTTTCCAGCGGACTGGATCGATGCCGCCGTCGCGCAGTTGGGGCAGTGGTTGGCAGCAGGTTTGCCGGAAGGTTTGCTGCGGGATGTGCTGGTGGACGGTCTCATTGCCGGGGTTGGCGGTGTATTAGTGTTCCTGCCCAATGTGGTGTTGTTGTTCACTTTTATAGCAATCATGGAACAATCCGGTTATATGGCACGTGCCGCGTTCCTGACCGACCGGCTGATGAGCCGTGTGGGACTGCACGGCAAAGCCTTTGTGCCGTTGGTGATGGGCTTTGGCTGCAACGTGCCGGCGATTATGGCAACCCGTACCATTGAAGAGCCGCGCGCGCGTCTGATCACTATCCTGATCAATCCGTTTATGAGCTGCTCGGCCCGTTTGCCGGTTTATGTCTTGCTGGCGGGTATCTTCTTTGCTGATCGGGCCGGTACGGTGTTGTTCGGTCTCTATATGCTGGGCATCCTGATGGCATTTACCGTGGCGGCGATCCTGTCCCGCACCATCCCGGCACAACACGATGAATCCTTCATTATGGAACTGCCACCCTGGCGCTGGCCGTCGCTACGTTCGCTGGCATTGCACGTGCGGGACAAGGCGGGGGATTTCCTCTCCAAGATCGGCGGCGTGATTCTGGTGGGCTCCCTTCTGATCTGGCTGTTGCAAACCTTCCCGCAGAATGCCGACCAGTCGTTCCTGGAGCAGTTGGGGCACTTACTGGCACCGTTGTTCGCGCCACTGGGGCTGGGTTGGCAGGAAACCGTTGCTTTGCTCTCCGGCTTTATCGCCAAGGAAGTGATCGCGGCGACCCTGGCGGTGGTGTACCAGGCGGGTGAGCAGGATATGGAGGGTTTGCAGGCTGCGTTGTTGGCGGGTCTGGCACCGGCGGCGGGGCTGGCACTGATGGTGTTTACCCTGCTTTATATGCCGTGTCTGGCTACCATTGCGGTGATCCGTCGTGAGACCGGTAGCTGGCGTTGGGCGATGGTGTCCATCCTGCTGGGGTTGGTACTCGCCTGGGGTGGTGCGTTCCTGACCTACCATATCGCCAGCCTGTTTTATTAAGGGGGCAACATGGCGGACCTGAGTTGGCTTGATCTAATGGTACTGACCGTGGTGGTGTTGGTGATCCTGATCTCCTTCAGCCGTTTTATCCGTCGCAGCCTGAAAGTCGGGTGTGGCAAGTCCCGTGGCTGTGCAGGGTGTTCGGGCTGTGATGCGCCCAGAATATCTACCCATACCTCCAAATCCTGATCCTTTGGCGACGCTGGGTAGCAAAATTTGCTACTCCGGCGGAGAAAATTCCCTCCCTTCACGCTCTAATCAATACTGCCAGCCATCAACGAAATGGAGGCCGCGGTATGACTCGCAACACACAACTGGATCAACTGGAAGCGCAAGTACGCGAAAACCTAAAAGAGGGCGATATCCTGTTTATCTCCATCAACGCTTTTCTCTATAAGCAGGTGGCACGGGGTACCGGTAGCTGGTGTTCGCATGTGGGTTTTGTGGTGCGTGAACAGGGTGAATGGTACGTACTGGAAAGTGCCGTACCGGTGGTGAAACGCAGCCCGCTACGTAAGTATCTGGCAAGGACCTGCAACAACGAGGTGGCGATCCGACGATTGAAATCCGGTGTCAGTGCTGCGCAGGTTGAGCTGCTGAAAGTAGAAGCGCAGAAACGGATGGGCACCTTCTACCACCTGGGTTTCCACTTCGATTCCAAACGTCAGTTCTGTTCCAAGTTTGTGCACGAATGTTTCCGTGATGCCCTGGGCGTCAAACTGGGCAAGGTGGAAACTCTGGAGGGGCTGCTGGAGCAGAACCCCCAGGCATCCGTCGGATTCTGGCGCGCCTGGTACTTCGGTTTTATCCCCTGGCAGCGCCGCACCCTGACACCGGCCAGCCAGTTGGCAGACGATGCGTTGGAAACGGTGTTTGCAACCATATGATTCCAAAAGCTTCCTAAAGCGGGCGTGAGACGACTGTCGCGTCCCGCTTACGCCAGTGCTGCTGAATGAGCAGGGCTGAGCTGATCACAATCGAAAGTAATACCGCATACAACATAGAGCTGCCCAGGCTGTAAACAAACAAAGCGCAGGCGGCCAACCCAACCGCAATTGCTGGACGATGCCGGTGTGACAGCAGCTTCCAGGCGGCGAACATCGCTGCGCCATAGATCAATACGAAGACGCCGTTTACCCAGTGTGCCAGTACGGCAAAGTCCAGTTCAGTAAAGAAACTTGTTACTAGTATCAATGCCGAGATCAGCATAAATGCCAGCAGGGCGGCTGCCGGAACCTGGTGTTTGTTGAGAGGTTTCAGCTGCGCCGGCAGTACCCCCTCGTTACTGAAGCTCCAAGCCAGACGCGACAAGCTGGCAAAGTACACATTGATCGTCGCCAGACCGCTGATCAGACCCAGTGCGCCGATAATCCAGCGTCCACTCTCGCCCAGCAACAGCTCAAATGCACCGACCATTGCCAGCTCGTGATCCGGTGCCAGCAGGGAGAGATAGGTACAACCGATAAAGATCAGGCCAACCAGCGCGACCCCACCCAGTGTGGCCGGGATAAAGTCGCGCTTCACATCCTTAAACTCGGTTGCCAGATGGGTGATCGCCTCGATTCCCAGGAAACTCCAGATCGCCAACCCGATCGCGGCCAGCACATCGTCGGACGTGCCTGCCTTGACCTCTGCAGGGGCAGCGGTTGTCAGCAGCGCTGCACCCAGCATCAAGACCACTACGGCGAGGATAATCAACGTCAGGCCCAGTTGGAGACGGCCGGACAACTTCAGGCCACGCCGATTGAGGAAAAACAGCGTCATAAACACCAGCAGCTCGATGCCGATCAGCTGCTGCGCGGTGAGTGAAATTATCGGATCAAGAAACTTAAAGGTCATGATCAGCGCTGCGGCCGCACCCGGTGGTACGGCAAACAGGAACAGCAGTCCGACCACCCGGCCAGCGGTTTGGCCAAAGGCTTCACCGACGAAATACGCAGGGCCGGCCGCGTGACTGTACTTGCGGCCCAGCTCGGCAAAGACGTAAGCCAGTGGCAGGATGGCACCCAGCAGGATTACCCAGGCCCAGAACGCCCGGTCGCCCGCCTGCTGGATGGTCAGTTGCGGAATGATAAACACACCGGTGCCCAGTAGGGTGGTGGCGATCAAGCCCATCCCTTGCCAGCGTGTAATTGTTTGATTTAGCCTTGTCATCCCCAACGCTCCAGATCGAAAACACCAGTGTACGGATGATCCCCGATTCAAGGTGCCGTAATGCGGTTGCGATTTGCAGCATTTCCCGGTGAATTCCGACGTTTTGCAGGTCAGGTGATCAGATGGATAGTTTTGATCAGAAAATAATCGCAGCGTTGCAGGAAAATGCGCGCCAGAGTGTGTCCAGCATCGCAGAGCAGGTGAATCTGTCACGCACAGCCGTGTCCGAGCGGATCAAACGTTTGGAGGCTTCAGGCGAGATTCTGGGCTACCAGGTGCTGACCGCCGCACAGACCGAAAACGGCGACCGCTTGAAGGCGTATTTCGAGATCAGCCATGGCGGCATGGAGTGTGCGCCTTTTGTGCAGGAGCTGATGAAGTTTCCCGAAGTGCAGCGTTGTCACGGCACCAGCGGTGATGTGGATCTGTTGGTCTATGTGGATGTGCCTAACATGCAGCGGTTGCACGATCTGCTGTCGGCAGTGACCAAACTAAAGCCACCGGGCGCCAGAATCCGCACCCATATGATCATGCGCGAGTGGTATCGCTAGGTCGTATTCGTCATCATGAAAAAAGGCGCCCGCAGGCGCCTTTTTTAGTGGGGCAAAGTCGGCTTATGCGCCGATGATGCCACCGTCGTTGCGACGCACCACCATGATGGTAGAACGCGGCTTGCTGTTACCGCCTGCCGGGAAGTGGGATGGCTTGTCTTTTTCGCCCGGGTGCTGGATGCCCACGAACATGGTGCGCTGGTCAGGGGAGAAGGTCAGGCCGGTGATTTCACAGGCAACCGGACCAGTCGCGAAGCGACGGATCTCGCCGGTCTGAGGGTCTGCACACAGCATCTGGTTGTTACCCATGCCCGCGAAGTCTTTCGCGTTGGAGTAGTTACCGTCGGTCTGAATCCACAGACGACCTGCCTGGTCGAAGCCGATACCGTCCGGGCTGTTGAACATGTTCTCGTCGCTGACGTTGGTGGAACCTGCGTACAGGTTACCGGAGTGAACGGTTGGGTTACCGGCGATGACCAGCAGATCCCAGTCGAATTCAGCGGCGGTGTGATCGCCATTCGCTGGCCACCAGCGCACGATCTGACCGTACTTGTTATTGATGCGTGGGTTAGGACCACCCACCGGCTGGCCGTCTTTCTTTCCGCGGTGTTTGTTGTTGGTCAGGGTGCAGCAAACCACTTTGTTGTTCGGGTGTACCGCAACCCACTCAGGACGGTCCATGGTAGTTGCGCCCACCTGGGTTGCTGCTTCACGGGCAAAGATCATTACAGACGCCTGATCTGCAAAACCGTTCGCTTTGGTCAGGCCGTTTTTGCCGTGCGTCAGCTCAACCCACTCACCTTTACCTTTCAGCTCACCGTCTGCTGCGTTGAAGCGCGCCACGAACAGGGTGCCCTCTTCCAGCAGGTCGCGGTTCGCTCTCATATCGTTGGCGTTGTATTTGCCTTTGGATACGAACTTGTACAGGTGCTCGCCACGCTCATCGTCACCCAGGTAAACCACAACGTGACCGTTGTCGTCGATGGTTAGGGCAGCGTTCTCGTGCTTGAAGCGGCCCAGCGCAGTGCGCTTCTTCGGCGTGGAGTTCGGATCAAACGGATCGATCTCTACCACCCAACCGTGGCGGTTCGCTTCCTGAGATTCTTTGGACAGGTCAAAGCGCTCGTCGAAAGAGGACCACTGGTAACCTTTATCCTTCGCCTTGATGCCGTAACGCTTCTGGTGTGCGTCCAGCTTTACGTTTTCGTCGGTGGAGGAGAAGTAACCGTTGAAGTTTTCTTCACAGGTCAGGTAGGTGCCCCAAGGGGTCTGGCCGTTTGCACAGTTGTTGAAGGTGCCCAGGACTTTTTTACCGGTTGGGTCCGCCTTGGTTTTCATCAGGTCGTGACCCGCCGCAGGACCGGTCAGCTCCATGTGGGTGTTCGCCGTGATACGACGGTTGTATGCGGAATCTTTCAGGTAGCTCCAGCTGCCGTCAGCGTTCTGCTTGATCTCGAATACGGACACACCGTGTGCTGCCTGTGCTTTTTTCACATCGTCAGCGGTCATCGCCTTGCCTTTGTGATCGAACAGCAGCTTGTAGTTGGTGTATTCGTTGTTTACGGCCAGCAGGGCACGGTCTTCAGACAGTGGGAACAGGCTCATGCCGTCGGTGTTGTCACCGAACTGGCCCGCCTGTGCCGCAGAGTTTTGGCTGCCGGACTCATCGAATGCCGGCGCACCACGCAGGATTGGGTCACCCCAGGAGATCAGTGGCTGAGCGTTGTAGCCGTCCGGTACAACGAAGGTGTCAGCAGTGCTGGCTGGAATCGCAGAGAAGCCCAGCAGTTTGCTCGCAGCTGGTTTGGTTGCCGCAGCAACAGCCTGCGCCAGCGGGTTAGCGGCCAGGAACAGGCCCATTGCTGCAGCACCGCCACGTAGGAATCCACGACGGCTTACTGCTTTGTCTACGATAGTTTCCAGATCGGAAGCGTTGTCCTGCAGGCGATCTGCATCACCCTGATATTGATCTTTCAGCATCTCACGTGTCTCGTTGAGGTTTAGTTATATGGGGTCAGAGTTTTAGACGATTCGCATAACAGGCTGGTGACGGTTTTGTTGATGTTTTGTGTAAGCCTACAGGTTTTTTAAGACGACCATTAGATTTGCTCATGATCAAACTTTATGTGGCTAAATACTGACCTATCTTGAAACCACAACCGTCTGGCCCCATACATTAGGAAAGCGTTATTTAAGTAAGATCCTCCGGCAGCGTATGCCGGGATTGTTTCACCGCACTCGCCTGAGTAAAGGGAGTGCAGAGCGGCTGTTGCGGCTGACCCGGTGTCGGCGCAGGAGCACTCAAACCCACACAGGCCTGATGGCTGTGTAAGGAGACAAAATGAGACCTGATAAATTTACCGCCAAACTCCAGGAAGCACTGGCTGACGCGCAATCCCTTGCCGTAGGTCGTGACCACAACTACATCGAACCGATGCACCTGCTCAGCGCCTTGCTCGATCAGCAGCAGGGTTCCACACCACAACTGCTGGCGCAGGCTGGTGC
Source organism: Pontibacterium sp. (assembly GCF_964228735.1). Lineage (GTDB taxonomy): Bacteria > Pseudomonadota > Gammaproteobacteria > Pseudomonadales > Balneatricaceae > Pontibacterium. Next base: position 6,492 of record NZ_CAXRBQ010000146.1, on the reverse strand, counting down.
CGATATCAATACACTGCGACAAAAGGTGTCACAGGCATTGAATGATTTGCCCCGTGTCGCCAATGCCGACGGTGAGATCCGTATCTCGCCGGATACCGGCCGTATCTTCAACCTGGTCGATAAACTCGCGCAGCAGCGCGGCGATCAGTACATCGCCAACGAACTGGTACTGCTGGCAATGGTGGATGACAAGTCCCCGGCTGGAAAGCTGTTGCGTGAAAGTGGAGTCAACAAACAACGTCTGGAAGGAGTAATCAGTCAGATGCGTGGTGGTGAAAACGTCAACGATCCTAATGCGGAAGAGAGCCGTCAGGCGCTGGAAAAATACTGTATCGACCTGACCGCCCGCGCCGAGAGCGGCAAGCTGGACCCGGTGATTGGCCGTGACGATGAGATCCGCCGAGCTATCCAGGTACTGCAGCGTCGTACCAAGAACAACCCGGTGCTGATCGGTGAGCCGGGCGTGGGTAAAACCGCCATCGTCGAAGGTCTGGCGCAGCGTATCGTAAACGGTGAGGTGCCGGAAGGCCTGAAACACAAACGGGTGCTGTCGCTGGATATGGGCGCCCTGATTGCTGGTGCCAAGTTCCGCGGTGAGTTCGAGGAGCGACTGAAAGCGGTGCTGAACGAACTGTCCAAGCAGGAAGGCCAGATCATCCTGTTTATCGATGAGTTGCACACCATGGTGGGTGCCGGTAAAGCCGAAGGGGCCATGGATGCGGGCAACATGCTCAAGCCAGCCCTGGCTCGTGGTGAGCTGCACTGCGTCGGTGCTACCACTCTGGATGAATACCGCCAGTATGTGGAAAAAGATGCCGCCCTGGAACGCCGCTTCCAGAAAGTGCTGGTGGATGAACCCAATGAAGAAGACACCGTGGCGATCCTGCGTGGCCTGAAAGAGCGCTACGAAGTGCACCACGGGGTGGATATCACCGACTCCGCGATTATTGCAGCGGCCAAGTTGTCCCAGCGTTACATCACCGACCGTCAGCTGCCGGATAAAGCGATCGACCTGATCGACGAAGCGGCCAGTCGTATCCGCATGGAGATGGACTCCAAGCCGGAGGATATGGACCGTCTGGAACGCCGTCTGATCCAGCTGAAGATGGAACGCGAGGCGCTGAAGAAAGAGAAAGACGCTGCTGCGAAGAAACGTCTGGAAGAGTTGGAAGACACCATCAGTGGTTTGGAACGTGAATTTGCCGATCTGGATGAGATCTGGAAAGCAGAGAAAGTTGCCCTGCAGGGTTCCCAGAAGGTGAAGGAAGAGCTCGACCAGGTCCGTGTGGAGATGGAAAAAGCACGCCGTGAAGGTGACCTGTCCCGCATGTCCGAGCTGCAGTATGGCCGTATTCCAGAGCTGGAAAAGCAGCTCGCCCAGGCCAGCGAAGCGGAACAGCAGGAGAGCGAAAGCAAGAACAAACTACTGCGTAACAAAGTCACCGAGGAAGAGGTGGCTGAGGTAGTCTCCCGCTGGACCGGCATCCCGATCAGCAAGATGCTGGAAGGTGAGCGTGAGAAACTGCTCCGTATGGAAGCCGAGTTGCACAAACGTGTGATGGGCCAAGAAGAAGCGGTGGTGGCTGTATCCAACGCCGTACGCCGTTCCCGTGCAGGCCTGGCTGATCCGAACCGTCCACACGGTTCCTTCCTGTTCCTCGGTCCGACCGGGGTGGGTAAAACCGAGCTGTGTAAGGCGCTGGCCGGATTCCTCTTTGATACCGAAGAGGCGATGGTGCGTATCGATATGTCCGAGTTTATGGAGAAACACTCCGTGGCACGTCTGATCGGTGCGCCTCCGGGGTATGTGGGTTACGAAGAGGGTGGTTACCTGACCGAAGCGGTGCGCCGCAAGCCATACTCCGTACTGTTGCTGGATGAAGTGGAGAAAGCCCATCCGGATGTATTCAATATCCTGCTGCAGGTGCTGGAAGACGGTCGCCTGACCGACGGCCAGGGCCGTACCGTAGACTTCCGCAACACCATCGTGGTGATGACCTCCAACCTGGGCTCCGACCTGATTCAGAACTACAGCGACGATGACGACTACGAGCTGATGCGAGCGGCGGTGATGGAGGCTGTGGGTGGTCACTTCCGTCCGGAGGTGATCAATCGTATCGACGAGGTAGTGGTCTTCCACAGCCTGAAGAAAGAGCAGGTGGCCGGTATCGCCGAGATCCAGCTTAACCGTCTGCGTGCCCGTCTGGCGGAACGTGAGTTGGGCCTGACGCTGACATCTACCGCAATGGACAAGCTGGTGGAGCTGGGCTTTGAACCGATCTACGGCGCCCGTCCGCTGAAACGTGCGATCCAGCAGTATATTGAGAACCCGTTGGCGCAGGCTCTGCTGGCCGGTCAGTTTGTCCCGGGGGATGAGATCGCTGTGGATGTGGAGGCAGGGGAGTTCACCTTCCGTTAAACTCCTCCCACAAAAGGTCGCGACCATCGATCGCGACCTTGCTTTATTCTCATCCATCGGTTTCCGCGTTACAGTCGTAGAAGACAGATATCAGTAACACCGGACAGCCGCAATGGACCTTGCCACCTTTATCACTACCCACGAAACCACCATCCGCCTGAGCTGTTTCTTCGGCATCCTCGCCCTTGTGGCGATGTGGGAAGTGCTGGCTCCGCGTCGCGAATTGCGGGTCTCCAAACTGCTGCGCTGGAGCAACAACCTGGGGCTGGTGTTTCTCAACAGCTTTATCCTGCGCCTGCTGTTTCCGGCGGCCGCAGTGGGTGTGGCTGTGTGGGCGCAAAACAACAGCTGGGGCCTATTCAACCTGATCGAATCGCCGCTGGCAGTCAGTCTGGTACTGAGCCTGCTGCTGATGGATCTGGCGATCTATGCCCAACACGTGGTGTTTCACCATGTACCGATCCTCTGGCGTCTGCACCGGGTGCACCATGTGGACCTGGACTACGATGTCACCACCGGTGCCCGTTTCCACCCGATTGAAATTATCCTCTCAATGTTGATCAAGTTCGTCCTTATCTGCGTACTAGGTATAGCTCCGCTGGCGGTGATCCTGTTTGAGGTGATCCTGAACGGTGCGGCGATGTTTAACCACGGCAATATCCGTCTGCCAGCCACGCTGGATCGTTATCTGCGATTGGTGCTGGTCACACCGGATATGCACCGGGTCCATCATTCGCGTCAGCTGGATGAAACCAACAGTAACTTTGGCTTTAACCTGCCCTGGTGGGATCGCATCTTTGGTACCTACAAGGCACAGCCGGACGCCGGTCAGCGGGGCATGAAAATTGGTGTAGAAGGGTTTGATGATCCGAAGGTAACCCAGTGGTTGCCGGGCCTGTTATGGGTGCCGTTCAGACGGCAGGGGAAGTAGCAGAGACACGATGGCCTCTGCTGAGTGCGGGGTCGTACTTTTAGTACAGCGCGGTTTCGTCGCGTACTACGTCCTTTAGGACCTGCAGGAACAGCTTGTCAGCGTCGCTGTGTTCTACCGGGATCTTGACGTTGGTAGTGGAGGACAGTTCGTCTGCAATCAGGACATCGGCATTTGGATCGTTGATATGCTTACGGGCGATCTCGATCGCTTTTTCACAGATCTCCGGTTCGGACAGTACTTTGCGGATAAAGAGCATTAACTCGTTGATTACGCGGTCTTTATTCTTGATTTCTGCGACGCTCATTGACGTGCTCCTAGGCTAAACTGATATACATCCCCGCAATAAATTGCTGTGTTGGTATCGCCTGCGGGTTTTTCCTCACTATAACCCGATCCCGAACTCTCTGCATCTCCCCATTTTCGCTGGTTGCCGGTTGATCAACGTCCGTCTAAATGCGAGAATTGGGGCCAATTTTCTTCCGACCTTGGGTTATTAGGCCACCCCGAACGCCCCGGCGGAGTTAAGTATGCCGCTTAACTTCCTGAAGGTCTGCCGGCTGAGAGATCCTCAGACTTGGCGAGCACCCGAACGTGAGCCGCTTGTGTCTCGTTTATCAGGAACGGTTATTTATAAGTTTACCTATCAAAGACGTCACCATCGTCTGATGGGCAGGCTGCGTTCATTCGTTGCAGAAATTTAGTTTGTCGGATTGTTTCCGACGCAGTGAGAGGGTGAAACAGTGGAATTACTTTCAGGCGCAGAAATGGTGGTACGCGCCCTTAAAGATGAGGGTGTTGAGTACATCTATGGCTATCCGGGCGGCTCCGTGCTGCACCTATACGATGCCTTGTTCCAGCAGGAAGATGTACAGCATGTACTGGTGCGTCATGAGCAAGCTGCAACTCATATGGCGGATGCTTATGCGCGTGCTACCGGCAAGGCTGGCGTCGCGCTGGTGACGTCCGGCCCGGGTGCAACCAATGCCATTACCGGCATTGCAACCGCGTACACCGATTCTATTCCAATGGTGGTGATTACCGGTCAGGTAATGAGTCACCTGATTGGTGAGGACGCATTCCAGGAAACGGATATGCTGGGTATCTCCCGTCCGGTCGTGAAACACAACTTCAGTGTTCAGCGCGCGGAGGATATTCCTGCGATTATCCGTAAGGCGTTCCACATTGCGCAAACGGGTCGTCCGGGTCCGGTTGTGGTGGATATCCCTAAGGATATGACCACGCCAACCGATCGTTTCCCATACGAGTACCCGAAGAACGTCAAAATGCGTTCTTACAACCCGATCAACCGTGGGCACGCGGGTCAGATCAAAAAAGCGATGGACCTGTTCCTGGGCGCTAAGCGTCCGGTGATCCTGGCAGGCGGTGGTATCGTTATTGGTCAGGCATCCGAAGAGTTACGTGAGCTGGTTAATCTGACCAACGTACCAACCACTAACACGCTGATGGCGCTGGGTGCGCTGGCCGGTCGTGATAAGCACAACGTTGGTATGTTGGGTATGCACGGTTCCTACGAAGCGAACATGGTAATGCACCATGCGGATGTGATCCTGAACATCGGCGCGCGCTTCGATGACCGTGTAACCAACGGTACAGACAAGTTCTGCCCAACCGCGAAGATCATCCACGTGGATATCGATCCGGCGTCCATCTCCAAAACGATCCGTGCGGACATTCCGATTGTAGGTCCGGCGAAACACGTTCTGGAAGAGATGCTGTCGGTTCTGAAAACGTCCAACAAGCAGCTGGATGCGGAAGCGATGAAGTCTTGGTGGGAGCAGATCGAAGAGTGGCGTGGTCGTCACGGCGGTCGCTACCGTACCGACGACTCCGAGCTGATGAAGCCGCAGCAGGTTATCGAGATGCTGGACACCATCACCAACGGTGATGCGTACGTATGTTCCGATGTAGGTCAGCACCAGATGTACGCGGCGCAGTACTACAAGTTCAACCACCCGAACCGTTGGATCAACTCCGGTGGTCTGGGCACCATGGGCTTTGGTCTGCCTGCAGCAATGGGCGTGAAGATGAACTTCCCTGACGCCGACGTTGCCTGTGTAACCGGTGAGGGCAGTATTCAGATGAACATCCAGGAGCTGTCTACCTGTAACCAGTACGACATTCCAGTGAAGATCATCTGTCTGAACAACCAGTCTCTGGGTATGGTTCGTCAGTGGCAGGACATGAACTACGAGTCCCGTCACTCTCAGTCCTACATGAAGTCCCTGCCGGACTTTGTGAAGCTGGCTGAGTCCTACGGTCACGTAGGTATGAAGGTGGACAAGTATGCTGATCTGGAAGGTGCGATGCGCGAAGCGTTTGCGATGAAAGATCGTCTGGTATTCATGGACATCGCGGTAGATCCGTTCGAGCACGTATACCCAATGCAGGTACCACGTGGCTCTATGCGTGATATGTGGTTGAGCAAAACGGAGAGAACTTAATCATGCGCCATATCATTTCTGTACTTCTGGAAAACGAACCGGGCGCATTGTCCCGTGTTGTTGGCCTGTTCTCTCAGCGCAACTTCAACATCGAGTCCCTGACTGTAGCGCCGACCGATGACGAGACCCTGTCCCGTCTGACCGTCACTACAATCGGTGACGACCGTGTGATCGAGCAGATCACCAAGCAGCTGAACAAACTGATCGACGTAGTGAAGGTTGTTGACTTAACCGAAGGCGAACACATCGAGCGCGAGCTGATGATGATCAAGCTGAAGGCCAACAACGGTACTGTACGCGCCGAGATCAAACGTACTGCGGATATCTTCCGTGGTCAGGTGATCGACGCAACTCAGAACACTTTCACCGTGCAGCTGGTGGGTTCCAGCAGCAAACTGGACGCGTTTATCGAAGCGCTGTCCGGTGCCAGCATTCTTGAAGTGGTGCGTTCCGGTGTATCCGGTATCGCCCGTGGTGAGAAAGTGCTGAGCCTGTAATCGGTTGCATACCTGTTCAGAAAGCCGCTCTATGAGCGGCTCAGGTTGCTGACGAACCCCGCTTTTTAGCGGGGTTCTCTCTTTTAAAGGCTTATCGCACGGTTTCCAGCGATCAGTGAAGCCTTAACGATGAATGTGCGTTTCCGGCCCTCATAGGCAGCCCTGCTCTCCCAGTTGCCT
>NZ_CAXRBQ010000145.1:0-22993 GCF_964228735.1 Pontibacterium sp. | reverse complement strand
TTAAGTTGTTACCAGTTTTGCTTGGCGACCATAGCAAGGTGGAACCACCCGATCCCATCCCGAACTCGGAAGTGAAACGCCTTAGCGCCGATGGTAGTGTGGGGATTCCCCATGTGAGAGTAGGTCATCGCCAAGCACCTAATTAAAAAAACCCCGGTCCGATGGACCGGGGTTTTTTTATGTTCGGCCGATGGGGGCTGTCCGATTGTGCGACTGCTAAATAAACATCATCGAACGCTTAAATTCCTAGCTCTCCATGCCGTTATAGTACCCCGCAGTCAAAGCACAACTTTTGCTGCATCTGCGTTAACGTCGCTGTCACAGAGTCTGTCTAGGCTCGCGGTATCTGAAACACATCAATAGGTATTTAATCATGAGTAACAAGCTGTCGCTGGAAGGTCGTAAAGGCCTGATTGTTGGTATTGCAAACGATAAAAGCATTGCGTACGGCTGCGCCCAGGCATTGCGTGAGTTGGGTGCGGATCTCTGTGTTACCTATCTGAACGAAAAGGCGCTCAACTATATGGGCCCACTGGCGGATCGACTGGGAGCAGAGCTGATTTTGCCGCTGGATGTGAGCTCAGAAGAGGAGATGGAAGAGCTGTTTGAGACCATTGAGCGCACCTGGGGTAAGCTGGACTTCGTCATCCATTCAGTTGCCTGGTCACCACTGGATGAGCTGCATGGTCGTCTGACTGACAGCACCTCAGAAGGTTTCTGTAAGGCGATGGATATCTCCTGTCACTCTTTCATTCGTATGGCGAAGCGTTCCGAGCAGCTGATGAAGGACGGTGGCACACTGGTGACTATGAGTTATTACGGCGCTGAAAAGGTCGTAGAGCATTACAACATGATGGGCCCGATCAAAGCTGCACTGGAGAGCTCAACCCGTTATCTGGCTGCAGAACTTGGCGAGAAAAATATTCGTGTGCACTCGATCTCCCCAGGCCCAATGCCAACCCGCGCCGCATCTGGCATCGATCAGTTTGATCAGCTGATGGAGCAGGCCATTGAGCGCTCCCCACTGCATCAGCTGGCGACACCGGAAGATGTAGGAAACCTGGTTGCATTCCTGATCAGTGATATGGGTAAACGCATGACCGGCAACCTGATCTATGTAGATGCAGGTGAGAACATCATGTCTTGATTGCCTTTGACTATAAGGTAAATCTACGGGAGCCCCTTCACTGGAAGGGGCTTTTTTATGGTTGCTTCAGGAATTAAAAAGCTCCGTACCCGACGCAAAGAAATGACGCACGCACGACCGGATGTGGGTACGGAGGAGAGGCCTCAACGTCAGAGATTGAAGCCAAAGCCCAGCAGCTCAGGCGGCCGGGGTTGCAAAAGCGGTTTCAGCGCTGTCATCGTGCTGGTTATTGAGCAGGTTACGGAACAGGTTGCGCATGTGCTTGATTGGCATACTGCCGCGATGCTCTAGATTCATGGGGCCGTCGTGGAACAGACGTGGGTCCATCAGATCCAGGTCATCGTCGATGATCGGCTTGAAATCCATCTGATCGAGAATGTCTTTCTGCAGGTTGATGCCGGGTGCGATCTCAATCAGTTTTAGACCCTCTGGGGTCAGGCGGAAGACAGCACGCTCGGTGATAAACAACACCCGTTGTCCGTTGCGTACGGCAGCTTCTCCATTAAAGGTGATCTGCTGTACCGAGTTGAGAAACTTGCGCATTGGACCGTTGCTGACCACCTTGATCGAGTGATCCTGGATCTCAAGTTTCTGTGGGCCCGAGGTGAAGGTGCCCAGGAAGTAGAGGTCACGGGTGTTCTGGGTGATATTGATAAACCCGCCTGCGCCAGCCAGCTTGCTACCAAACCTGCTGACGTTTACATGCCCTTCGGGGCAGGTTTCTGCAAGGCCCAAAAAGGCCTGATCCAAGCCACCGCCATCATAGAAGTCGAACTGGGCGGGTTGGTCGATGATTGCATCGGCATTGCTCACTGCGCCAAAGCTGAGACCACTGGCTGGCTTACCACCTATCCCGCCAGGCTCGACGGTAAGCGTAAACTCTCCTAAACGGCCCTCTTCTGCCGCAACCTGGGCGACCTCTTCGGGCATGCCGATCCCCAGGTTCACAACAGAGCCTTTGCGTAACTCCATCAGAGCGCGGCGGCCGATGATCTTGCGGGCGTTTAATGGTGCTGGCTCTACAGCATTGTTTGATTCGCGAATGTCGCCGCAGTAAGCCGGGTTAAAGGGTTCGGAGAATGTCTGTTGATGGTCTTCAGAAGGCGCAATGATTACGTGATTAACCAGGATGCCCGGGATACGGACACGGTCCGGCGTAAGATGGTGCTGATCGGTCACACGTTCGACCTGAACAAACACCTTACCACCGCTGTTTTTGACGGCCTGTGCGATCGCCAGGGCTTCCAGCGGTAGAGCTTCACGCTCCATGGAGATGTTGCCGGCGCGGTCTGCGGTGGTGCCGCGTAGTAGGGCCACATCGATCGGGAAGGCTTTATAGAACAGCTGCTCCTCGCCCATGACCTCTATGCGCTCGACCACGTCTTCCGTAGAGATGGTGTTGATCTTGCCACCCTCATAGCGTGGATCAACAAAGGTGTTGAGGCCAACATGGGTGAGGGTGCCTTTTTTGCCGGCGGCAATATCGCGGAACAGGTGGCAGATCACGCCCTGCGGCAGGTTGTAGGCTTCGATCTTGTTATCCAACGCCAGCTTGCCCAGTGTGGGCGCGAGCCCCCAGTGACCACCGATCACGCGACGTACCAAGCCTTCATGACCAAAATGGTTGAGACCTTTCTGCTTGGCGTCACCCTGGCCTGCCGCATAGACCAGGGCCAGACCCTTAGGGTGTCCATCACTTAGAAAGCGCTCTTCGATCGCTTTGGCGAGGTGTTCAGCAAAGCCTATACCGATAAAACCTGCGGTAGCGACGGTGGCGCCATCGGGTATCAGCTGGGCTGCCTGTGCTGCGGATATGATCTGTTCGCTCATGCTTCTGCCTGTCTGTTCTTTTTATTGTTGATCAGCAATACAACAGCAAAGGGTGAGCCAGAAAACTAAAAGTTCATATAAAACAATTTGTTAGTAATTTTTGGGAGTGTCACTCCCAAAGCCAGGTAGGTATTTATGTCTGGTTTGTAAGACAGGTGTTTACTAGATTGTTTGTATTTATTGACAGGGGCAGTTTATCCGGACAAGTTGCAGCGTTTCAGACGCTCGTAAAATGTGGCACGCGAGATACCAAGCTGACGTGCGGCTGCGGTTTTGTTGCCACCGCTCTCCGTTAATGCGTTTTGCAGTGCGATACGCTCTGCCTGCAGGCGCTGGTCATTTAAGCTTTCCGCTTTTATTGGAGCTGGATAGCTTGAATCTGTGGGGAGATCGTCCAGTGCGCCAAGATCGGCTGGCTCAATTTGATCCCCTTCCGCCATAACACAGGCGCGCTCCAGTCGGTTGCGCAACTCTCTTACATTGCCTGGCCAATGGTAGGTAAGCAGCCAGTTTCGTGCAGCATGGGAGAGCGGGAGAGGGGCTAATTGGGTATCTCGCTGGATCTGAGTGAGCAGGCGCTCACTCAGGGTGAGCACATCGCCATCACGTTCCCGCAGGGGCGGCAGGCGAATCGGAAGAACATTCAGGCGGTAATACAGGTCGGCGCGGAATTCGCCTGCATCGACCAATGCACGCAAGTCCTTTGCCGTTGCCGCGATCACGCGCACGTCTACTTTTTCCAGTCGATTTGATCCCAGGGCCTCGACTTCGCGTTCCTGTAAAACACGCAGCAGTTTGCTCTGCATCGGCAGTGGCATTTCGGCAATCTCGTCCAGGAACAGGGTACCACCGTTGGCGAGCTGGATCTTGCCCTTGCGGCCTTTACGGTCGGCACCGGTATACGCACCGGGAGCGGTACCAAACAGTTCAGCCTCAACCAACGACTCTGGCAGGGCACCCATGTTGATGCCTACAAACGGTCCATGTCGACGCGGGGAGGCATGGTGGATGCCTTGTGCCAGCAACTCTTTGCCGGTGCCGGTTTCGCCCAAGAGCAACAGTGTGGTATCCAGCTGTGCTGCGCGTAGTGCCTGGCGCTTGAGTTTATTGATCGGATCGGACTCGCCCAGCAGGTCATCCAGCGCATACTTGGATGGGCGAATCAGGTTTTCCGATTCGAACTGACGGCGCAGGCGTGCGAACTTGTCGAACAGCGGCTGGAGGCTGTCCAGGTCATCGTAGAAGACAAAACCCAGTGCACCCATGATCTCCTTGTTGGCGTTCTTCAGGGGGAGGCGGGTAACAAGGCACCAACGGCCGTTGATGGACATCAGGTCCACAAATACCGGTTTACCGCTCTTTACCACCCTTGGCATCTGCGTGGTAGGCAGCACCGCTTCGATTTCCTGGCCGATCAGGTTTGCGTCCTGGGAGAGACCCATCAACTGACGATACTGGTCGCTGATCCAGGCTATCCGGCATTGAGCATCCACGGCAATTGAGCCCTGGCAAAGGTTCGAAAGTAGCTCCAACAGGTGCTGATTATCGGCGTCGATGTTCAGGATTTCGGAGAGTTGTTGCATGGATGTCCCTGTTGCTATGCGTCGTCACTCGGCCAACGGCCCTGATATTCATCATATCAGGTGTTTTGGAACGAGGTGAGGCCTTCGCAATAGCAGGGATCAGGATGGGTCGAGGGCTTGCAGGTACAGGTTGCCATCATAGCGGCTTAGATGGCGTAGTATGCGTTCCTGCTTGTTGGCCAGGCGGCGGCTCGGATAGCGAGCTTTATATTTAGTCGGGGCGGGCAGTACGGATGCCAAGAGAACGCCTTCGTATCGACTGATTTTATCAATGGGTTTGTTGAGTTGATAAAGCGCTCCACGCTTCACGCCAAAATCCCTTGGTCCGAACTGAGCGATATTCAGGTACACCTCAAGAATCCGGTTCTTGTCCCAAATCTGCTCCAGTAGCATTGCCATCGGGATCTCGAGGGCCTTGCGTACGTAGCTGCGGCCCTCCCACAGGTATAGGTTCTTTACCACCTGTTGTGTAATCGTACTGCCGCCCCGGCCCTTTCGCCCATTCAATGCATTGGAGATGGCCTCGTGTGTAGCCTCTACATCAATGCCGTAGTGAACGGGGAACTTCTGATCTTCCGACGCAATCACCGCAACCTGAATGCTGGCTGGAATCTCGTCCAGATCAATCCACTCGTAACGCGCGGCTTCCAGTTGATCATCAAAGAGGCTTTCGATGTTGTGAGCGATCATAAATGCGGAAGTTGGGATATCCACCCACTTCAAGATGACCATGGAAAGCAGCAGTATCGAGAAACAGGACGCGATCGAGATGGTGAGAAGCTTAAGAGCCTTTTTCAGCATAAGTGGGACGCAGGCGTGACCTTGTGGTTAAAAGTTGAACAGTTTATCGCAAAGAGGTTGGTTAAAACAGTGCAGGCTTTCTTTTTGAAGGTGGGCTTTTTCGTTGGAGCAGTGAATCAGTTGGAGGAAAGCGGGTGTGCTTTAGAAGAAATAGTGCCAAAGGTATGCGGCGTGTAGAAACAAAAAAGCCTCACAGTATTGAAACTTGCAAGGCTTTTAAGTGGTGCCCAGAGGCGGTATCGATCGGGGCCGCCCAGATCAGCGACACCCGTGTCGGTTACACAAACAAAAAAGCCTCACAGTATTGAAACTTGCGAGGCTTTTAAGTGGTGCCCAGAGGCGGAATCGAACCACCGACACGGGGATTTTCAATCCCCTGCTCTACCGACTGAGCTATCTGGGCAACATCGTAACGTGGGTGCGTATTAAAAAGGTTTGGCTTGTCTCTGTCAACGGGAAAAGACAGAAAAAGTTACTTTTTTCGATGCCTTGTATGTTCTGTGTACAGAGTGGTTTGATGCGGCGGTGTCATCGAGGGTTTAGAGGGCTGTTTTTTGGCATGATCAGGCCTCGAATATGCACGATATAGTCAGGATAACTCTTTAAAACATCAATCTTTTACGGGGATAGCCGATAAGAGTCAAAACACTTGTTTGTTGTACTTGCTGAACGGGTGTAAAGATCGGTAGATTAGGGCACATACAAGAATTCTTCGGGCGGTCGCTAGATGGATGTAAAGCAGATTGCAGCTAACTTTCCATTTCTGAAAAAGAAGGGCAAGGCCAAAGGCCTGACGGCCCTGGCGTTGGTTGATGGCGGCGTTGCTCTGGCTCATGTGACGAGTGGTAAAAAGCCCGAACTAGTCGCGTGCGAATTTATCGAAACGCCTTCTCCTTTTACCGATATTAAGCTGCTGCGAGATCGGATAGATGCGTTGGGTTTGTCCGGATCCAACACGGTAGGACTGCTTGATCAGGGGGCATACCAGTTGCTTCTGGTGGATGCACCCGATGTACCAGATGACGAGATGGCCGATGCTTTGCGCTGGCGCGTAAAGGATCTGGTTGGCTTTGATATCGAAAACTCCAAGATCGACTACATCGAATTGCCCGAAGATGCATACCGTGGCCGATCCCGTATGGTTTATGCGGTTGTAGCAGAGCAATCCCAAACTGAGCGCCTGGCGTCCTGGATCGAAGAACTGGGGCTCACGCCTGCCGTAATCGATGTGCCTGAAACCGCACTGCTGAACATCACCAAGGATATGGCGGATGAAGAAGCCGGCTTGGTGGTATTTCATCTTGGTTCGCCATCCAGCAGTGTCAGTCTGCTCTCGCAGCAGGCGATCTATTTCACCCGCTCCCTTTCTTACGACGTTAATCTGGCTGATCGCAATCCGCATCAGGCGGCGAGTTCTGCAGTACTGGAGTTGCAACGCTCGCTGGATTATTACGAAAGCCAGGTAGGTAAACCGCCGTGCGTGAAGCTGGTCATTCTGCCAATGCAGTTTGGTGAGACACCGCTGATCACGGAGCTGCGCAGCAATCTGCCGCTGGAAGTTGATGCGCTCGACTTGGCGTCTGTGGTGACAAGCAGCAAGCCGCTCGATGTTGAAATCCAACAGCGTTGTTTGTTGGCGATTGCCGCGGCGTACCGTGATCTGTCAGCTCAGCAGGGAAGTACCGCCAAATGAAGCAGCAGATAAACCTCTATACACCCAAGGTCTCTGCCGCGCGGGATATCTGGTCACTGCCGTCGGTGATTTTGATGGTGGTGCTCGTTACGATGGTTGCCGCTTTCGCCTCCTGGGGCTTTACCCAATATGCTGATTCACGTCTGTCGCGGTTACAGGCGTTGCAGGATAAAAACACAGCGTTACCCAGCCAGATTGCATTGCTGGAAAAACAGCGTAAAGAGTTGCGGCCCGATCCCGCCTTACTGCAGGAGCAGGATCGCATTCGCAAACTGATCGCGGAGAAGCAGGAGCTTTCCGAGATGCTGAACCAGATGCAACCGGGGGTGTCCGGACGTGGCTTCTCACCTTATCTGTATGGGCTGGCGCAAGTGAGTCGTAGCGGCGTGTGGATTACCGACTTTGATCTCCATTTGGCGCTGAGCCAGGTGGAGTTAAGTGGTATTGCGCGTACGGCGAGTGACGTACCTCTGTTGTTGCGTGATCTGGGTGAGACGGATGCATATCAGGCGATCCGTATCGCTGATTTCGCCATCGCCAAAGAGAGCAAAGATCACAAATTCAAAGTGATGGGTTTTGTGACCACCGGAGGTAGTAATGAGCCGTAAAGCATGGCGCAAGGTGGACGAAGCCTGGGATAAACTCAGCCGCCGTGAGAAAGTGCTGTTGTTCTTCACAGCACTGGTTGTCCCGGTGATGTTGTTGTTTGTGATGGTGCTGGAACCTGCGCTTGATCGTATGCAGGGCGTGGAAGATCAAATTACCTCCCTCGAGCGTTCTGTAAATACGCAGGAACGTATGTTGCGTATGTTGCAGGATGCCGACTTGCCGGATCCAAATGCCAAAGCACATAAGCAGCTTAAGGCGCTGGTAAGTCGTCTGGATGCACTGGATAACGAAGTGGATCGCTTTGCCCGCAACCTGGTGGGGCCGGAGCAGATGCTGGGTTTGCTGCACTCCGTGTTAGGGCCGGAAAATGACCTGAAACTGGTTGAGGCGTTGAGCCTGCCGGTAGAGCCTTTGGTGCTGAGCCCGGAAAAGGAAACTGCAAACCTGCCGGCGATCAAACTGACCGCAGAGGCTGCTGAGCGTGAAAGGGCTAAAGCGATGCAGGAAGCGGTGATCTATATCCATCCGTTTGAGGTACAGCTGGAAGGCAGTTACGAAGCACTGTACCAATACCTGCAAGGGCTGGAGGCACTGCATCAGGGATTCTTCTGGGATCGGCTGCAATTTACCGCGGAAGATTATCCTAAAGCGTCGATCCGCTTGCGTGTACATACGCTGAGTACAGAGGAGAGCTGGCTTGGTGCGTAATCTGATTTTTGGGCTGATGGCACTGATTGCCATGCCGCTATCTGCTAACGGCTTACCGGGTGACCCGACCCGACCGACTGAATACAAGCCGGTGGTGCAGTCGACGAAGATAGTAAAACGTCACTATGCGCTCACCTACCTAATGGTGGGAGAGAAGCGCAAGGTGGCGGTGATCAATGGCAAACAAGTGGTACCCGGCAGCAAGGTAGACGGTGCAAGAGTATTGGCCATCACTTCGCAAGGGGTGCGTTTACGGGTTGGTAATCAGACAAGAATGCTGACGATCAGTAAGCAAACCGGGTTTAAGAAAGAGCTGAGTGATAGGAAACGGAACTGACCATGAAACGATTGATGAGTGTGTTGGCGCTGAGCGTCGGAGTCACCGTATCCGGTTGTTCCTCACTTGATTCGATGAACGATACCGCTGTAACTGACGAGAGCATTGCCATCCTTGAGAACGCGATCAGCGCACAGCAGCAGGTAGAGGATGAAGAGCAAGCGCAAGCCAAGGCTGCAACAGTTGCACCTCCACCACTGGTTCCTCCGCTGGATATTCAGACACTGAGTCAGCCAAGTGAAGAGCGCTTTGATGTTGTGGCTGATGGTCTGAGCGCCCATGACTTCTTTATGGGGCTGGTGCAGGGTACCGACTACAACATGATTGTGCACCGTGATGTGGAAGGCACGGTTAACCTGAAGCTGAAAGATGTCACCGTTGACGAAGTCATGCAGGCAATGCGTGAGGTCTACGGTTACGAGTACCGCAGAACTGGCAAACTTTACCAGGTGGTACCTGCCAAGCTTCAGACGGAAATTTTCCAGCTGAACTATCTGGATATCGCCCGTGAAGGTGTATCCGATACGCTGGTGAGCGCAGGATCCGTGCGTGATGCCGCATCCTCCGACTCTGGCAGCGACAGCGATTCGGATAGCAGCTCTGGTTCCTCCTCCACCAGTGTGGGTACCCGTATCAGCACCAAAACGTCCGCCAACTTCTGGGTGAACCTGAAACAGACGTTGGATACGCTGATCTCCGGTGATGATCGTCGTGTGGTGGTGATGCCACAGACCGGGATGATCATCGTACGTGCTTTGCCAAGCGAATTGCACACCGTACGTGAATACCTGAATAAGGCGGAATTGACGCTGCATCGCCAGGTGGTGATTGAAGCGAAGATCCTCGAGATTACGCTGAATGACAATTATCAGGCGGGCGTAAACTGGACCGCGCTGGGCCGGCCAGGCAGTGCAGCGAGTAACAAAACAGTGACGCTGGAACAGGTTGGTTCCTCGATTACAGCGGACGGACTGGGCGGAATCTTCCGATCAGCGTTTGCCCTGAACGACTTTACGGCCGTGATCGAGCTGCTTGGACGTCAGGGTGATGTACAGGTGCTGTCCAGCCCACGTGTATCGACCATCAACAACCAGAAAGCGGTGATCAAGGTGGGTACCGATGAGTTCTTCGTCACCGAAGTGGAAACAACCACCACAACCGGTACGTCCACCACAACCACACCAAGTGTGGAACTGACCCCATTCTTCTCCGGTATTGCGCTGGATGTGACACCGCAAATCAGTGAGGAAGGAGAGATCGTACTGCACATCCACCCGACCGTATCTGAAGTGGAAGATCAGCAGAAACAGATCAACATCGGCAGTGACGATCTGTCTCTGCCACTGGCGTTCAGCTCCATCCGTGAATCGGACAGCATTGTTCGCGCCAACAGTGGTCAGGTCATCGTCATCGGTGGCCTGATGAAGTCTGAAAATGAAGACCAGAACGAACGTACCCCGTTCCTGGGTGAGCTGCCGGGTGTGGGTAATCTGTTCACGCAGCGTCGTACCGTGGGCAGCAAAACCGAGCTGGTGATACTGTTGCGCCCGGTGCTGGCTGACAATGACAGCTGGCAGGCGGAACTGGAGCGTAGCCTGCGCTCGTTCCAGCGTTTGCGTGCCGAAAGCACACAGCAGTGATTGAGAGGCAGTGAATGTATGCTGAGCATTTCGGGCTGCGCGAGCTTCCGTTCACACTGACCCCGAACACCCGATTCTTTTTAAATCTGACCAGCCATCAGGAAGCCCTTAATCTGATGCTGGTCGCGTTGCACAGTGGTGACGGCTTTATCAAAGTTGTGGGTGAGGTGGGGACCGGCAAAACGTTGTTGTGCCGCAAGCTGCTCAACTCACTCGATGACAGCCAGTTTGTGACCGCCTATATTCCGAACTCCTACCTGAGTCCCGACGAATTCCGTTGTGCCGTGGCAAATGAACTGGGTATCTATACCCAGGAAAAGTCTAATCACGATATTTTGCAGACGCTCACCCAACGCCTGATTGAGCATGCGCATCAGGGGCAGCGTGTGGTGCTGCTGGTCGATGAAGCACAGGCGATGCCGGATGAGACCATCGAGGCACTACGCTTGCTGACCAATCTGGAGACCGAGTCGGAAAAGCTGTTTCAGGTCGTGTTATTTGGTCAGCCAGAGCTGAACAAGAAACTGGATCAGTACGCCCTGCGCCAGCTAAAGCAGCGTATTACCTACAGCTACAAGCTGAAGAAGCTGGAGCCCGATGAGGTGCGTGGTTATATCCACTGGCGCATGGAAGCGGCGGGCTATACCGGTATGCCATCGTTTGATAGCGAAGCCTGTGAGCTGATCGCCCGGGCATCCGGAGGTATTCCAAGACTGGTGAATGTGCTGAGTCACAAGGCACTGATGTCCGCTTACGGCAAAGGGGACGAGAAAGTCTCAGCGCAACATGCGCGGCGTTCGATCGAGGATACAGAAGGCGTTGCGGTGCCATCTGCCGCCAAGGTCAAACAGTGGCTCCCTGCTGTTGCGGCAGTAGTAGCGGTTGCGATGATTACCTGGGTTGTAACCATTGTGGGGATGCAGCAGTGAGTCTGGTAAATGACATGCTGCGCGACCTGGAGAAGCGCGGCCAGGGGCGGAAAACTGCGTCAGATGCCGTGCCGGTGCAATCGGTGCAGCCGCTGACAGCGGAGCAGGCGAGTCGTACATTCAACTGGCCCCTGTGGCTGGTTTTTGCTGCGCTGGTGGTCGGTTTTCTGGCGTTGGCCTGGATGCAATGGCGCCCGGCACCCGAGGTGGTGGTAAAGGTGGAACAGCCTGCAATCGTAACGCCAGCAGCAGAAATCACCGCTACAGCAAAGCCGCCTGCGAGGCATGAGTTGCGTCTGGAGCAGGTCCGCTGGCGCAAGGCGGATCAAGGCGGAGTGCTGGTCATGCGCTTTAATGCGCAGCCGCAGGTACAGCTGATTAACCAGACACGAACGTCCATGGTGATTGCGCTGCCCGATGCTCAGTTGACCAATACCCTGCCGTTGCCTGAAAAAACTGTGGTGAGTGAGTTCAATCTCATGGCAGATAAGGGGCAACTGTTGCTTGATTTGAAAGCGGTGCGGGATGCGCGGTTTGAACTTTTACGACCTGATTCGCGCCAAGTCGAGCTGGCCGTATGGTTAAGTGAGCCGGACACGAAGCCGGCGAAGGCGGATACGCCTGTAGAGCCGGTGTTAGAGAAAAAACTGCGGGTTGCGGATAAACCGGAGCGAAAGGCGAAACCTGAGCCGGTTCAGGTTGCTGTCGTCGCTACTGAGGCAAAACCTGAGCCTAAGTCCCAGTCACCTGAAGAGCCTGCGCAAAAAGCTGTAAGTCCAAAAACGTCAGCTAAAACACCCAAAAACGAGCTGCTACAAACTGCCCGTGCTAGGGATGCGTCTGAGTCGTCGAAAAAAATCCGTGGCTTGACCGATGCCCAAGCGGTGGCGAAAGCGCGTAAATTGCTGCAGCAGAATAAGGTAACTGAAGCACAGTTGTTGCTTGAATCCCAGCTCGATCGGGACAAACAGTCGCTCGATAGTCGCGCATTGCTGGCAAGTTTGTATCTGGCTGGAGGAAATATAGCCCAAGCTAGTGATGTTGCAGATGTCGGCCTGGCGGCGGCGCCCATACACAGCGGATTAAAGAAGGTGAAAGCGCGTATCTTACTGATGAACAAAGACAGTGCCGCTGCTGTGGCGCTACTACAAAGTGCGCCGCCTGCAATCAAGTTGGATGCAGAGTATCATGAGCTTCTGGCGGCTGCGCTGCAGCAGCAGGGACGGGCAGATGATGCGGTAAATGTATATTATCAACTGCTGAAGTATGACAGTGGGCAAGCCCGTCTGTGGGTGGGGCTCGGGTACTCTCTGGAGCTTGCGGCGCGACCGGCTGAATCGCGCAAAGCCTATGAAAGTAGCCTGCAGGTGCCAGGCATCGAAGATAATCTGAAGCGTTATGTAACTCAGCGGCTGTCTCAGCTGGCGGAGAGGTAGGAGGTTCGGCGTAATGGCTGCCCCCAAAACACGATTACGTATCGGCGACATGCTGGTCCAGGAAGGTGTGCTTACCGAAGCACAGCTGATGGAGGCGCTCGCCCAACAGAAAAAGACCCGTCAGAAGCTGGGTAAAACCCTGGTGACAATGGGGCTGGTGGAAGAAAAACACTTTCTTGAGTTTCTCTCCAAGCAGCTGAAGATCCCGATGGTGGATCTGGCCCACTATTCCTTTAATCAGCAGGACGTACTACGCCTGTCTGAAACCCACGCCCGTCGTTTTCGTGCCATCGTACTGAAAGAGGATCCTGACTCTTTCGTGGTGGGCATGAGCGACCCGATGGATATCTTCGCCTTCGACGAACTGCAGCGCTTGTTGCCGAAACCGGTTGATGTGGCGGTGGTGTCTGAAACCCAGCTGTTACAATCGCTGGATCTGGTGTATCGCCGTACCTCTGATATTGAGGTGTTGGCGGATCAGCTGAACGATGAGATCGCTGAAGACGCCTTTGATCTGGCGCAGATGACCGCCAACGACGAGCAGGACGTCCCAGTTGTAAAGCTGCTGAAGAGCCTGTTTGAAGATGCGGTGCAGATCGGTGCATCCGATATCCATATCGAGCCGGACGAACATGTACTGCGTATCCGTCAGCGTGTGGATGGCACGTTGCACGAACATGTTATGAAAGAGAACAGGATTGCTGCTGCGCTGGTACTGCGCCTGAAGCTGATGGCACACCTGAATATCTCCGAGAAGCGCCTGCCGCAGGATGGCCGTTTCAACATGAACGTGAAAGGCCGCAGCATTGATATCCGTATCTCCACCCTGCCAATTCAGCACGGTGAATCGGTGGTAATGCGTCTGCTGGATCAATCAGCAGGGCTGGTGGGTCTGGATAAGGCGGGTATGCCGGAAGAGATGCTGACCCGTTTGCGTCGCCTGATCCGTGAGCCGCACGGTATCGTGCTGGTAACCGGTCCGACCGGTAGTGGTAAAACCACCACCCTGTACGGTGCGCTGAATGAGCTGAACAGCTTCGACAAGAAAATCATCACCGTCGAAGACCCGGTTGAGTACCGATTACCGCGCGTCAATCAGGTACAGGTACATCCTGAGATTGGCCTGACCTTTGCCAGCGTATTGCGTGCCTGCCTGCGTCAGGACCCTGATGTGCTGCTGTTGGGTGAGATCCGTGACCGCGAAACCGCCGAGATTTCCCTGCGTGCAGCGATGACTGGTCACTTCGTGCTGTCGACATTACACACCAACGATGCAGTCTCCAGTGCCATGCGTCTGGTGGATATCGGTATCGAAGGTTACCTGGCCGCGTCGGCCATTCGCGCTATCCTGGCACAGCGACTGGTGCGCAAAGTGTGTAACAACTGCGCTAGCCTTTATCGTCCATCACCACAGGAAAATGCCTGGTTGGCAGCCCATCTGCCAAAACTGGGATTGAGTGAAGGCGACTTCAAAAAAGGGCGTGGTTGTACCTACTGCAACAACACCGGTTACAAGGGACGTATTGGTATCTTTGAGTTGCTTGAGCTGAATGACGCCATGGCAGATGCCCTGCGTCGTAACGATAGCTCTGCCTTTACTGCTGCCGCCTATGCCGACGAGCGTTACAAACCACTGGTATACAGTGCGTTGGACTTGGCCTCAAAAGGAGTGATCACACTGGATGAAGTCTTCCGGGTGACCGAGCAGTTGGATGAGACCAAATTTAACGAGGAAAGTCTGGCTAAAGCACAGGAAGAGGCGAAGAAGGTGAAAACCGTATCGCCTACATTGCAGCAGGCGCCGGACGTCGCGCCGGTGACCGGCACCATTAAGCTGGAGCTGGAGTAAGCCTGAATGCCGTTTTTTGAGTACGAAGGCCGTAACAGGGACGGTGCAAAGGTTAGTGGCCGCGTAGAAGCGGATGGACGCAGTCAGGCCGCATCACAGCTGCTTGCCGATGGCATCACTCCGATCAAGATCGCTTCCGTTACTAAAGCGAAAAAAGAGGAGAGCCTGGGTAGCAAAGAGATCCGTCTGAAGTTTCTGGAAAAGGTCAGCATTGATGAGCTGATCATGTTCAGCCGTCAAATGTATAGCCTGACCAAGGCGGGGGTGCCGCTGACCCGTGCGATGCGCGGTCTGGCAGGCAGTCTGCGTAACCAGATGCTGAAAGACGCGGTAAACGACCTGTCTGATGACCTGGATAAGGGTAATACGCTGTCGGCGGCGATGAACAAACACCCCAAGATCTTTAACGACCTCTATACCAGTATCGTGCACGTGGGCGAAAACACCGGTCGCCTGGATGCTGCCTTTGCCCAGATGGCTGCTTATCTGGAGCTGGAGCGCAATACGATCAAAAACGTCAAGCAGGCAACCCGCTATCCAATGTTTGTGTTTTTCACCATTGCCGTGGCGATGGTGGTGATCAATATCTTTGTCATTCCGGCTTTTAAGTCCGTATTTGAAAGCTTGGGGGGCGATATTCCCTGGCAGACCGTTGCCCTGATCGGCGTGTCCGATTTTATGGTCAACTGGTGGCACGGGATGCTGGCCTGCTTAATTGGTGGCTTTATCCTGTTCAAGCGCTGGAAGAAAACCGAAGCAGGTGAACTGAGCTGGGACCAGACCAAACTACGATTCCCTTTGGTGGGCAGTATCTTTTACCGTGTGGTGCTGGGGCGCTTCACCCGAACGTTCAGTATGGTGATGAAAGCGGGTGTGCCGATCGAGCAGGGCCTGATGGTGGTGTCCCGCGCGGTTGGTAACAAATACATCGGTCGCAAGGTTGCGGGGATGCGCCAGGGCATCGAGCGTGGTGAGTCGTTCGCGCAGGCCGCTGCACGCACCGGCATGTTTAGCCCACTGGTGATGCAGATGCTAGCGGTGGGTGAAGAAACCGGTCAGGTGGATCAGATGTTGGCAGAAGCAGCCGACTTCTATGAAGAGGAGGTCGATTACGACCTGAAGAACCTTGCTACCGCGATAGAACCGATCATGATCATGATTATCGGTGCGATGGTACTGGTATTGGCGCTGGGTGTATTCCTGCCACTTTGGGAGCTGAGTACTGCAATAAAAGGTGGGTAATAAAACAAGCGTCGGTTAAACCATAGCGAGGGGCTAGCGGCCGTTAATAGGAAGCTGGTAGAGTACGTCAAAGGATTCGGGACAGCACCTGAGCAAGCTGTATTTCGGATTATTAAAGGGACTATGGATCTATGTCATGCACTCTTCATACAGTGCATGGCAGACTTACGAAATTGCCTAGGTTTAGTGGAGAAAACCATGAAAAAACAAGCAGGTTTTACAATTGTTGAGTTGGTAGTAGTGATTGCGCTGCTTGGTATTCTTGCCGCTGTTGCACTGCCTCGATTCCTGAACGTAACGGATGACGCGCACGCAGCGTCTGTGAATGGTACTGGCGGCGCGCTGCGCTCTGCTGTGGGCCTGGTCAAAGCGCAGGCTATTGTTGAGGAAACCGCGGCGAACGGTACTGTGAACTATGACAACAGCAACGTTACAGTAAACGCCACTAGATACCCAGCAGCAACTGATCCCGATTCTTGTGTGGATGTTTGGGAAGGTGTTCTACAGGCAGGTGCACCTACGGTGTCTACCGGTAATGGCACTGACTACACTGCTGCTTGGGACGGTGACGATGAGCAATGTGATTACACCTATAACGGAGCGGCAGGTCACACTATCGCTTACACCCCTGAAACCGGTGCGGTAGATATTACTACTCCTTAATGGATCGTAATCGATTAGGTAAAGCTACTCGCCAAGTCCTGTGTGGCTTTACCCTGATTGAAATGGTTGCCGTACTGGTATTACTGGGTATTCTCAGTGCGGTAGCTTTTCCCCGATTTGCCACTTTTGATTCCTATCGTGATCGCGTTTTCCGCGACACGCTTCTGACTTCGCTCCGTCTGGCACAACGCACAGCGCTTTCTCATAACTCAGCTACCGTTGAATGGCGATTAAATAGCATTGCGGCTGACAACTGGCTGTATGCCATTGATATCAACTCGGTTCAGCAGACGAGCGAGACTCTCGTGTCCGACCAGACCATAACCTATAGCGCCAGCCTCTCAGCAGGCGGAAATATTTCAGGCGCCCTCGCTGTGAATAACACTCTGACGTTGCGCTACGACCCATCCGGTAATCTTATATGGGCTAATGATGGTACGTCTTCCGGAGCGTTAAATAGTAGTATGCAGTTGACCGCCAACGGCCAGCAGCTTTGTATCTCTCTGACAGGATTT
Source organism: Pontibacterium sp. (assembly GCF_964228735.1). Classification (GTDB taxonomy): domain Bacteria; phylum Pseudomonadota; class Gammaproteobacteria; order Pseudomonadales; family Balneatricaceae; genus Pontibacterium. Next base: position 6,011 of record NZ_CAXRBQ010000145.1, on the reverse strand, counting down.
GCCTATGAAGGCACGTGCCGCTAGCGCCGGCTTTACGCTAGTCGAGCTGGTGATCACTATCACCATCACAGCAATTGCTTTGGTGGCGATTGTTTACGGCTGGAGTATCACGGCACAGCACAGCGGCGATGTTACTTGGCAGGCTAAAACGGCTTACATCGGCCAAACCTATATTGAAGAGATCCTAACCAAGCGTTTCGATGAAAACAGCTCCAGCGATGGATTACTGCCTTGCAGTAATAATGGAGTTCAAGAATTTAACGGCTCAGTGATGCCGCCATGTACCGCTGCAGATGATTTTGGCAGAGACGGTGAAGCCCGGGAAAACTATGATGACGTGGATGACTATCATGGTCTAAATGAAGTCCCGCTTTCGTTACTAAACAATTTATTTACTGGTAATGTAAATCCGTATGCCAAATACCGTGTCAGTGTCGCTGTGACCTATGATACGACCGAAATTGTTACCAACCAGATGGTGAAGCGGATTACGGTTACGGTGACTCCTCATTCCTCTAGTGGAGCTAGTCCCGTGGTGTTTACAGCCTACAAGGGGAACTACTGATGAAGAAGGTCAGAGGTTTTACCCTGGTTGAGCTGGTGATCGTGATTGTATTGCTCAGCATTATGTCGCTGGCATCGGTGCGGTTTATTGCCAACTTTGCTGAAGGCTACGTGGATACTTCCCGTCGTCAGAATATGGCGGATGTAACCCAGCTGGCGATTGAGCGCATTGGGCGCGAGCTGCGCAATGCGTTGCCCAACTCAGTACGTATAAGCAACGATGATAACGCCAGCTGTATTGAATACATCCCAGTGCTGGGGGCATCGAGCTATGATGATCTGCCGGTTGCAACTGCAAACAACACGTTTAATGCAATTCCACTGGGGAAAGGCTCGATCAGCGGAAGCCCGCTCTACATTGCGGTTTATCCGATTACGGGTACGAATCTTTATTCGGTTGGCAACAATACGATGATTGCGCAACTGGGTGATCCTGCGCAGTTTGCAAAAGATCAGGGAGAGGATGAAGCCATTACAGTGACGCTGAGTGGGGCTCACCAATTTCCCTCCGAGTCACCTTCATCCCGCTTCTTTATCGTGGGTTCGCCGGTTAGCTATTGTCTAAATACCGGCAGTGGCGATCTCTACCGCTATGAGAATTATTTTGATGGCGGAACCGATTTTTTTAGCGACCAACCGATGCTCGCTGATTTACCAAGTACCGAACCGAACCGAGCACTCTTAGCAACAGATATCACCACTGTAGCGGCGTTTCCCAATCCGGCGTTTGCTTCTCTGGAGATCAGCCTGCAGCGCAATGCACTGGTGGTGTTTGACCTGCAAGTGAGTGATGCGGGGGAGAGTGTACGTATTCAACATGTGGTACAGGTGAGAAATGCACCCTGATATCAAATCCCGAAAATTGCAGCGCGGGCTCGGCCTGGTAACGGTGATCTTTATGATTACTGTTGGTGCGTTGTTGGCGGCAGGTATGGCGTCAATGATGACGCTGGGGCAGCAGTCGGTTGTGCAGGGTTTTCAGTCGACACGCGCAATGCAAGCGGCTGAGAGTGGCATTCAGCTGGAACTCACCAAACTGATCCATCCACAGGTAACAGGTGGCTGTTCTGATACCGATAATGCGCCTTTTAGTTATAGTTTTAATGCAGCTGGAATTCGGGGGTGTACAGCTTCTGGAACCTGTGAAGTAACACGAATTGGTGATGTTGATTACACCACTATCACGTCGGTAGGGCGGTGTGGCGGCAACGCAGATACGTTGGATTCTGCGTCCCGCCGGATACGGGTCAGGACGATTCGCCCTAACCTGTAACTTCATAAGAGCGTTAACTTAAACGCCGTATTCTTCGCGGTACTTGCGGATCGCAGCCAGCTCGTCCGCCATATCACCTTTCTCTTCCAGATACTCGATCAGGTCGTTCAGGCTCACGATGCTGATTACCGGCATGTTGTAGTCACGTTCCACTTCCTGGATCGCGGACAGTTCACCTTTACCTTTCTCCTGACGGTTCAGGGCGATAACGCTCGCAGCTGGTTTTGCGCCTGCTTCATCGATGATCTCCATCACTTCGCGGATTGCGGTGCCGGCTGTGATCACGTCGTCGATGATCATTACGCCGCCTTCCAGTGGAGCGCCCACAAGATTGCCGCCTTCACCGTGGTCTTTCTTCTCTTTACGGTTGAATACGTAAGGGATGTCTTTGCCGTACTGGTCAGCCATTGCTACAGCTGTGGTGGCGGCCAGTGGGATACCTTTGTATGCAGGGCCCAGCAACACGTCGAAGGAAACACCGGCTTCTTCAATCGCTGCCGCGTAGAAACGGCCCAGCTTTGCCAGCGCAACACCGCTGTTGAACAGGCCTGCGTTGAAGAAGTATGGGCTGATACGCCCGGACTTCAGGGTGAACTCTCCAAAGCGCAGTACGTTCTGTTCGATAGCAAATTCGATAAATTCGCGCTGGTAATCCTGCATGTGTGTCTCCGGCCAGGTGGTTAACGTCAGCTGCAGATTTTACCAGTGGAGTGCCCCCGGCACCATCTGCGTTGAAGGCTTGAAAATGGACTGATCTGGCGCAATATACCAGAGATCAGAATGGATGCGACTAAAGTTGGAATATGCTATTTTGTGCAGCGCAACAGAAGACTGTTGTGAGACAGGATTAGCAACCTTTTGCCTATCACGGACCGAATATCCGACAAATTTGGTAAGAAAATTTCAATTTGTCTTACTTCGCTATACAATTCGCGTTTAATTGTAATCTTCTCATTGCGCGCTGTTTGTAACAGGAATCCTTAATCTATGCGTGTTATCACATTCAATACTCAGGGTATTGAACAGGCTGCAAAAAACGGTTTTTTTGACTGGATGGTCCAGCAGGACGCTGACGTCATTTGTTTGCAGGACCTGCGTGCGAAGGAATATCAGCTCGACGACGAGCTGTACCACCCGGAAGGTTATTACCCATACTTCTTTGATGCGTTCGAAGATGGCTACAGCGGTGTGGCAATCTACACCCGCCACGTACCAAAAGCGATCATGACCGGCCTGGGTTTTGAGCTGTGTGACTTCCACGGTCGCTTTATTCAGGCTGACTTCGACAAGGTAAGTGTCTCCTCCCTGAGCATTCCATCTGGCCTGGCTGGTGATGAAGCGCAGGCGATGAAAGAGGAGTATATGGAGCACTTCCTCGGCCACATGAAGAAAACCCTGCGTAAGCGTCGCGACTTCATCTTCTGCGGTACCTACAGCGTCGCGCACAAGCCGGTTGACCTGAGCAACTGGTACGTGAACCAGAGCGTGTCCGGCTTCCTGCCGAACGAGCGTGAGTGGATGGAAGAGATTGTCGGAGAGATGGGATACGTGGATGCATTCCGCGAGATCAACAAAGCCGAACGTCAGTACACCTGGTGGCCGGACTACAACCGCGCCCGAGTTCTGAACGAAGGTGCACGTCTGGATTACCAGATCACCACCGCCAACCTGCGCAAGACCGTGAAGTCCGTACAGGTATACCGCGATCAGATGTTCAGCGAACACGCGCCGGTAATTATCGATTACGCGATCGATATCTGATTTGGTCTACTGCAGGCAATAAAAAAGGAAGCTGATCAGCTCCCTTTTTTGTATCTGACTCAGGCTTATTCAGCCAGTGCCTTACGCTGCATCTCTGCCAGTTCGCGGATCCCTTTCTGGGCCAGATCCAGCATCTTGTTCAGCTCATCCTGAGTGTACGGTGCACCTTCTGCAGTACCCTGTACTTCGATGAAACCGCCGTGACCGGTCATGATCACGTTCATGTCGGTTTCTGCTTTGGAGTCTTCCGCGTAGTCCAGGTCCAGCACTGGCTCACCTTCGTAGATACCTACGGATACCGCAGCGATCTCATGCTTCAGCGGGTTGCCTTTCATGGCACCGTTCTTGTCCTGCTTCAGCACATTGATCGCATCAACCAGTGCCACGTATGCGCCGGTGATGGATGCGGTACGGGTGCCACCGTCGGCCTGAATCACGTCACAGTCGATAGTGATGGTGTTTTCACCCAGCTTGTTCAGGTCCAGTGCGGCACGCAGACTGCGGCCGATCAGACGCTGGATCTCTACCGTACGGCCACCCTGCTTGCCGCGCGCCGCTTCACGGTCGCAACGGCTGCCGGTGGAACGTGGCAACATGCCGTATTCTGCAGTCACCCAGCCGCTACCGCTGCCACGCAGGAAGCGCGGAACGCCGCGATCGACAGACGCAGTACAGATCACTTTGGTGTTACCAAATTCAACCAGTACAGAGCCTTCTGCATGGCAGGTGAAGTTGCGGGTGATTTTCACCTCACGCATCTGGTCCGGTTCACGACCACTCGGGCGGATCTTGTTCAAACCGAGGTTTTGCAGCTGTTCAGAGATGCTTGAGCTCATACCTGTTAATCACCGTTGCTTGATTTTCGTACACCGCCGTTGGCAGCCATGCACGCTTGGCTGTTAGAATGAAGCCTGCATTTTAATCGAGATAGAGCCATATGACACGTAGTATGACTGCTTTTGCCCGGCAGGAAGCCGAGCATGCCTGGGGTTCCCTGATCTGGGAGATTCGTTCTGTTAACCATCGTTACCTGGAACCTCACCTACGTCTGCCGGAGAGCCTGCGTGACCTGGAAGGCTCGTTGCGTGAACAACTGCGTAAGAAACTGAGCCGTGGCAAGGTGGAATGCACCCTGCGTTTCCACCCGGAAGCCCAGGCCCAGCAGCTGACCGTCAACACCGAGTTTGCCAAAGAGCTGATTGCTGCAGCAGATGAAGTAGCCGCGCTTTCTCTGTCCGGTAACACGCAGCCGATGAACCCGCTGGATGTACTGCGCTGGCCGGGTGTCCTGCAGGATGCGCAGATCGATATGGATCAGGTTAAAGCGGAAGCCCTGAAACTGTTTGGTACCGCCCTGGACGACCTGATCGCCGGTCGCGAACGCGAAGGTAAAGAGCTGAATGGCCTGATCGAACAGCGCTTGGCCGCGATTGCCGAGATCGTAGTGGAAGTGCGCAGCAAGTTGCCGGAGATCCTGCAGGCGCAACGCGACAACCTGCGCAGCCGCCTAGAAGAACTGAAGGAAGACCTGGATGAAGGCCGTCTGGAGCAGGAGATGGTGATCCTGGCGCAGAAAGCCGACGTGGACGAAGAGATGGACCGTCTCAATACCCACGTGCAGGAGGTGCGCCGTGTACTGAACCAGAAAGGCCCGATAGGCCGTCGTCTCGACTTCCTGATGCAGGAGCTGAACCGCGAAGCCAATACCCTCTCTTCGAAATCGATTGTGGCCGAAACCACTCAGTGTGCGGTGGAACTGAAAGTTCTGATCGAACAGATGCGTGAGCAGATCCAAAACATCGAATAGGTTCCAGGGTAGAAAGTTACCCGTCCAAGAATGTCTTAGAAGCCCTGTTATTTGTTTGTAAATACAGGGCTTTTTATTTTTCCCGTCCAAATCGGTTTGCAGATGTCCGTTACCAGTTGCTGTTTAAGTGGTGGGCAAAATGGTGGGCAAGCCCTGTTTTTTTGACTCAATAAGCAAAAAGTCAAGGTATCTGGTGAGCAGATTTTTGCATCTATCTCACCACCGCCTTATGCCATCTCCACTTATCGTGCTGCTTGCAGATTGTTCAATCACTCAACTATCGAACCAATCGATAAACAAACAGTGGTGGGCAATGGTGAGCAAATTTTAACGATTTCTTAGGAATATAGAGTAACAAACGATGGCAAAACTAACCGCAACTCAGGTGCAATCTTATTCTCGCACCGCAGCAGCAAACAAAAAATACAGTGATGGTAATGGACTATATTTTTGCGTAAGAAAATCTGGCATGCCGTATTGGATGCTAAGGTATACCAGCCTAAACGGACGACGAGAAGCCACGCTCGGTCAATATCCAAGTATGACGTTAGCAGAGGCTCGACTTGAATCGTCTAAAATGCAGCTACAACTTCAGCAAGGTGAAGA
>NZ_CAXRBQ010000144.1:0-34728 GCF_964228735.1 Pontibacterium sp. | reverse complement strand
CATGTCTCGATAGGGGCTGCAGCAACTGATGAAACGCGGTGTTATGATGTGACAAAGCCTGAATCCTTTGTGATTAAAGTGTTTGCTCGCACACTCATTTTACTCACATGGATTCAGGCTTTCTTATTTATCCCAAACTATGGGACAGAAGTGGCCTACGGGCTGCTTTTTTTGTGTCTTAATTGGCGTTGTTTTATCTCGTCAGCTCAGCGGTGTTCAACTCCAGGCATTGGCTTTGGAAAGCATCTGCTGCCATCGGCCGTCCATACAGATAGCCTTGGCCGCAATCACAGCCTTCGTCGAGCAGGAACTGGTGTTGCGCTTCAGTCTCAACACCTTCCGCAATTACATGTAGATTGAGCTTTTTGGAGATGGCGATGATGGTGCGGGCCAGCTCCCTGCTCTGTTCGTTCTCTACCAGATCCGCGATAAAGCTACGGTCGATCTTCAGGGTATCAAACGGGTACTTCTGCAGGTAGCTGAGGGAGGAGTAACCGGTGCCGAAGTCATCCAGGGAAAAACGTATACCTTGCTGGCGCAAGGTCTCTAGGGTTTGTTCGGTCTGGTAGGATTCCTGCAGCAACACCCCTTCTGTAATCTCCAGCTCCAGCAGGTCCGGTGCCAAATCGTATTGTTCCAGGTAACTGTTAATCTGCTCCGCCAGGTGGTTGTCGCGGAATTGAACCGGTGACATGTTGATGGCGACCCGGATTGGTTCGTCCAGCATTCGGTTCCACTCGGCGGCTTGTTTGATGGCGCTGCGCATAACAAACGCCCCCAGCTCGTGAATGATACCGTTCTGTTCCGCCAGGCTGATAAAGCGGTCGGGGCGTACGTTCCCCAGCACCGGATTGTGCCAACGTACCAACGCCTCTGCCCCCAGCAGCTTATTCATCTTTGGGCACATGAGGGGTTGGTAGTGAACGCTGAACTCGTTGTTGGCCAGCGCGTCGATCAGATGGGTTTCCAGAGCTGAGCGTTCGCTAATGCTTGAGGCGGTTTGCGGATCAAAAAACGCGTACAGGTTGCCGGATTCTTTGGCGACACCCATCGCCGCTGATGCTTTCTGGATCAGCGACATCGCATCCTCGCCATCGGTTTGTGCGGTGGCAATGCCCATGTTGAGTGCCACGGTGATGGTGTACGGGGTTACGCTGAAGGCTACGCTGGTGGCCTGGGTGATGCGCGATGTGATCTCCATCGTATCGGAGGCGTCGGTCAGGTTCTGGACCACCACAATAAATTCATCACCATTGCCCCGGGCAAGCAATATGTCAGGGGGAAGCAGCCGGGTCAGGCGCTGGCTCAGTTCAACCAGTAACTGGTCACCGATGTAATAGCTGTAACTGTGGTTGATCGACTTGAAGTTCTTCAGGCCGATGCTGATCACTGCGGTGTTGCAGTCACCCTCTTCCTTCAGCAAGTTGTCGATCTGACTGGCCAGGCTGTGCTGGTTAGGTAGTCCGGTCAGCGAATCATACTGGGTGACATATTCGAGGGTTCGGGTTACCGCGTCCTTTCGGACGATCTCTTTTCTGAGCTCTTCGTTAAGTGCTTCGAGTTCAAGGGTGCGTTCGTTGATGCGTTCTTCCAGCTGGGCATTCGCCTGCTGCAGGCGGTGCTTCTGGTAGATGATCTGTAGGTCGCACTCAATCGCTCGCTGAAAGCGACGCACGAGCTCCCGGGATTGTTCGGTGTAGCTGTTCTCTTCCCGATCCAGCATACAGATGGTGCCGAACGGGGAGCCATTGGGCCAGCTGAGTGGCAGGCCAAAATAGGAGATCATGCCCAGTGGCAGATCCGGGTTGTGGTCCCATTTCGGGTCTTTGAGCGCGTTGGGTACCAAAAGTGATGACTGGCTGTTGATCACCGTTTCGCAATACAGGCCGGTACCCAGGTCTGCCATCTCCTGGGGACGGTATGGGTTGTCCTGATTGCTGCTTCTTGCAAATACCTCGATCTGGCATTCGTGCACACGCATGATCAGAGCCGCAGGTATATGGGCGAGCTCGGCGATAAGATCTACTGTCCGTTGCCAGTTCTCGACGACTTCCTGAGGAACCACCAAATTTGAATAGTCCATGTTCCGTGCATTTCCCGTACGCGTTAGAGTCTGTCCCGGTGGGCAGAGAGGCTTCTACCCTGCTAAATCCCTGATGCGGCAGCTGCAGGTAGTCTCCGATCTTAGCATGGGAAATTGCTACAGTTCTTTGTAGGTGGACGAAAGGTTGGGATGTTGTGGCAGGTTGTTGATCTGGGTCGTTTGGGAGCTTCTATTTGGTTATAAGCCGATCAGTCTACACCAGCTGTTGTAGCGCGGTGGACGTGACCAGTTTCTCCAGATCCTGCAATTCACCCAACTGGGTTCTCACCTGAGTAAGGCGCTCCATAGAACGTGCCTCAACAAACAGCAGGACGTCGGTATTGCCACTTAGGGCATGCGCCTGGCGGATCTCCGGGATCTGCTGCAGGCTGGCTTTAACCCGTTCAACGTCAAATGGGTGGAAGGTCAGCTCAAAGTAGGCACACACTTTTTGCTCTGCCTGAGCGTCGCCCAGCTCGATCGTATAACGCTGAATGGTTCCCTGCTCCTCCAGCTTGCGGATACGCTCGTTCACTGCGGTGCGCGACAGTCCAATCTCCTCACCAATCGCCGTCACAGAGGTGCGTGCATTTTCACTCAGCAGGTTCAGAATCTTTTGATCAAACTTGTCCATGGGAGCGTGCTCTTCCTGTTTTTTCTGCGAGTGGGCAAAACGTTCGTCACAGTGTCAGATCGACGGAAAAGGTGTCGGAATGACGGTTGTGTTTGGTGGTTCTGACAGCAGATCTAAAGCGTGCTGGTCAGTAAGCTAATTCTCCAGACAAGCGACATACGCTGTCAATTGAATCGAGCTACAGGATCCGTTGTGATGAACACCCCTCTTAACACGCATATTGCTTACCGTGATCAGCAGTTACATATCGAGTCACTGACCGTTGGACAGATCGCCGAGCAGATCGAAACGCCGTTTTATTGTTACTCCAAAGCGATGTTACTGGACAACATCCAGACCTGTCGTGATGCCTTTGGGCGTTACGGTATCGACATCCATTATGCGGTGAAAGCCAACAGCAACCTCACCCTGCTCTCGCTGATCGCAACTCAGGGCTTGGGCGTTGACCTGGTATCCGGTGGCGAGCTAAAGCGTGTTGCGCGCGCCGGTGTGCCTGGCGACAGCATGGTGTTTTCCGGCGTTGGTAAAACACAAACCGAGCTGCGGGATGCTCTGTTGAAGGGTGTCGGACGGATCAATGTCGAGTCCGCTGAAGAGCTTGCGGTCCTCGCGGATATTGCAGCCGAGATGAATGTCAGCGCCCAGGTGTCTTTGCGTGTAAATCCGGATGTCGCAGCCAATACCCATGCCCATATTACGACCGGGACCAAAGGCAATAAATTTGGAATCGAACCTGCACAGGCCATTGAACTGATGGCCGAGTACGCTGCACATCCTTTCCTATGTGTGGACGGACTGGCGATGCATATCGGTTCTCAGATCTGTGATATTGAACCCTATCGGCAAGCCGTTACCCGTCTGGTCGATCTAGCCCAGCAGGTCATTGGAGATGACTATCCGGTTAATCATCTCGACCTGGGGGGCGGCTTTGGCGTGGACTATGGTGACGGCCAGGCGCTTTCACTCGAGAGTGTGGCGCAGGCGATAGCCGAAATTACAGAATCTTTTGGCGGCAGTGTAAGCGTGGAACCCGGGCGCTTTCTTGTCGCCAATATCGGGATGTTGGTTAGCCGTGTTGTCTATGTGAAGGAAACCGAGCCGCTGCCGTTTGCCATTCTGGATGCGGGCATGACCGATCTGATGCGCCCTGCTCTCTATCAGGCACGGCATCAAACTGTGCCGGTTAAACAACGAGCTGAGTCTGATGATGTCCGCGCATATGATGTGGTCGGGCCGGTGTGTGAGAGCACCGATACCTTTTCTCGGGGTGAGCTGTTACCGGCCTCGCTGGCCGAAGGCGAGCTGGTGGTGTTTCTCAGTGCCGGTGCTTACTGTGCGGTGATGAGTAACAGCTACAACAGTCGCACTATCCCCGCAGAGCTGTTGGTGGATGGTGATGAGGTGTCTGTTATTCGCCACGCGATCACTCAGGATGCGTTGCTTGCCTACGAGGAAACGCCCTGACTTGCGGGGGCGTTTTCCTTTGCCGGATCTGTCGGTTGAGCTGTATGTTTCACGTGAAACATTAACTTCTGCTTTCTATGGGAGTATCGCTACGTAGCTGCGCGTGGCAATAAAATTCATTTCAATCGGCGGCGCTAACACCCTGCTTTGCTGTTTGTAGAATATTCACGATCAGATTCTTTGGAGGGCGCGACAGACATGATGGTGTAAAGTAGTCTCTTGGCAGTAACGCGCGTTTGATCGCTCATACCTCACATGTGCATGTTGTGCCCTACGAAGTATCCGGTCCATTTAAGGACTGTCTAGTTGAGAAATAGATGAAAACGGAAAAGAAAGCTGTGCAGCGACACTACGCTGTTTGCCCCCATGATTGTCCCTCCACCTGCGCCCTTGAGGTTGAGAAGCAGGATGAAAATACCATAGGACGGATTCACGGTAGCAAGCAAAACAGCTACACCGACGGTGTAATCTGCGCCAAGGTTGCGCGTTATGCCGAGCGTGTTCATAACCCTGACCGACTGCGTACCCCGATGAAACGTGTGGGCGCTAAGGGTGTTGGCATCGATGCATTTGAGCCGATCAGCTGGGATGAAGCGCTGGATACCATTGCCGAACGCTTCCAGGCGATTGCGCAAGAGGATGGACCGGAAGCGATCTGGCCCTATTTCTATGCCGGTACCATGGGCTGGTGTCAGCAATACGCGGCACACCGCTTGCGCTACGCGATGGGTTACTCCCGTCAGAAAGAGACGATCTGTGTTGGGATTTCTAACGCGGGCTGGCAGGCAGGTGTCGGCAGCAAAAAAGGCGTGGACACCCAGGAAGTTGCCGAGAGCGAGCTGATTGTGATCTGGGGCGGTAACCCGGTGCACACCCAGATCAATGTGATGACCCATGTTGCCAAGGCAACACGCAACGGTGCCAAGCTGGTTGTGGTTGACCCCTACCGTACCCCAACGGCAGCGAAAGCCGATCTCCACCTGAAATTACGTCCGGGCACAGACGGTGCACTCGCGTGTGCGGTGATGCATCAGTTACTTGAGGACGGTAATGTCGATCTGCCCTACCTTGAGAAATATACCGACTTTGACGACGGTGTTCGGGCCCACCTGAAACCAAAGACACCGGAATGGGCTGCAGCGATCACTGGGTTGCCGGTAGAAGAGATTGTCGAATTTGCTCGCTTGTACGGCGCCAGCGCCAAGAGCTTTATCCGTGTTGGCTATGGTATGAGTCGCTCACGTAATGGTGCCTCCAATATGCATGCGGTGACCTGTCTGCCGGCGATGACCGGTGCCTGGCAGCACCTGGGTGGTGGCGCGTTGTATGGCCACGGTGATATCTACAAGCGTGTGGATCGTAAGTTCTTTCATGGTACGGCGCTGGCGAATACTGCCGCGCGTGAACTGGATATGTCCCGCATTGGGCCGGTGCTGACCGGCGATCCAAAAGACCTGGGCGATGGGCCGCAGGTCAAAGCATTGTTTATCCAGAGCACCAACCCGATGGTGGTCGCGCCTGAGCTGAACAAAGTGCACCGCGGCTTCGAGCGGGATGATCTCTTTGTTGTGGTCCACGAGCAGATCATGACTGAGACGGCGGCGATGGCGGATATCCTTTTGCCCGCTACGACCTTCCTTGAGCACGACGACCTTTACAGCGCCAGCGGCCATACCTCTTTGCAGGTGAGCAAACGGATTATCAATCCCTATGCCGACTGTCGAAGCAATCACGAGGTCGTGCAGGGATTGGCACAACGCCTGGGTATTAAACATGTGCTGTTCGAGATGGATGCGTTGCAGATGGTGGATCACGCGCTTGCTCAGGGTGACCTGCCGGGTGCGGACGAAGTGCATGCCGCTCAGGGTGTCGATCTGGCAGAAAGCTTCGAGGATGCCCACTTCCTGAATGGCTTCGGCCATGCTGATGGGCGCTTTCATTTCTATGCTGACTGGCAGGCTTTAGGCGACTGTGAAGGACGTCTGCCGGTATTGCCAGACCATGCGGAATTGATCGATCAGGCCGATGCAGACCATCCGTTCCGTTTGGTGACAGCACCCGCCCGTACCTTCCTCAACAGCAGCTTCACCGAAACCGGCAGCTCGTTGAAGAAGGAGAAGCGTCCTACCCTGTTTATCCATCCGGAGGACTGCTCGGACTACAGCATTGCCGAAGGTGACGTGGTGACGCTGGGCAACTCATTGGGTCAGGTGCGTGTATGGGCCAAGCCGTTCGAGGGGGTAAGTCGCGGTGTTTTGATCGTTGAAGGGATCTGGCCAAATGCGGCATTTTTGGACAGTGTCGGTATCAACGCGTTGATCAGTGCTGAGCCTGCGTTGCCAAACGGTGGCGCGGTTTTCCATGACACCAAGGTGTGGGTTAAGAAAGAAGAAAAGTAGGATTTGAGGGAAACGCACTGTGGAGGTCCACAGTGCGTTGATGTCGTTACAGCACTTTCGACAGGAACTGAACCAGGCGTGGATGGGTCGGATTGTCGAAGAAGTTTTCCGGCGTATCTTCGACCAGCAACGCGCCCTCTTCCATAAACAACACCCGGTCTGCGACTTCACGTGCAAAGCCCATCTCGTGGGTCACCACAACCATTGTCATCCCTTCCGCTGCCAGCTCCTTCATTACATCCAGCACTTCACCCACCATCTCCGGGTCCAGCGCAGACGTTGGTTCGTCGAACAGCATGATGTTGGGCTTCATTGCCAACGCGCGCGCAATCGCTACACGCTGCTGCTGACCGCCGGAAAGTTGTGACGGAAAGTTCTGCATGCGGTCCGCCAGGCCCACCTTGTAGAGCAGTTCCTTGGCGCTCTCATGCACCTCTTTTTCCGGACGCTTGGATACTTTCAGCGGCGCCAGCTTAACGTTTTCCAGCGCGGTTTTATGCGGGAACAGGTTAAAGCTCTGGAATACCATGCCCACGTCTTCACGCAGGTGGTTGATGTTGGTCGAGCGTGCGTACATGTCGACGCCGTCGATAACCAACGAGCCGCTGTCGATCTCTTCCAGCTGGTTCAGCGTGCGCAGGAAGGTTGATTTACCCGAGCCGGAGGGCCCGATAATAACCACCACCTCACCCCGCTTAACAGTTGTCGAGACGTTCTTGAGTGCATGCACTTTGCCGAAATGCTTATCGACCTGGGACGCGATAATGATGTCGTCGCTATGTTTAGTCACTGGCGGATAACCTCTTTTCCAAACGCTGGATAGCCAAGGACAATGCTCCGGTAAGAGCCAGATAGAGAAGTGCTACGGTGAACCACACTTCGAACGGTGCAAAGCTGCCGCTGACAACTTCACGTCCCGCTTTGGTCAGGTCCGTGATCGAGATGACGGAGACCAGGGAGGAGTCTTTAATCAGGTTGATGAACTGCCCTGCCAGCGGCGGCAAGGTACGCTTGAATGCCTGCGGCAGGATCACGTAGATCATCGCTTTCGGGTAACTCATACCCAGCGAGCGCGCCGCTTCCATTTGCCCCGGTGGAATCGACTGGATACCCGAGCGAATAATCTCGGCCACGTAGGCGGCGGTAAACACGGACAGCGCCACCACACCCGAGGTAAATCGATCCAGGCCCAAAACCGTGCCGATGAAGAAGTACATGATAAAGATCTGTACCAGCAGTGGCGTACCACGGATGACTTCGATGTAAACGATCGCCAGCTTGCGTGCAGCCGGATTATCGCTGATACGCATCAGGCCGATCACCAGGCCCAGTGCCAGCGCAATTACCAGCGAGTAAAACGAGATCTCAATGGTGACGATCAGACCGTCTACGATCGGACCGATTCGCCAGCCATGCTGTTCGGCGAGGGTATCCCCTTCAAAGACCAGGTCGCCATCACTGACAGAGAGCACATTAAAGTCGGTGATGACGATCGGATCTTCACCGCTGTCCGGCGTTAGAATAAGTTGTGTTTCATCGGCTGAGACTTCGACGGTACCGGTGTATTCGGCATTAATGCTGAGCGGATCCGTGTTGATGATATACGGCGTAACGCGATCCCAGCGCCATGTGTAGTCGATGCGCTTGCCCGATGAATAGACAGCGAAGCAAAGGCCGATCAGGACAGCAACGAACACGGAATTCCAGAGCCATGCTCTTTGTTTTGCATGCATGTAGGGGTGACCTAGATTGGGGTGTTATAAAGACAGCTTTGTGAGCTAAAGCTGAAACAAAAAATGCCAGAAATGCGTGACCACATTTCTGGCAAACTCTGTTAGAGCAAGAACAGGATTACTGTACTTTGCTCAGCCACTTGTCAGATTTGAACCACTTCGCGTAGATACGATCGTAGGTGCCATCGCCTTTAATCTGACGCAGGAAGTTGTTCAGGAAGTTCAGGAAGTCAGGGTCGCCACGGCGTACAGCCCAACCCAGAGGCTCAAAGGTGAACGGCTGATCGAGGTGAGCAACCTGGCCTGGGTTCTGGCTCGCGTACAGAGCGTTGAACGGCAGGTCGTAAATGAATGCGTCAGCCTTGTCGTTGGATACTTCCAGTACCCCCTCTGCCTGGGTTTCGAACAGGCTCAGATTGGCTTTGCCGATCATGCGTTTTACCGCAGCTTCACCGGTGGTGCCCAGCTTGGTAGCAACGGTGTAGTCGCCGCTGTTCAGGTCGCGGTAGGACTTAATTTTGCCTTCCAGTTCCGGACGCAGCAGGATCGTTTGGCCAATCACCACGTACGGGTCAGCGAACGCAACTTTCAGGTTACGCTGTGCGGTGATGGTCATACCGCCCATGATGATGTCGCACTTGCCGGTCAGCAGCGTTGGAATGATGCCATCCCATGCAGTGTTTACCGGAGTGAATTTAACACCCATTGCCTTTGACATCTGCTTGCCCAGATCGATATCAAAGCCAATGAATCCGCCGTTTTTCGCTTTCATCTCAAACGGCATGTAACCTGCGTCAAAACATACCTTCATCTCACCCGCGTCCAGGATGCTATCCAGGGTGGATTTGTCTGCAGAGAACGAAACGGTTGAAGTCAGCAACGCTGCAGCCGCAACCGCTGTTTTCAGAAACTTCTTCATAGGGGTCTTCTCACTGTTCTTGAAATTCTTGTAAGCAGCGCGCCAGAAGAGTCTTTCGTCCTGCCCTGGTGTTATGAGCTGCTCTGATGTGGAGTTTCCAAAAGGAAATAAATTCACCGAAGGGAAACTATCGTGTTTGTGGGTAAAATTCAATCTTTGTACATAAAACGGTCAAATTGATCTGATCTATCGCAGTTCAGGTCTGTTTTTGGTGAGGGTTGGGGGGCGCCTTGTAGATAGAAGAAGGGTCTATATCAGTATCGTTTGGGCACAAAAAAAGCCGGGTCAAAACCCGGCTTTTTTAATGACTGGCTGAGGATCAGCTCAGTACGGAGATATCTGCAACACCCAGGAACAGGTTGCGCAGGTTACTCAGCAGAACCAGACGGTTGTTACGTACCGCTTCGTCGTCGGCCATAACCATAACATCGTCGAAGAAGGTATCAACGGTACCGCGCAGACCTGCCAGCACTTCCAGTGCAGCCTGGTAGTCGCCGGTGGCAAACAGAGGCTGGATACGCTCGGAGAGCACAGCCAGTTCAGTCGCCAATGCTTTCTCTGCGTCGTCCTGCAGCAGTGCTTCGTTTACTTCACCTGCTACCGCACCACCCTGCTTGTTCAGGATGTTGGATACACGCTTATTCGCTGCTGCCAGTGCTTCTGCTTCTGCCAGTGTACGGAAGTGGTTCACCGCTTTAACGCGGGTGTCGAAGTCCAGAGGCTTGGTTGGTTTCACCGCCAGTACGGACAGGAACACGTCTACCGCAATACCTTCGTCTTCGTACCAAGCACGGAAACGCTCCAGCATGAAGTCCAGCACCTTGTCTTCAAGGCCGTCACGGGCCGGCAGATCTTTGTGGCTGTCTGCTGCTACAGCGATCAGCTCACGCAGGTCCAGGTCCAGGTTGCGCTCAACCATGATGCGCAGCACACCCAGTGCCGCACGACGCAGTGCGAACGGGTCCTTGGAACCGGTTGGTGGCTGGTTGATGCCGAACAGGCCGGTCAGGGTGTCCAGACGGTCGGCGATCGCAACAGCGATACCGGCGCCGGTTTCTGGCAGTTCGTCACCCGCGAAGCGCGGCATGTACTGCTCGTCCATCGCTTTGGCAACATCGGTATCTTCACCGTCGTGCAGTGCGTAGTGGTAACCCATCAGGCCCTGCAGATCGGTGAATTCGAACACCATGTCGGACATCAGGTCGGTCTTCGCCAGCATTGCTGCACGGGCTGCCTGTTCGGCGCTGTTACCCAGGTCAGATGCAACACGCTCTGCGATGGTTGCGATGCGCTCTGCTTTATCGTGCAGGGTGCCCAGGTCTTTCTGGAAGACGATGGATTTCAGGTCTTCGACACGGGATTCCAGAGAACGCTTCTTGTCGGTCTCGAAGAAGAAGGCTGCGTCAGCCAGACGTGGACGGATAACCTTCTCGTTACCTTCAATCACCTGCTGCGGGTCCTTGGACACGATGTTGCAGATGGTGGTGAAGTTCGGCATCAGGTTGCCGTCTTTGTCTTCGTGGTGGAAGTACTTCTGGTGCTCCTTCATGGAGGAAATCAGTGCCTGTGAAGGTACATCCAGGAAGCGCTCTTCAAAACGACCGGTCAGGGCAACAGGCCACTCGTTCAGTGCAGTAACCTCTTCCAGCAGGTCTTCGTCGATCTGAGCAACGCCACCCAGCTTCTCGCCTTCTGCGATGACCTGCGCACGGATATCTTCCAGACGTGCCTGGTAGTCAGCGACAACCATACCGGATTCTTTCAGCGTGGTAGCGTATTCCGCCGCAGTCATCAGCTCGATGTCGCGGTTGTGGTGGAAACGGTGGCCACGGGTCTTACGACCGGACTTCACACCCAGCATTTCGCAGTCGATCACTTCGTCACCGAAGATCATTACCAGCCACTGCACCGGACGTACGAATTCCACGCGGGATGCACCCCAGCGCATACGCTTAGGGATCGGCAGTTTGTTCAGTGCGTTCTGCATCACCTCTGCCAGCTCACTGCGCAGTGGCTTAGCTTCGGTCTGCTGACGGAAACACATCTTGCCGTCGATCTCTTCCAGCGCAGAAACCTCTGCGCCGCACTTACGTGCGAAACCTGCCAGTGCTTTGCTTGGGTTACCTTCTGCATCGTAAGCGATACGGGACGGAGGACCCTGCATCAGGAATTCCGCAGCCGGTACTTCAGCAACCAGGTTTTCGATCAGCAGTGCCAGGCGACGTGGTGCTGCGTAAGAGGTTACCTTGGCATCGGCCAGCAGAGAGTCTGCGTCCTTACCCAGCACCTCTTTGATGCCCGCCAGGGCTTCTGCTTCCAGCGCAGCAGACAGGGTTTTCAATGCCTTTGGTGGCAGCTCTTCTGTACCCAGTTCGAACAGGAAATCTTGTGTAGCCATTACTTGCTCTCCTCGCTAGCTGCCAATACTTCCTGGCGCAGTGCTTCTGAAGCAAGCGGGAAGCCCAGGGCTTTACGGGCGTCGAAATATGCGTGTGCAACTTTACGGGCCAGAGTGCGGACACGCAGGATGTAACGCTGACGTTCAGTCACGGAGATCGCGTGACGCGCATCCAGCAGGTTGAAGGTGTGGGATGCTTTCAGAACCTGCTCGTACGCTGGCAGTGGCAGTGGAGTTTCCAGGGCCAGCAGCTTCTCACACTCAGACTCGTAGTGATCGAAGTTCTTGAACAGCATCGGTACGTCAGCGTGTTCGAAGTTGTACGTAGACTGCTCTACTTCGTTCTGGTGGAACACGTCGCCGTAAGTTACAACGGAACCGTCCGGAGACTTGGTCCAAACCAGGTCGTATACGCTGTCTACACCCTGCAGGTACATTGCGATACGTTCCAGACCATAGGTGATCTCACCGGTTACAGGGTAACATTCCAGACCACCTGCCTGCTGGAAGTAAGTGAACTGAGTTACTTCCATACCGTTCAGCCAAACTTCCCAACCCAGACCCCAGGCACCCAGTGTTGGGGATTCCCAGTTGTCTTCTACGAAACGCACGTCGTGTACGCCCAGGTCGATGCCCATGCGCTCAAGGGAGCCCAGGTACAGTTCCTGCAGGTTTGCAGGGGAAGGCTTCATTACTACCTGGAACTGGTAGTAGTGCTGCAGACGGTTAGGGTTCTCACCGTAACGGCCATCGGTTGGACGGCGGCTTGGCTGCACATAGGCAGAGTTCCAGCTTTCTGGTCCGATTGAGCGCAGGAAAGTCGCCGGGTGGAATGTACCCGCACCTACTTCCATATCCAGAGGCTGGACAACAACACAGCCCTTCTCTGCCCAATATTCTTGCAGGGCAAGGATCAAGCCCTGAAATGTACTTGCGTCAGCGGTAACCTGGTCAGTCACGTAATTCACCATAACTATGTATTTGGCCCGAAAATAAGGCGGAAATTATACACTAAAATCGCTTAACGCAGAGACGTGCGGTGCAGAGAGCACTGCTCCAAAGGTCTTTATTTTGTATCTATGGGTTGGAATTCGGCTGGATGTTTCACGTGAAACATAAAAAAGCCGCTCGACGAGTGAGCGGCTTTGAAGGGGAAATATAGGGAACAGTGTGAGCGATTGCTTAGAAATAGCGCTCGACGGTTAGCTGGATGTGGTCATCCTTGTCGAACGCAGAAGCCAGATCGGCAGGATCGTCGGCGCTGAAGAAGCGACCGTCGACACTCACCTTCCAGTTGTCGCCATAACGACGGCTGGCCTCGACAATCAGACTCTGGCTGTCGTAGTCCAGGTCATAACCGACACCTGCTAGCATTTCGGTGCTGGCGGCATCGTTCAGGGTGATACGACCGCCAAAGAACAGATCATTCTGAATGCTGGCAGAAGCATCTTCGCCGCGCTCGTCCCAGCCATATTCGAGCAGGACACCGAGGTCGGCGGCACTCTCCTGAATGCCGTAGAAGGTATATTCGAAACCACCCTGAGCCGCGAAGTAGTCTTCAGTTTCGGTATCACGCCAGATGGTTTCCACCTTCCACAACCAGCTGTCGAGGGTGGCCTGCAGGTCGAAACCGATCTGATCCATCTGCACATAACGCGGTACGAGCACGGTGTTGCCACCCTGGGTGCGAACCTGCAGTTCCGGATCACGGTTGGTACCGTGGAACCAGTAGGCGCCCAAATCGAAATCACCAACGGTGTGGCTCCAGCGGACCGCCGTATCGATATGTTTCTCTTCGGCGCTGGATTCGTATTCGGCGGCATCGGTATCAACAATCAGACCGCCACGCAGGCGCCCTTCCCGACCGGCAAAGGTACGCTCGCGGAAACCGGGCAGGACGAACAGGTCAACGATACCCCAGTCACGCACCAAGGACAGGTTGATCATCGGCTGGCCGAGTTTGTCCTCACCGTCGAAGTCATCCACACCGTCGGTCTGGTTGATCACATCAACCAGGTGCTGGAACTCGGTTACACCCCAGAACACCTTTCGGATACCGGTACGCAATTCCCAGTCTTCACCCACGTGTACCCAGCTCAACTCGCGAATGTCACCGTGGGTACGTTCGCTGTCGTTCTCGTCCACGCGCAGATAAGGCGTAAAGGTCAGGCTGTCGATGCCGTCGTTCCACTCCCAGTAGAATTCCGGTTCGGCGATCAGGGACAGGTTGCTGTCGTGATCCTGATCGGCAAACTGCGCATCCTGAGTAAAGCCACGCAGCTCTGCGGCAACCTTGCCGGATATCTCGAAGTAGGTTTCAGCCTGCAGCGGCTGAGCTGTTGCCAGCCCGGCCGCTACGAGTGCCGAAAGCAGAGCTTTTTGATCTGCCATGATTAACGCGCCCGTTTCAGGGTGTTCTTGTTAAAGTCCTTGTCGGTCAGGCCGGTTTTGAACTCATAACTGTTATAGCTCAGATCAGTACTTTTGCCGGTCTGGTGGTTAACCATCTTCATCATATCCGGACGCCAGTGCTTACCCAGGTATTCGTTGTAACCGTGGTAAGTCAGGGTCTTCAGCGGCGAATCCTTACGGTCATAGAAGTCGATCTTCCACACGCGGTACTCGTTGTGATCCAGCCAGACGACGCGACGGGTGTAACCGGAGTTCTTGTCGACCGGGTACTGCTCGACCACGTAGCAAGTGCCGCCTTCACAGGCTTCGTCGCGCAGGAACTTGTAAGTGTACTTCTCGATCTCGAAGGACGACAGATCCTCATACGCGAACTCGGAACCCATAAACGGGCCGGACTTGTTGCGTGACGCGATACGTTTGACACGCTTCAGGGCTGGCAGATACAACCACTGATCGTCCGCACCGACCGCATGAGAGAAACTCAGGAACGCGGTGCCTTTTACATCACGTGGCTTGTCGAACACGGACAGGCTCTTGTCGCCGTCGTCTTCGATCTCCAGGGATTTCATGCGGATCTCTCGAACACTCTCCTGGCCCTGTTTGTTGCGCAGGACCATGTTCATCTGGGCCTGCATATCCTGCCAGCCGAGATCGCTTTGCTTCGCGGCAACCGAAATTGCCATCCCCTTCTCTTCCGGCGTTTCGGCAATAGCTGCCACCGGGGTGGCAACCAGTGTTGCGATCAGCAGAGACTTAAACGGGTTGGTTAGCAGGTTCATGGACGTCTCCCTTTTTTTCGGTTGTAGTGCTGGAGCCAGCATCGATTTGTTCAGTTGTTTCAGTCGCTTTGTCGCCGTTATCCAGTTTCATCAGCAGCGGTGGCAGGAACAGGAAGTCGACGATCAGCGCGATCAGGATGGTCAGTGCGGTCAGCAGACCCATGTCGGCGTTGAGCTTGAAGCTGGATTGCGCCAGTACCATAAAGCCGGCCACCAGAACCAGGGTGGTCACCCACAGTGCACGACCCACGCTGTTAAAGGCATAACGCACGGCCGCACGGCTGTCTTTGCCACGTTCACGACGAGCGTGCAGGTATTTGCTGAGGAAGTGCACGGTGTCGTCCACCACGATACCCAGGGTCATACCGGCCACCACAGACAGTGCCAGACCAACCTGACCGTCAATCACGAACCACAGACCAAAGCCCATTGCAGCAGGCGCCAGGTTCGGGATCAGGCTGATAAAGCCGTAGCGTACGGAACGCAGGGCCAGACCCAGCATCACCGAGATCAGGACCAGTGCGATCGAGGTGCCAACCAGCATGCTGTAGATATTACGTTGGCCGATATGGGCAAACATCAGGCTGGTGCTGGCAACGTCCACTTTGTACTGCGGTGCGTTTTTCGCGAACCAGTCGTAGATCTTCGCTTCCAGCTCGATCTGCTCGTTGCTGGTCATGTTGCGGAACGTACCGATCACGCGGGTGGAGGATTTATCCACGTTCAACTGGTTGTTCAGGTCCAGACCGTAAGGCAGTGACATCTCATACAGCAGCAGGTACTGGGCAGACAGTTCCTGCTCGTCCGGCAGCTTGTAATAGCTCGGATCATCGCTGTGCATGTTTTTGTTCAGGCGCTTGATGGTGTCCGTGATGGAGTTGACGTGATCCGTTTCCGGCTGCGCACGCAACCAATCGGTCAGGCCCCCTACCGCTTTCAGGAACGCCGGTTTATTGATACCGCTGGCTTCTTCGCTGTCGATGGAGATCTCCATCGTGGTCATGCCGGACAGGTTGTCCTGCATGTAATCCGTCGCCTCACGGAACGGCACGCTGGTATCAAAGTACTTCACGAAGTCGTCGTTCAGTTCGTTCTGTGGGGTGAAGGTCACCAGGCCTGCCATGACCACCGCCATACCCGGCAGCAGTACCTTGCGGTTGTTGATCACGAACTTGCCCAGCTTGTGCATCAGGTCGTTGCGTTCCTCGTCGCTCATCGGTGCAACCTTGATCGGCAGCAGTCTCAGCATCGCCGGGAAGATGGTTACGGAGAACACGAACGCCAGCATCACACCCATCGCCACCATGTTGCCCAGATCGCGGAACGGCGGCGAGTCGGAGAAGTTCAGACTCATGAAGCCCACAGCAGTGGTCACACTGGTCAGGAAGATCGGCTGGAAGTTGATGCGCAGGCTGTCTTCAATCGCCTTACGTTTGTCTACGCCCTGGCGCATCTCGTAGAACATAGTCGTGAGGATGTGCACACAGTCGGCAACGGCCAGCGTCAGCACCATGATTGGTGTACTGGCAGACGGGCCCGTGAGGTAGAACCCGGTCCATCCGGCGATACCCATAGTGCCGGCGATCGAAAACATAATCACGACTACGGTAGCGAAGGTACCGCTGAAGGTACGCAGCAGGAAGATCATACCTGCGATCACCACAGCAAACATGATCGGCACCAGGGTGGCGTTGTCATTCAGGGAGGATTCGGCAAAGGTGTTGTTCATCATCACCATGCCGGAGAGACGCACCTCCATATCCGGGTATTGCTCCAGGAACTGCGCACGCATCTCGCGCACTTTGGAAACCACCTCGGGTACTTCCACCACCGGGTTCAGACCCGGCAGCTGCACGGTCACGTTGACCACGGTCACATGGGCTTCGGGCGAGATCAGCTTGTTGAGCAGGTTTGGCTCATCGAGTGCGATCTCCTGCAGGCGTGGCATATCCGCTTCGCTCAGCGTATCCGGATCAAGCACCAGGTCTTCGACGATCATGTCGTCCTCTTCCGACCAGGTGTGCTGGAAGTTGGTGATCGAATCGACACGGGTCGAGTACGGGATCTGCCAGGCTTCGTCGGTCAGCCCATAGATCGCACCCAAGGTGCGTGGGGTGAACACTTTGCCTTCGGGTGGCGAGATGATAAAAGCAACGTTGTCACTTTTACTGTAGATATTCTGCATCGACTCGAAAGCCGTCAGCTGAGGGTTCTCCTTACTGAAGAACACACGGTAGTCACTCTTGAATACCAGGTTCTGGGCGCCGCTGGCAGCACCAAAAACCAGTATGAGCGTGGCGAGAATCACCCATATGGGATGATTCAGTACGAAGCGGAAAAGCCGGTCTCTCATTTTCCTTCTCCAGGTCCCTCTATCCATAGAGGGTTTGTTGGGTTGGTCGCTCTGATGGCAACTTAGGTTTAAATTTTATGTCTGTTAATGACGAATCGTCATTAAACAATGTGAAAAAAACGGTGTTGCCACCGTTTTCCGTTGTGCGAATCTGTTAGGCCAGTTCGGTCCACTGAGACTCCAGGGCCTCTACCTCTTTGGCAAACACGGTTTCTTTCATCCGCTGTACGGATGCATGCCAGTCATGATCGGGGGTGTACGGTTTCCATTGATGACCGTCCAGCACCAGGTTGGCATGGTTGAGCAACTCGTTCTCCAGCGACATCTGCTGGCGCACGCCGCAGCGTTCCACGTTTTCCTGCAGCAATGCGATGGTGCCAAAGCTCATCGCCCACAGGGAAAACGCCACCTGCGCCGGGCTTAAATGTGGCGCCAGGTTCAGATCGCCGGTCGCCAAGCCCTCAGAAATAATGCCCAGCAGTTTGCCCAGCAGCTGGGTTTCCAGCTCTTTGTGCTCCTCCTGACGCTTCTGTGAACTCTTCTCGGTCACAGACGGCGTCTTAGCGGAGATCACCATCATAAATTCCGTAGGATTCAGCTGGGAATGCAGCATGTAGCCGATACCAATCGCCAGCATCTTCTCGCGGCTGTTGCCGTCGAAGGAGGCTGCCCGGAAGAAAATATCCGACAGGCGCGTCACGCTGCGATTACACAGGGCTGTCAGCAGGTCTTCCTTACAGCTGAATGTGTTGTACACGGTGCCTTTGGAGTACGGCACCAGCGTCACCACCTTATCGATGGTCAGGCCAGACACGCCATCCCGGGCGATAATATTCAGTGCCGCCTGCATCATCTCTTCTTCACGCGCTTCCCGCGTGGCATCGTCAATATATCTAGGACTCATATACCCGGTAACTGAGTTTTAAATGACGTTACGTCAACAATAAACGAAGGGGATCATATAGGGCAAGGTGCGAATTGGGAACAATGATGTTCGTTTTGTGAACAATAAAGGCAACAATCCGGGAGACCGATCCGGATTGCGCTATTGTTGTGGTCGCGCCCTGCCCCGTTTCTGCGGAATTAGTAGTCCAGGCAGAGGTACTTCAGAGTTTCGATCACCTGCTCGGTGTTCTCAGCCACGGCGTGTGCCGCTGCATCAATCTCTTTCAGTGGGTGGGTCAGCTCAGGGGCGTGCTCTACGATCAGGGACTTACCCAGTGCTACTGCGATACCCGCATCAAACGCCGCGTTCCATTGACGGTATTTTTCGCCGAAACGTACCACAACGATATCCGCACGTTTCAGGGCGGTCATGTGACGCATGCTGTTGATCTTCGCTGCCTTGTGGTCTTTCCAGAATGCGTTCTCCTCGGCACCCAGCAGCTCGTCGCCGCAGTTGTCGCTGGAGTCGTGATCGGTGTTTGGGGTCAGGATCTCGACCGGTAGACCGTTCATCTCAACGGCACGTTTGATCTGATCGCGCCAGTCAGTGTGAATTTCACCGGAAAGATAGAGGGCGTAACGCATGTTAAAGCTCCAGAAATTGGTCAGGTGATCCATCCCATCCGGGTGAACGACCTGGCTCAGAGAGAGTTGATATTCGTTAGGCACAGACAGCGAGGTTACGTTCCATGATTCAAAGCCGTCGCTGCAAACGCAAAGGATAAGCATCGCATCTCGGACGATGCAGTCAACTGCTCGCCATGACCGGGATGCGAAAACGTTCCCGAATGCTGAAATCTGTACGCTCAGGTGTGCCTATTGTAGGGGGAAACGGGCCGAGCGGGGTTCAGCCCTTAGTCTGAACCCTTGTCGGTATTACATCGGGCGATCCCCGGTTGGCATGGTACCCCGACCGACGCCCCGTTAGCGGCGCCAGAAGGTTGGTGTAAACAGTACCAGCAGGGTGAATACTTCCAGACGGCCCAGCAGCATGGCAAAACACAGCACCCACTTGGCGGTGTCGTTGATATCACCGTAGTGGGCGGAGACATCACCCAGGCCCGGGCCCAGGTTGTTGAGGGTGGCACCCACGGCTGACCAGGCGGTGACCTGATCCAGGCCGGTACCCAGCAGGATGATCAGCATAACCACAAACACGATCAGGTACACGGAGAAGAAGCCCCAGACCGCTTCCAGTACCCGGTCGGAGATCGGCGCGTTACCCAGTTTCACCGGGATCACGGCGTTGGGGTGCACCAGACGTTTGATCTCGCGGTAGCCCTGCTTGAGGATCAGCAGGATACGGATCACCTTCATACCGCCACCGGTGGAGCCGGCACAACCGCCAGCAAACGCCGCTACAAACAGCAGGAACGGCAGCATGGTTGGCCAGTGGGCAAAGTCGGCGGTGGCAAAACCGGTGGTGGTGGCGATAGAGACGACCATAAACGCGGACTTACGCAACGAATCTTCCGGCGTGTAGGTGTTGGTCACCACCAGCGCAATAAAGGAGAGCGCGATGATCGCCCCCAGGATCGACAGGTAGAACTGGAATTCCGGATCGGTGAAATAGTGCTTCAGGCTGCGGTGTTTCCAGGCAAAGAAGTGCAGGCTGAAGTTGATGCCGGAGAGCACCATAAAGACGATCGCGATCCCCTCGATCAGCGCGGAATCGTAATAACCGATACTGGCATCGTGGGTGGAGAAGCCACCAATCGCCACGGTAGAGAAACTGTGACCGACTGCGTCAAAAAGCTCCATCCCGGCCGCCCAATAACCCAAAGTACAGAGGATGGTCAGCGACAGGTAGATGTACCAGAGCGCTTTGGCGGTTTCGGTGATACGTGGGGTCAGCTTGGAATCTTTTACCGGTCCCGGCGTTTCTGCCCGGTACAACTGCATACCCCCGATGCCCAGCATCGGCAGGATCGCCACGGCCAGTACGATAATCCCCATACCACCCAGCCACTGCAGCTGCTGACGGTACCAGAGGATCGATTCCGGCAGACTGTCGATGCCGGTCATCACTGTGGCTCCGGTGGTGGTCAGGCCCGACAGTGACTCGAACAGCGCGTCTACAAAGGATAGATGTGGGTCATCTGCCAACATCAGCGGCAGAGAACCGAACAGGCCCAGTACCGCCCAGAACAGCACGGTTATCAGGAAGCCGTCACGGGTGCGCAGATCCTGCCGCACCCTATATACCGGTATCCAGAGCAGGAAGCCGGTGACAAGGGTGATGGCGAAACCGGCACCAAACGCCATGAAGGCGTTGTCTTCATAGTGCATGGAGACCAGCATCGGCGGCAGCATGGTAAAGCTGAAGATCATCAGCAGGATGCCAAGTATGCGAAGGATCACCTTGTAGTGCATCAATAGGTCCTGATCAGAAGAATGCTAGGCCAACCTGGAAGAGTCGCTCGACTTCCCCAATCCGTTTCTTGTCGACCAGGAAGAGGATCACGTGGTCGCCGTTTTCTACCATCACATCGTCGTGGGCGATCAGTACTTCCTCATCACGCACGATCGCACCGATGGTGGTGCCCGGAGGCAGGTTGATCTCTTCGATGGTGCGTCCCACCACCTTGGAGGAGCGTTTGTCACCGTGGGCCACCGCCTCCAGCGCTTCCGCCGCACCGCGGCGCAGGCTGTGTACCGCTGCCACGTCACCACGACGTACGTGGGTCAGCAATGCGCCGATGGTGGTCTGCTGCGGCGAGATCGCGATGTCGATCGCGCCGCCCTGCACCAGATCCACGTAGGCCGGGTTGTTAATCAGTGTCATCACCGTACGTGCGCCCAGGCGCTTGGCCAGCATGGAGGCCATGATGTTGGCTTCGTCATCGTTGGTCAGAGCGCAGAATACGTCGGTATCCTCGATGTTCTCCTCCAGCAGCAGGTCGCGGTCGGAGGCGCTGCCCTGCAGCACGATGGTGTTGTTGAGGCTACGGGCCAGCAGGTTGCAGCGCTGGATGTTGCGCTCGATGATTTTCACCTGGAAGCTGTCTTCGATACTTTCCGCCAGGCGGGCTCCGATGTTACCGCCACCGGCGATCATGATGCGCTTGTACGGGCGGTCGAGGCGGCGCAGCTCGCTCATTACGGCGCGGATGTCACGCTTGGCGGCGATGAAGAACACCTCGTCGTCCGCTTCGATCACGGTGTCGCCTTTTGGAATGATCGGGCTGCCGCGACGGAAGATCGCCGCTACGCGGGTATCTACCGACGGCATATGGGCACGCAGGAAGGAGATCTCGCGTCCCACCAGCGGGCCGCCGTAATAGGCTTTTACCGCCACCAACTGGGCCTTGCCGTCGGCAAAGTCCAGTACCTGCAGAGCACCCGGGTGCTGGATCAAACGCTTGATGTGGCGTGTTACCAATTGCTCCGGGCTGATCAGTACGTCAACCGGAATCCCCTTCGGGCTGAAGATGGAGTGGTTCTTCTTCAGGTAATCGTGCTCACGTACGCGGGCAATCTTGGTTGGGGTGTTGAACAAGGTCTGGCTGATCTGACAGGCGATCATGTTGACCTCGTCGGAGTTGGTCACCGCGATCAGCATGTCGGCATCCTGGGCGCCGGACTGGGCCAGGACGGTTGGGTACGAGGCCTTGCCCTCGACGGTACGGATATCAAGACGGTCCTGCAGTTCACGCAGGCGGGCAGTGTCTGTGTCGACAATGGTGATATCGTTGGCTTCGCTGGCAAGGTTCTCTGCCAGAGTGCCGCCTACCTGCCCTGCTCCGAGGATAATGATCTTCATGATCTGACTTTATTCACCCACTGCCTGATCAGCTGTTTTGGTCAGCAACGCGTAGTAGAAACCGTCGTGCCCCTGAGGTTGCGGGAACAGTTGTCGGCCGTACGGTCGACTGACACCCCACTCTCCGCTCAGCGGCAGATGCTGTGCATCGCTCTGCTGGGCAAGGAACCGTTTCATCAGGCGTTCATTCTCCTGCGGGAAGATCGAACAGGTGGCGTAGAGCAATTTGCCGCCCGGCGCTAACATCCGCCAGAGATTCTGCAATATCTTTAACTGGATATCGGCCTGAGC
The DNA here is from genome assembly GCF_964228735.1 of Pontibacterium sp. Lineage (GTDB taxonomy): Bacteria > Pseudomonadota > Gammaproteobacteria > Pseudomonadales > Balneatricaceae > Pontibacterium. Next base: position 12,555 of record NZ_CAXRBQ010000144.1, on the reverse strand, counting down.
GGCGATATCCTCACCTTTGCGAAGGTATTTTATATCCGGGTTGCGACGAATAACACCGGTAGCGGAACATGGCGCGTCCAGCAGGATGCGGTCATAGGCCTCGCCGCTCCACCAGGAATCGCTGCTGGCGTCGGCAATGTGCAGCGTTGCTTCCAGCTGCAGACGCTGCAGGTTGTCGTGGATACGCGCACAACGGCGCTCTTCCAGTTCAACCGCATCCACCTGGGCCAGGTTGGGTTCCTGCTCCAGGATATGGCACAGCTTACCGCCCGGTGCCGCACAGGCATCAAGCACACGCTGGCCCGGCTGCAGATCGAGCAGTTCACCGGAAAGCTGGGCCGCTTCGTCCTGCACACTGAACAGGCCGTCGCTGTACCCTGGCAGGGAAACCACGTCGAACGGTTCACTCAGGGTGACGCCGTGGCTGCTGAACGGGGTGGCGATGGCTCCGATCCCCTCTTTATCCAGCATAGCCAGAAAATCGTCACGGCTGATCTTGCGCTGGTTTACGCGCAACGTCAGTGGCGCTTCATCGTCGTTGTTGCCGTCGATGATCTGCTGCCAGTGATCCGGCCAGTTGTTCTTCACCTTGCCGATAAACCACTCCGGGTGGTTGTAGCGCCCGGCCTCGCTCTCATCGACCATCTGCTCCAATGCTTCCTGTTGGCGCTGATAGCTGCGCAACACACCGTTGATCACCTTGGCGGCCCAGGATTTTTTCAGGCCGTGGGCGGCTTCAACCGTTTCGTTGATGGCGGCATGTGCGGGTACGCGAAGGCTGCGAAGTTGGTAAATACCCACTAACAACAGGGCGCGAATATCAAAGTCGTTGGGTTTGAACGGGCGCTTTAGCAGTTTGGCGGCGATCAGGTTGAGCTGGGTAATGTCGCGCATGGTGCCGTAGCAGAGCTGTCGCAGCAGGCCGCGGTCGCGCTCCGGGCAGCGGTTAACTGCTGTCGGCATGATGGCATTGAGGGAGCCCTGGTGGCGCAGCAGTGGCTCGAGGGTTTCGGCAGCCAGTTGTCTTACGTTCATCGCTTAGTCCAGTTGCTTACCGACGGGGAACAGATCGCGCTTGGCGTTTAGGACGGCAGCTGTATCCAGCGGTTTGCCGCCTGGCAGCTGTACCTTGGTCAGTAGCAGGCTACCTTCGCCACAGGCGATACGCAGGGTTTTCTTGGTCACTTCCGCGACAGCACCCGGTGCTTGGTCGCAGGTATCGGTGGAGGCCTTGGCGCCCCAGATACGCATGGTTTTGCCGTCGAGGCCACAGTAGGCCACCGGCCATGGGGAGAGACCGCGGATCTGGCGCTCGATCTCCACCGCAGAACGGGACCAGTCGATCTCGCCTTCCTGCTTCTCCAGCTTGTGGGCGTAGTTGGCCAGGCTATCGTCCTGCTTTTCCGGCTCCGCCTTGCCTTCACTGATCAGTGCCAGGGCGGCCACCAGGGCTTCAGCGCCCTGCTCGGCCAGGCGGTCATGCAAGGCACCGCTGGTGTCGTCCGCAGCGATTGGCATCTCGGTCTTGTACAGCATATCGCCGGTATCCAGGCCTACATCCATCTGCATGATGGTGATGCCGGTCAGCTCGTCACCCGCCAGTACGGCACGGTGAATCGGCGCCGCACCACGCCAGCGGGGCAGCAGAGAGCCGTGTACGTTGATACAACCCAGACGTGGGGTATCCAATACCGCTTTCGGCAGCAGCAGGCCGTAAGCCACAACGACCATGATGTCCGCATCCAGTGCCGCCAGTTCGGCTTGTTCTGCTTCACCTTTCAGACTCAACGGCTGATACACCGGAATCTCGTGTTCCAGCGCCAGTTTCTTCACCGGGCTTGGGGTGAGTTTGCGACCGCGACCCGCCGGACGGTCCGGCTGGGTATAAACAGCGATCACCTCATGCTTGGAGGTGAGCAGCGCCTGCAGGCTGGAGGCGGCAAAATCCGGCGTACCGGCAAAGACAATACGAAGTGGCTTGGACATCTATCAACTCCTGAAACCAAAACAGGTTTGTCACGGCAGCTGCGCATAAGATGCAGCTGTCCGGCAAACCTGTTGTCGGGCAGTTCAGAGGACACGCTTAGGCGTGCGCTTCCTGACGGTGTTTCTTTTCCAGCTTGCCGCGGATGCGGTTGCGCTTAAGGGCAGAGATATGGTCTACGAACAGCTTACCGTTGAGGTGATCCAGTTCGTGCTGTACACAGACTGCCAGCAGATCATCCGCTTCGAAGCTGTACTCTTCACCGTCACGGTTCAGGGCAGTGACACGGATGTGCTGTGGGCGCACCACGTCTTCGTAGTAACCCGGCACGGAGAGACAACCTTCCTGGTACTTGTAAGGCGTTTCGTCCAGGACCTCAAAGGTTGGGTTGATCATCACGATCGGATCGCTCTGATCTTCCGACAGGTCCATAGTGACGATGCGCTGGTGGATGTCCACCTGGGTTGCGGCAAGGCCAATTCCCGGTGCGTCGTACATGGTTTCGAACATGTCATCGACGATCTTACGGATCTCATCGTTGACCTCGGTCACCGGTTCAGCCACCGTGCGTAGACGTGGGTCCGGAAATTCTAGAATGTTAAGTTTTGCCATCGTTTCTTCGGGTTGATACGGTTGTTACTATTTTAGTGATTCGTAATAGCCGTAAATCATCAAATTGGGATGGTTGCTGCCGATACACCAAATAGACGTGAACGGCTGGTAACCTACTAGCTACATATTATACCGATTGCGACGCTCAATGCATTGTCGTTACGCCGTTTGACCTGATCTTGTGATTCGGGTCTCCGCTGCACGACATCAAAGGACACGGAAATGAAAAAGTTTCTCTGCGCTCTGGCCGCTGTATGGCTGCTGGTCAGTACACCGGCACACGCCAATGCCCGAAAAGATGTATTGCAACTCAGGGAAGACCGGCCGCAGGAATATGTGGTGGTGAAAGGCGATACCCTTTGGGATATCTCCGCGCGTTTTCTGGAAAGCCCGTGGCGCTGGCCGGAAGTCTGGGATATGAATGTGGAGATCCACAACCCGCACCTGATCTATCCCGGCGATATCATCTACCTGGTATGGGAAAACGGCAAACCGAAGCTGAAAGTGCGCCGTGGTATGCGTAAGCTCAGTCCGACCGCCCGCGCCGAGCCGCTGGATCGTGCTATTCCAGCAATCCCACTGAAAGATATTCTCAGCTTTCTGGAAGAGACCCGTGTCATCGACCGTGAGCGTTTCGAGCAGGCGCCGTATGTATTGGCAGGCAAAAACCAGCGTCTGATCGCCGGTGCCGGTGACCGCATCTACGCACGCGGTGAATTGCTGGAAGAGCTTCCCCGTCAGGCGGTGTACCGCGCCACCAATGAATACGTGGATCCGGATACCGAAGAGGCGCTGGGGTATGAGCTGACCAAGGTCTCCGACGTGTCCGTGATAGCGGAAAACGACGATGTCATTAGTCTGAACGTGAATCGCTCGGTACTGGAAACCCGTGCTCTTGACCGTGTCATTCCGGCTGCAGAGGAACGGATCCAGTCTGTGTTCTATCCTAAACCGTCTCCGGAAGCGCTGACTGGCAAGATCCTCTCCGTACTGGGCGCAGTGAACGACGGTGGCCAGTTTGATGTGGTGGCCCTGAACCGCGGTGTGCGCGAAGGGTTGGAAGCCGGTCACGTGTTTGCGATCTACCGCACCGGTGAAACCGTGGTCGATCCGATCACCAAAGAGAAGATCCAGCTACCGGCTGAGCGTTCCGGTGTCCTGATGGTGTTCAAGACGTTCGAGAAGGTCTCTTACGGCCTGGTGATGATGAGCACCAACGTGGTGTCCGTCGGCGACGAGATCCGCGAACCCTAAGTACTTAACGAAATAACCAAGATTGGAGCCGCAATGTAAGCGGCTCCAATGGATTTACAAGGAAGGTATCATGCACAGTGATCCGATGGAGTGGGTCGCCCTTTCTGCCCTGCCACGCGTAGGGGCGGCGACAATTAAACGCTTGCTGGACGAAGGCTGGACGCCTGAGCGGGTGCTCAACGCCAGTGATGCTGACTGGGAGTGGCTGGGTTTTAATTTCCTGGCACGCCAGAATCTGCAGCAGTATCAGCAAAACCGCGGCCCGATGCGCGAACTGCAGTTGCAGGTGCGGGAGTGGTTGCGTACCCCGGATAGCCATTTATTAACGCTGGATAGTCCTGACTACCCTACCCTGCTGAAACAGATCTCCGATCCACCCCCGATCCTCTACGTACGGGGTGACGTTGATGTCTTACACCTGCCGCAGATCGCGATGGTGGGCAGCCGCAACGCCAGTCGCGCTGGGGTTCAGCATTCCAGTGAGTTTGCCACGGCTTTGAGTCAGGCTGGCCTGATCGTGACCTCCGGTATGGCCCACGGTATCGATGGCGCCGCGCACCAGGCAGCGGTCAAACTGAATAAACCCACCGTTGCGGTATTTGGCACTGGTGCGGATGTGCTCTATCCGGCACGACACCGCATGCTGGCCGCACAGATCCTGGAGACCGGCGGGGTATGGGTGAGCGAGCTGCCTCCGGGCACCGGTCCGCTGGGGCACAACTTCCCGCGCCGCAACCGTATTATCAGTGGACTCAGCGCTGGCGTGCTGGTGGTGGAAGCCGCACCGCGCAGTGGTTCGCTGATCACCGCCCGACAGGCACTGGAGCAGGGACGTGAAGTGTTTGCCCTGCCAGGCTCGCTCAACAACCCACTGAGTCAGGGCTGCCATGCATTGATCCGCGAAGGTGGCCAGCTGGTTTCAACCGTTGACCATATTCTGGAGCAACTGGCGCCGATGCTGGGTGCGTACGCGTCTCCTCAGGTGGAAGAGAAGCAGTTGCCGCCTGACCTGTCGGCGCAGGAGCATAACCTTTTACAGGCGTTGGGATTCGAGCAGGTTTCGATGGATCAGCTGGTATCGCTCACCGGTATTGGCGTGGCGGACCTCAATGTGCTGTTGATCTCCCTGGAGCTGAAAGGCCTGATCGAAAACAGCGGTGATGGCTACTGTCGGATCTGAAATCGGCAAAACCGAATGCAGGCTCTACAACGGGTACAGGCGCCGTTAACTCTGGCCTGAGCAGCCCCGCGGTATTGGCCGGAAGCAGGCTTGCAAGCTGTGCGTTGAACGTTTAGTGTTCCGTTCAGCGTCCAGGCCTGATGTGACCTAGCCGGTGATCTCCGGTGTTATGAACACCGTCCGAGAAATGATACCCAAGCTGTTCAGGGTCGTCCCCTTAATCAGACCGGTGGACAGGACGCTGATACACGCAGTGTTGGGATGGCAGAGTAATGGCGAGCAATCAGTATATAAACCCATGGCACGTTGATCAGTGTGTCCGTGCGATGCAACAGGGCGGCGTGATCGCCTATCCAACGGAAGCAGTCTGGGGTGTGGGCTGTGACCCTTTCAACGAAGAAGCCCTGGAACGTCTGCTGCAACTGAAAAGCCGGCCACGCCATAAGGGTGTGATCCTGGCGGCAGGTTCGCTGGATCAGGTGGAGCCTTTGCTTGCCCGCCTGGAGCCGGAGCAGCGCCAGAAAGTGGAAGCCACCTGGCCGGGGCCTGTGACCTGGTTGCTGCCCGATCCTGACCATCTGGTGCCGGAGTGGATCAAAGGCAAACACAGCAGCGTTGCCGTACGGGTGTCTGACCACCCGGTGGTGCAGGCGTTGTGTAAACGCTTTGGCGGGCCGATCGTCTCAACCTCCGCGAATCCGGCAGGTGCCCAGCCTGCGCGTGATATGCTGAGAGTGAATCTTTACTTCGCGAATCGAATCGATGCAGTAATGCCGGGCCATGTGGGCAAACTGGCACAGCCAACCCAGATTCGCGACCTGATCACGGAATCCGTGATCCGAACCTGATTTTAATCCCGATTTTAATCCTAGGACCCAAGGAGTTTGCCATGTCAGCACCTGACATCGGAGCTGTAAAAGAATACCTCATGTCTCTGCAGGACAATATTTGTCAGGCGTTAGAGCAGGCAGACGGCAAAGCCCGTTTTGTTGAAGACTCCTGGGATCGCGCTGCCGGTGGCGGTGGTCGCACCCGCGTGATCACCGACGGTGCGGTGATCGAAAAAGGCGGGGTAAACTTCTCCCACGTATTCGGTGACAAACTGCCGGGTTCTGCGACAGCGCACCGTCCGGAACTGGCGGGCCGCAGCTTCCAGGCGATGGGTGTTTCTCTGGTCATTCACCCACACAACCCATACGTACCCACCTCCCACGCTAACGTACGTTTCTTCATCGCCGAGAAGGAAGGTGAAGATCCGGTATGGTGGTTTGGTGGCGGTTTCGACCTGACCCCCTACTACGGCAACGACGACGATTGCCGTCACTGGCACCAGGTGGCAAAAGACGCCTGCGAGCCGTTTGGCGAAGAGATCTACCCACGCTTCAAACAGTGGTGTGATGACTACTTCTACCTCAAACACCGCGACGAACCGCGTGGTATCGGCGGCCTGTTCTTCGACGACCTGAACGAGCTGGGCTTCGACGACAGTTTTGCCCTGATGCGCTCTATCGGTGACGCGTACGTGCCGGCAATTGTTCCGATCATCGAAAAACGTAAAGACACAGAGTATGGCGAGCGCCAGCGTGACTTCCAGCTGCACCGCCGTGGCCGCTACGTGGAATTTAACCTGGTCTTCGACCGTGGCACCCTGTTTGGTCTGCAGTCCGGTGGCCGTACCGAGTCGATCCTGATGTCCCTGCCACCGGAAGTACGCTGGAGCTACGACTGGCAGCCGGAAGAAGGTTCTGAAGAGGCGGTGCTGTACGAGCGCTACCTGAAACCGCGTGAATGGCTGGAGGTTTAAGATGAGCGACCGCTACGCGGTATTCGGGAATCCGATCAAACATTCCAAATCGCCGCAGATCCACACCGCGTTTGCTGAGCAAACTACGCAGACGCTGAGCTACGATGCGATCTGTGTGGAGGAAGGTGGTTTTCCTGCGGCTGTGGATAACTTTCTGCAGGGCGAAGGCAAAGGCCTGAACATCACCATCCCGTTTAAGCAGGAAGCCTGGCAGATGGCGGAGCAGCGCTCTGCCCGCGCTGAGCTGGCCGGAGCCGTGAATACCCTGTACCGCGACGCCGAAGGCCTGCTCTGTGGCGACAACACCGACGGCGTGGGCATGGTGCGTGACATCGTTGAGAACAACGGCGGCACCATCACCGGGGCCGATGTGCTGATCCTGGGTGCCGGTGGTGCCGTACGTGGTGTATTGCAGCCGGTACTGGAGCAGAAACCAAACCGTGTGGTGATCGCCAACCGTACCGCGTCCAAGGCGGAAGACCTGGCGGCGCTGGTGGCGGACCTGGGCGAGGTGGAAGGTTGTGGTTTCGATGCCCTGCCCGGTCAGCAGTTTGATCTGGTGATCAACGGCACGGCCGCCAGCCTGCAGGGTGAAGTCCCTCCTCTGCCGGATGACCTGCTGAAAAGCGGTGCCTGGTGCTACGACATGATGTACGGTGCCGACGTCACCGCCTTCTGTCAGTGGGCCAATGAGCACGGTGCTGAACAGGCGATCGATGGTCTGGGTATGCTGGTGGAACAGGCGGCGGAATCGTTCTACATCTGGCGTGGTGTGCGGCCGGAGACTGCACCGGTGATCGCCACCCTGCGTGCCGCGCTAACCCCTTGATTTAAAGGCCCCAAACCAAAGTTTAGTATTCAGGTCCAGCTTGCGAATATGCACTTTGCGGCGTATAACTAGTTGTACACTCCTGCCGTTGCGGTGGGCCCGCTTAGCTGATTGTGGGGATGTCACATGGAACTGGATACTAAGCTTAACCCGACCGATCTGTACCGCATTTGCGACCCCGACCTGCTGCCTTTTAAGACCACCGAAACGCTGGAGCCCTTCAGCGGATTCTTTGGTCAGGAACGTGCCATAGAGGCGATGGAGTTTGGCGTCGGTATGGACCGACCCGGCTATAACCTCTTTGTGATGGGTAACCCCCACACCGGCCGTTTCTCCTTTGCCATGGACAGCCTGAAAACGGTTGCCAAGAAAGAGCGCAAACCCACCGATTGGGTGTATCTCAACAACCTTGAGGACCGTCGTCACCCGATTGCGCAGCAGTTTCCCGCAGGTAAGGCACACCGATTCGAACGTGATATCAAAAACCTGCTCGAAGCGATCATGGCAGAGCTGCCAGCTGCATTTGAGAATCCGGCTTATCAACGCAAGAAAGCGTCTGTCGAGCGTGGTTTTAACCGCATGTACGACCAGGCGATCGAAACGGTTGACCGCCGTGCCCGCGAACACAGTATTGCCATCTACCGCGACGCCGGTACCATCGGCTTTACCCCGGTGGCCGATGGCCAGGCGATGGATGAAGCCGCATTTTCCCAACTGCCGGAAGAGATTCGTGACGCCTTTACCCGCGCCATCTCTGAGCTGGAGGAGTATCTCAACGACTGCCTGACCGAGCTGCCCCAGTGGCGCCGGGAAGCGGCCGACAAGATGAAACATCTGGATCGTGATACCGCCCGTGCAGCCGTGACCCCGCTGATCCAGCCGCTGAAAGAGAAATACAGCAACATCCACGGTGTATCGTACTATCTGGATCAGCTGGAAAATTCCCTGGTTAAGAACAGCGCCGAGTTGGTGGGTGACGATAAGCTGGAACCGCGCAGTGACGCCAGCCGCCGCAGTTATATGGAAGAGACCTACGGCGTGAACATGCTGGTCGATAATGGGAAGACCAAAGGTGCGCCGGTGGTGCACGAGTCCCACCCGACCTATGAGAACCTGTTCGGGCGCGTGGAATACAGTTCCGATATGGGGGCGCTGATTACCAACTACCAGCTGATTCGTCCCGGTGCCCTGCACCAGGCCAACGGTGGTTACCTGGTGCTGGAAGCAGAGAAGCTGCTGGAGCAGCCGTTTGTCTACGCCGCACTGAAACGTGCGTTGAAATCCCACGAAATTCGCATCGAAAGCCCTGCCAGTGAACTGACCGGCATCAGTACCATCACCCTGAACCCGCAGGCGATTCCGTTGCACGTGAAGGTGGTGCTGATCGGCAGCCGGGATATCTACTACCTGCTGCAGGAGCTGGATCACGATTTCGAGAAGATGTTCCGTGTGGTGGTTGATTTCGACGAAGATGTTAACCGTTCGCCGCAGATGATCCGCAACTACGCCCGCCTGATGAAAACCCTGGTGGACGAGGAACATCTGGCCCCGTTAACGCGTCAGGCGGTGGCCCGTTTGGTGGAACACAGCTCCCGCCTGTCGCAGGATCAGGAGCTGCTCTCCGCCCATATCGGCGAGCTGGTGGATCTGCTCTGTGAGGCTGACTTTAAGCGCGCCAAGACCGGCGACAAGGTTATCGAAGCCAAGCACGTGGAGATGGCGCTGGATGCCAAAGAGCGTCGCACGTCACGTCTGTCAGAGAAGATCCGCGACAGCATTCTCAACGAAACCGTGCTGATCGATACTGCCGGCCAGGCGGTGGGTAAATCCAACGGCCTGACGGTACTGCAGGTGGGGGATGTCTCCTTTGGTACCCCGGCACGGATTACCGCCACAGTGCATCCGGGTAACCGTGGCATCGTGGATATCGAACGCGAAGTGACGCTGGGGCAGCCGATCCACTCCAAAGGCGTCCTGATCCTGTCCGGTTATCTGGGCCACCAGTACGCGCAGGACTTCCCGCTAACTCTGTCAGCCAGTATCGCCCTGGAGCAATCCTACGGTTACGTGGACGGTGACAGTGCTTCAATGGCGGAGATTTGTACTCTGATCTCGGCCCTGACCCATATCCCAATCAACCAGCAGTTTGCCATCACCGGATCGATCAACCAGTACGGTGAGGTGCAGGCGATTGGTGGGGTGAACGAAAAGATCGAAGGATTCTTCCAACTGTGTCAGCTGCGTGGCCTGACGGGAGAACAGGGAGTTGTTATTCCACGTGCCAACGTACGTAATCTGATGCTCAAGAAAGAAGTTGTGGATGCCGTGGCAGAGGGACTGTTCCACGTGCACGCCGTATCCAGTGTTGACCAGTGTCTTGAGATTTTAATGGGAAGGAAAGCAGGCAGCCGTAAGGAAGACGGCAGTTTCACCCAGCGCAGTGTTAACCACAAAGTTGTGTTGCGCCTGCGGGAGCTTGCTAAAGCAAAGGCGTAAGCCTGGGAATGCAATGAAACAGGAAGTGCAACACTCGGAAATGCTCGCCGTCCTGGCGAGCATAGCGGCAGACTGTCTTTCTTACGACGACTTTGAACAGGTAATTGAACGCACACTGGCCTCTTTGGGCCGGACTGTGGCAGTAGCCCACACCTCATTGTATGACTGTGAACACGATACACTGGGCGCTTGCCAGGTGGTGCAGCGTGGATGCTGGTTTGATGAAACCGACAGCGCCGGCAACCTGGTGTTTGATTTCAGCAGCGATGCGGCAAATGAGTGGCTGCACCTGCTTAATCAGGGGGACAGTGTTCGTTTGGGAAGCGCGCAGCTAAGCGCGCTTCTGCCCGGACAGGTCCACGCGTTGGACACCCTGCTGATGATTCCTCTCAACCGCAACAGTCAGCGATGCCAGGGCTTTATGCTGTTTGCCGATCGCGACCATAAAAACTGGTCATCGGTAACCCTGGATATGCTGAAAGTGGCGGCAGAGCTGTTCAGTACGGCTATGGACAACGAAAAGCGGATGCTTGATCACCAGTTGGCCACGGCGGTGTTCGACAAGGCTTCTGAGGGGATCATGGTCACTGACGAGCGTGGCCAGATCCTCAGTATCAACCCGGCATTTACCAACATCACTGGTTACAGCCTGCGCGAATGTCTGGGGAAGACCCCCGCGATCCTCAAGTCCGGCCGCCACGACGAGGAGTTCTATTCCCGCATGTGGCAACAGCTGCAGGAGAACGGCCAGTGGCAGGGTGAAGTATGGAACCGCCGCAAGAACGGCGAACTTTATCCGGAATGGCTCTCCATCTCTGCCCTGCCTGATGCCCATGGTAAGCCCCACCGTTACATCGGTATCCTGTCGGATATCACCTCCCTGAAGCGTGCCCACGCCCAGGTGGAACACCTGGCGATGCATGATCCGCTCACCGGCCTGCCCAACCGCCGTATGTTTATGGAGAACCTGGAGCGGTTGATGGCGCACGCGCAGCGCAGCGGTCAGCTGCTGGCACTGCTGTTTATCGATCTGGACGGCTTTAAGCTGGTGAACGACAGCCTGGGTCACCATGTGGGTGACCGTCTGTTGCAGTCGGTGGCCACCTGTCTCAAGTCGCAGCTGCGCGCCGACGACCTGCTGGCCCGTATGGGCGGCGACGAGTTTGTGCTGTTGGTGAACGGTTACGACAGTCCGGATCAGCTGGCGAAAATTGCCACCAAGATCCTGCATGTGCTGCAACACCAGGACGGTCAGCCGAGTGGCCGGATCGAGATCGGGGCCAGTATTGGTATCGCCCTCTTTCCGGAGAATGTGGACGACGGCGACCAGCTTATCCGTAACGCCGATATGGCGATGTACCGGGCCAAGGAGAACGGTAAGAACCAGTACCACTTCTACGAAACCAAACTGTCGGAAGAGGTGGTACGCCGCTACGTGCTGGAGCGCGAGCTGCGGGTTGCCTTGGAAGAGGAACAGCTGGAGGTGTATTACCAGCCGCAGCTGAATATCGACGGTACTGCATTAGTGGGTGTGGAGGCGCTGGTACGCTGGCCGCATCCAGAACGCGGTGTGTTACCGCCGTCTGAATTCCTGCCGGTGGCGATGAGCAGCGGCCTGGCCTATCCGCTGTTTAAGGTGGTGTTCCTGCAGGTGTGCCGTTTTATGACCCTGATGGATAAACAGGAGGTGGTGATTCCGAAGGTGGCGATCAATATTGCCGGTATCGAGCTGATCACCAACGGCTGCTGTAACCTGATCATCGATTCCCTGCGCAGCTTTGGTATCGATCCACGCCGGGTGGAGTTTGAGGTGACCGAAACCCTGCTGATGCACTCACTGGACGATTTGGCCGAGGTGCTGGATCGATTGCGCAAGGAAGGTTTGCAGATCTCCATCGATGACTTTGGCACCGGCTACTCCTCCCTTTCCCGTTTGCGCGAACTGCCGATCGATATGCTGAAGATCGACAAAACCTTCGTGCAGGGGATCTCTCAGGAGAGCAGTGACGAGGCAATTGTGCGGGCGATCATCTCCATGGCGAACAGCCTGCAGTTGAAGGTGATTGCCGAAGGGATCGAAACCCACGGCCAGCTCGACTTCTTGCGTGGCGAGGGCTGTGAGTTGATTCAGGGATTCCTCTACGCCGAACCGATGAAAGGAGAGCGGCTGGCGGAACATATCGCCAACGCCAGCTACCAGCTCAAGAAGCACGATTGAGTGCTGCTTAAAAACGCAAAAAAGGGACCTAAGGGTCCCTTTCAGGTTGCTGACGAACCCCGCTTTTTAGCGGGGTTCTCTCTTTTAAAGGCTTATCGCACGGTTTCCAGCGATCAGTGAAGCCTTAACGATGAATGTGCGTTTCCGGCCCTCATAGGCAGCCCTGCTCTCCCAGTTG
>NZ_CAXRBQ010000143.1:0-22793 GCF_964228735.1 Pontibacterium sp. | reverse complement strand
TCCCCATATGAGACTGGAACAAACGCTGCAACTGACGCACCGAGATATGTGATTTCTCCGCCAGCTGTGATGTCGTCAGCGGGTCATCCATATTCTGCTCCATCATCGCCAATCCTTTGAGGAGGCGTGGATGATGGATATTCAGGCGCGCCGCCAGGTCGATCCTTTGTTTGTCTGACTTCTGACGAATACCGGTTTTGATGAACTGCTCACAGACGTCCAGTGCCAGCTTGTCGCCCAGCTCTGTCTGGATGATATGCAGCATCATATCGATGGCCGAGGTACCACCGGCACAGGTGATCAGGTGACGGTCGATCTCAAACAGTTCGTTGGTAACTTCCACGTCGGGATGATCTTCATGGAAAGCGGGCAGCGCTTCCCAGTGCAGAGTGATACGGCAGTTCTTCAGGATGCCGGCGGCCGCCAGAAGGTAACAACCGGTATCCATGGCGCCGATATGTGTGCCACCGCGATAGAGCTTTTTCAGCCAGCTGATGGTCTCTTCACGCAGGTGGTTTTCCGGATTGAAGCTGGAACACACAAATAGATTGGTCGGGGTTTCCACCTCACTAATATTGGTCGTCTGAACAAGCGCGAGGTCGTTGCTGGCTTGGACGGTTTGACCGTCCTCCGAGAGCAATTGCCAACGGAAAACCTTACGTCCGGCCATGCGGTTTGCAACACGCATAGGTTCGATCGCAGAAAGGAGCGCAACCATTGCGTATTCAGGAATCAACAAAAACGAAACGGTGAATACACCGTCACTGTCGGGCTTCAGAATCATAGCTTTTTTCTTATTGTTTTAGGCTAATCGTAGTTGTGGTGGACTGAGCGTTCAATAACTCATTGATGAGGAAATTTACGCTGAGTCTAAGTGCTTGCTGCTAAGGCAAAAAGGGCTCAATGAATTCTCATGGAGAGAGTTTCATTAAGCCCTTTATCGCTATTTTATGATTTGGGAAATACGGTGATTATGATGGTGCGACATCCACTTGTATTGAGGCGTCATATTGCAGGTGTATGCGAAGGTTGTACTAAATCAATTGAGTGATATGGCTGGCTTAATCCTACCTTCGGTTTTACTTCGCCTGCTGCACTGCTATACCTGAATAGAGGAAGTAGCCACATCTCTTGAACCCCTTAGGAGCGATCAGGAGGCATTATGAAAACCCAGATTACCGAGCTGGTGGAGAAACTACGTGCCAGCGGCGAGGATGCCGGACCGCACTGTGATCTCTCAAGCTCTTCGGTGAAAAGCGTAAAAGCACCTATCCCAACCGAGCTTTACGACCAGCTGAAAACCATGTCGTTGGTCTATCAGCAGGATCTCAACTGCATCGCGGGTGAACTGCTGGAAGTTGCGCTGAAAGAAGCGTTGGATTGTTTCACGGATGATGAGTTGGACCAGCTCGAAACCGTACGCAAAGCAGTGGCGCAGGAAGAAGCGCAGCGACATATGGAAGAGCAGCGTTACGACGCTGGCTGTACCTAAGTACGTATATTCCGCTTAAAACAGGCGCAGTGCACGGGAAGCAACTGCGCCGTTTCACTTTAATCTGTCAGTTCTTTCATCAGGGCCGGGCGGAAGTACAGCATGCCAATCACAGGTCCAGGTAGCAGCAGAAGAAACAGCCACTGATCCGCCAGGCTTGTCGCAAACCATTCCACCACCTGCAGGCTGATAATCGAAATACTGAATCCGATGCAGTTAACCATCGTGAGGGCGGAGCCTGCCAGATGGGAAGGAGCGTTCACTGCGTTCAATGCGGAAAACTGAGGGGAATCACCCGCGACGGTAATACCCCAGATTAGCAGTGCAATCAGAAATGCTTCTAACGGCAGTAGAAAGATCAGTGGTGAAAGCAGGCAGCAAAGGCCAGAGATGGTGAGCTGGATTCCCGCGACAGGTGCGGGACCGACACGTGGCGTTAACAGTCCGCCGCCTGCACAGCCCAGTGCGCCGGCACCGATGATCAGGAAACTCCAGAACGAGATCGCAAGGGAATCTATCTGATGCCACTGCTGATATGCGACCAGCCACACCGGAACAAAAGCCCAGAAGGTATATAGTTCCCACATGTGGCCAAAATAGCCGCAGGCCGACGCGCGAAAATCGGGAGATCGAAACGCATCAATGAGGGCCTTGGGGTGCAGCTCGCCAGAAACCGGGCGGTTGGGGCCGTCGCCCAGTAACAGCCAGATAACAAGACCGCCTGAAGCGGCGGCGATGGATGTGGTCTGGATGACGACTTGCCAGGGCCAGTCCTGGCCCAGAGCCCTTACAAAATGCGGAAATGCGGTGCCCAGCACCAGTGCACCTACCAGGAAGCCCAGTGCTAATCCCAAGCCCTTTGGATACCAGCTCACCGCGATCTTCATACCCACCGGATAGATGCCAGCGAGGAAGAAACCGACGAGAAAACGGGCAACCAAAATGGATTCGTAGCTCTCAGAGAGCCAGATCACACTGTAGTTGGCTCCCGCAGAGAGTAGCGCACTGATCAGGAAGACGCGGCTGGGGAGGAAGCGGTCCGCAATGGCCAAGGCGGCAAATACAAAAGTTCCGACAATAAAACCCAGTTGTACGGCAATGGTAATCCCCGCGGGTGTTTGCTCCTCACCAAGCATCTGCGTGAGAGAAGGAAGCACTGCGTTGACTGCAAACCAGACGGAGGTCGCTAAGAGGCTGGCCAGTGCCAGCAAAGGCAGGACATGAGTTGGGGTGCGGTAGTTGCTAAGGGAACTGTCCATGCAAGCGAAATCCTGCGCATTTAAATGTCTGGTTGTTAAGAAGGTTAGCTTAAACGATTGGCGTGAATTGTTCGCTGCACGCCTGATGCTGTAAACAATCTTGTACAGATGAGGCGCCTTCAATCGAAAGCGTGCCATCGGTTTAAAAATTCACACAGTGTAACTCATTGTTTATCAATTGAATTGCGCGGGTTTTCAGGGGCGTGGCAAGAAAATACTACGTTTCAGCAAAATAATTCCAACCGTTTCGCTAGGTTAACACTAGCTTTCAGGTATGCACGAAGCACCGTGTATACCAGCCTGAAGCTCTTATTCGAATATCTGCAAAAGGTCATGAGCTTTGGGACAAGCAATTGAAGGGGCGTCTATGGGGCTGATCGCTATGATGCTAATGCAGTACCTGTCCCTAATGCTGGCATCTATATTTCGTAGGAAAGGGGCCCATGGATCGGGAAAACCGCCAGTGGGCAAAAATAATCAGCGTATTGCGTTGGGCAAAGTAATGCCCGGCACTGCGTTTGAGCGGATGCTGTATTTCGAGAATCCCACCGATCGCCAGCTCAACGTTGAGAGCGTTCAACTGACCCCTCCGCTTGTAGCGCGCTGTCTGACCCGTACTGTTGAACCCGGCGGGTTAGGGCACTTCATCCTTACCGTCGACAACGAGCAGGTTGTCGGCGAATACAAAGGCCAGGTACGGATCTCTTTCTACGAAGCATTGCACCCCGCAGACTATTTTATCGACGCCTATTTTGTCCCCGCTGTGGAATTTAAACCCCATCCCGCATTTTTTGTGGGTACCGAGCTAGGGAAGACGGAGCGAGCCACCATCGAGGTGATCAATCACCGACCTAAACCACTCATGATTTCCGGTATCCGCCACGACAGCGAACGGTTTGATATGAGTATTGAAACACTGGTGCCGGGGCAGCATTACGAAGTCACACTCACGCTCTCAGGTGAGGTGCCGGGCGAAAAGTTAAGCGAGGCTGTTTATCTACTTACCGGGAAAAAAGGTAAGAAGGGCATGAAGTTGCTTGCCAACACCTGGATTCGTGAGCGGGTGTATGCGTTGCCCGAGGCACTGGATATGGGGCGCTTACCGATATTTGTGACGCTTGATGCACGCAAAGTAGCTGCGTTCGCCCAGACACTGATGGTGTATAAAAAGGGCGGTAGTGACTTCAAAATTACCGTCAGTTCCGATGTAAATTATATCGACATAGATTCCGAGCGCGGGCCGGACGGAGACCGGTATAAGCTCACCGTTACGCTGATCCCTGGTAAAACACCGACCGGAAACTACAGTGGCAACCTATTTATCTGTACCAATGATGAAAAGATTAAGACGCTGACAATACCAATCAGGGGCAGCATCTTCGAAAGCGAACGCCGTAGTGATGGCGAGCGTCGTGGAGACAGTGACCGTCGTACCGATAACGATCGACGTGGCAGATAGGGGCAGCGCCGGCTACCCCATATTGAGATGTCGATCAGCCGAACGGGCGCACGCCAATAAGCATAACGTGCAGGTGTACGGCGAAAACTGCGTACAGCGCCAATCCAACAACCACTGCGATGACATCATTTAGCTTACTGTCAGGCAGTTGCGGCAGCGCACGCTTAGGTCGGTTCTTCAGGGAGTAACGCACCAGTCCCGCCCACAGCAGGAAGCTGCCAAACAGAATTATCTCTGCAACTCGTCCGTTCACCAGCAAGTGAGAGAGCGCCCACAATTTGGTGGCAACCAACATCGGGTGTTTAGTCATGCGCTGAATACGACACGGCAGATAAGTCGCGATCAGCAGGATAAACACCGGCAGCATCAGTAGCGCTGCAACGTGACTTAGCCAACGCGGTGGGTCGTATAGAAATTCCGAGGTCAGACGTGCTTCCGCGTATCCATTGATGATCAGCCAGAAGCCGATAAGCGACAACAGTGAATAGGCTGTTTTCCAACCCATTTCTCCGATACTTTGTGCTGTTTTGTCACGCCATTCATGGTTTACCACTGAAACCATATGGGGCGCAAAGAAGACGAGTAAGCCTACGATAAGCAGTGCCATAGTTTTTCCTTGTCCTTAATTACTCATGAGATAGCTACCGTTGCATTGTAACAGCGATAGATCACTATTCGGTTGCATATCGCCATATGGGATTTTGTATCGTCAGATCGCTTCGAGTAATATCGAAATAGATTTTTGATGGAGAGATCTGATGCAGATTGAAACGGCCGCCAAGCGGCTGGCTGAGCTTGGCCATGTCACGCGTCTGGCAATATTCCGCCATCTGGTTAAGGGCGGTAAGCAGGGTGTACCTGTCGGCGAAATCCAGGCCGCGCTGGATGTGCCGGGTTCAACCCTGTCGCATCACATTACCCGCCTGATCAACGTGGGTTTGGTGGTTCAGCGCCGTGAAGGCCGCACGCTCTATTGCATCCCACAATATACCGAGTTGGATGAGTTGATCGACTACCTGAAAGAGGAGTGTTGTGTAAACGAATGCTCCGAGCCTGAAAAGGAGTAGTCGGTGCAGTACGACCACAACAATAAAGCAGGTAATGCAGGTGATATCTTCAAGCACACAGCGTTGATCGCTGCCCTGAATGCATTGCCAAATTCCAGTCAAACTTTCCGGTTTGTCGACCTGTTTGCCGGATATGCGGTGAACCCTATTATGGCGGGTAATCAGTGGCAACAGGGCATCGGTCGGATTCATCGTCAGTGCCACAATACCGATAACCGGGCGATTCGCTGTTATACAGAGTGGTATCTATCACGACCAACGCTCGTCGGAAGTGTGTACCCGGGGTCTTCGTTGATCGCACAGGATGTGATGAGTGCGCGAGGGCAGGAGATTTCGCTGACGTTGTACGATATCTCAGCGGCACCGATCGAAAACCTGCGCCGTGTGTATGAAGGTTGTGGCCACGCTATTCATCACCGCGCCGCTGATCTTTCCGATTCAGGGGTTCAGACCGCGAACTTCCTATTCATCGATCCACCGGGATTACAGAGTGATAGCCAGCCCGGCTATCCAACCCTGGAGGAACTACTCGCTTTTACCGTGCGATCCGCCGATGCAGCCGCATTCTTCTGGCTGCCGATCTCCAAGACCGATAATGCCCATGTAGAGATGGACCGGTTACGCAAACATGGCTTTAGCGTCAACGAGGTGGTGTGGGGCAACCAATACGCTACGGGCAGTACAATCGGGTGTGTCATTGCGTATCGTGCACCAAGTGAAGGTGTGCAGCAGGTACAGGATACATTGGACGAGATGTTCACACTGACGGGGTGGGAAACAGAGCGTGGTGCTTCAGTCGCTCACCTGTAGGTGGAAATGGGGAGTCAGGGCAGGGAGGCTGACCCGTCCGTAGGGGTAGCGTGAATATGACGGACAGACCAGCCTCCTGCAACTCGGTTAAATCTTTCTTCTAGATCCCCGGTTTTTTATCTCAAACGCTTTTAACTCAGACCCTTTTATCCCAGGCCCTTTTTTAACTCAAATAAGTGAGCGGAATCACTGAGTTCCACATAAACACAGTCAGTGCGCGTAGGGTGACCAGGATAACCAGACCCACTGTCAGGATCGCCATACAGAACATGAAACCACGTTCTTCAGGAATCCGCATAATCACCGGTACACCGGTGAATAATAGGTAGGTGCTGTAGATCAGACCCGCCATACCCGCAGCGACGCACAACCACAGCGTTGGATACAGGCCTGCTAGGCCGGCAACCAGCAATGGTGTTGCGGTGTACAGCGTCAGGTTCATGCAACGCTCCAATGATGCTTCGCCACCATATGTACGCTCCATCCAGTGAATTGCAAACCCCATGATCAGTAAGGAGATGCAGAGTGCGATGTAGAACGCCATTGCAGACAGGGCTGCACTTGCAAAGCTCAGGCGTACGGCTTCACCAGACAGGCTCAGGCTCCAGCCAACCTGGGTTGTACCGATCAGTAGGGATACTGGGGGGATCAGGGCTAGCAACGCTAGCGTGATCAACGCTTCGTTTGAGTCTTTGAGTTTTTCATCCCGGATATGCTTCATGGCAATGCTGGGATGGTAAAAGATCTCCGACATTGTTTTTATCGTCATGATGGCACCTCTCGTAACGATGTTTTGTTGATCATAAGTTCAACAATAGACTCCATTTATACGTGCGACCAGTTGAGGCGGATTAGATCTGCTCAACTGAACGATGTTTCACGTTGGCCCGTGTCTATATCTATTTGATTCATAAAGATAAGAAGATCCCTCAATTGACAGGCTCCGGTACGGTCAGTATCGTTCGCCTCAGATCTGGTCACTTTGTGATTCTAAGCAGAGTGTTAAATGGGAAGTCGGTGCAGCTCACATAGCAGAGCTAATCCCGACACTGCCCCCGCAACGGTAGATCGGTTAAGTCGTTTTCATATGCCACTGTGCGTAAGCATGGGAAGGTGAAGCGATGGAGCACATGCTCACCGATGAGTCCGGATACCAGCCCGATCGGGAAATGTTCAAGGTGTTGCGGAGGGCTTCACCGAGCGTCAGTGCAGTGATGCACAATTGTTGCTTATCCTCCCCAACTCCGCCTGTTTTATGTTTTTCAGACGGAGAATATTCGTGTTTAAAAAGATCGGTACTTCATTAGTCGCCGCGGGTTGTTTGTACGCGGGCGCAGCTCAGGCACACTTCCAGATGGTGTATACGCCTGATCTGTTGCTGGATCGTGGTGGCAAGATCACCCTCAAGGCCCCATTTACCCATCCTGCAGCCAGTGGGCACGTGATGTCGGCGGAACAGCCGGAAGCGTTTTACCAGATACGTAAGGGTAAAAAGACCGATCTACTGCCTGCGCTGAAACCGATCAACTGGACCAGTGCTGAAAATACTGGACCGGCTTATGAAGCAGATGTACGTCTGCGTGGTTTGGGTGACAACATCTTCGTCTACAAATCAGCTCCCTATATGGAAGAGGCGGAAGATATCTATATCCAGCAGATTACCAAAACCATCGTGAACGTGGGCAGTCTGCCAACTCAGTGGAACGAAGAGTTTGGACTGAAAGCTGAAATCGTCCCGCTAACCAAGCCTTATGCAATCTATGAAGGTGGCACGTTTACCGGAGTGGTGAAAAGCGAAGGTAACCCGGTGCCGTTCGCTGAGATCGAGGTTGAATACATCAACTACGAACCTGATCTGGCGAACAACAAATTTAGTGCTACACCGGCGATCACTCCACCCGCCGAAGCCTTTATCACTATGACCATCTACGCCGATGCCAACGGTACGTTTACGTTTGGCATCCCTAAGGCCGGCCAGTGGGGATTCTGTGCACTGGGCGTGGGCCCGGAGAAAGAACACAAGGGTAAAGAGCTGTCTCAGGATGCTGTGATCTGGGTTCAGGCCCATCCTGTCGAATAAGAGGGCGTAAGCCATGCATATCGTTGATGGTGCACTTTCCGGATCGGTCCTAATGGCAGGAGTTGCTTTGGCAGTTGGCGGTGTTGCGTATGGCCTGAAAAAACTGGATTACGACCACCTGCCGCAAGTGGGCGTATTGTCAGCCGCGTTTTTTGTTGCCTCCTACATTCACCTGCCGGTGGGCTTTTCCAGTGTGCACCTGATTCTTAACGGTTTGATCGGCTTGGCCCTTGGTTGGGCCGCTTTCCCGGCGCTGCTGGTGGCCCTGGTGTTGCAAGCGGTGTTCTTTGGCTTTGGTGGTTTCCTGGTATTGGGCGTGAATACCTTCAATATCGCGTTGCCCGCGGTACTGATGTTCTACCTCTGCCGTTACGGCATAACCGCTTCGTCGCCCAGGATCGCAGGGATCTGGGGCGCAGTGGGTGGTGCTGGGGCTGTTGCGCTAACCACATTTATGGTGGCAGGCAGTCTGGCATTGTCCGGTGAAGCGTTCTGGCTGGCGGCGAAAGCTACATTGATTGCCCATATACCGGTGATGTTGGTTGAAGGCTTCGTCACGGCTGCCGCCGTACTGCTGATCCGCAAGGTAAAACCGGAATTCCTGAATATCTCTGAGGATTGGCAGGATGCGTAAATCGATTCTGATGGCTTTGGCTCTTAGTGCTTCTATGAGCGTTCCGGTGTTTGCCCATAACGTGGTAGGCGGTGTGTATGCCATTGGCAACACCATAGAAGGGGAAGTCGGCTTCTCCAACGGAGATATGGCCAAAGCGGGCATCGTAGTTCAAGTCCGCGATGCGACCGGAAACGTGATCGGCGAGAGTGTGATCGAAGATGAAGGGATGTTTGTCTTTGACGCTACAAAACGCATCGACCACTACTTTCATGCAGATCTGAGTGCCGGGCACGTATTGGAATTAGTGCTGCCAGCGGATGAGTTGCCAGCGACATTGCCGGGTGGCTCAGCTCCCGTTACTAAGGCAAGCGTAACGACAAGTAGCGTATCGATGAGCGGTGTTGATCAGGTGGCATTAGAGCAGATGATCGAGAAGGCCGTGGCTAAACAGGTGAAACCACTGCGTAAGGAGTTGGCTGCTTACAAAGAGAAAGCCAGCTTACAGGATGTGTTGGGCGGTATCGGTTACATCTTTGGCCTGGTTGGACTCGGAATCTGGTTGCGTCAGCGTAAGCAGGAAAAGAATCGTGCCTCAGTTTCTTGAGCACAGCGGTACCAGCTGGAAAGGGCAGAGACTGAAACATACTCAGTCGTTGATCGACAGCGTCGACCCGCGGGTCCGAGTGGTCGCGGCGTTTTTCTTTGCGTTGGTGGTTGTGAGCTCTGCGCAGTTCAGCGTGTTGTTGATTGGACTAGGTACTGCGTTGGTGATGGCGCGTCTGGCCCACCTTAACTTCAAGCGTACCCTGCGCCGGGTGATCGCAATGGACATGTTCATGATCTTCCTGGTGATCATGCTGCCATTCACCACACCGGGTGAAGCCCTGTTTGAGCTGGGGGGCTTTCTGGCGAGTAAAGAAGGTCTGCTTCATGCCTGCCAGATTGCACTCAAAGCCAACGCTGTGGTGCTGTGTCTGTTGGCATTGGTCGGCACTATGAGTGCTACCACACTCGGTTATGCAATGGCGCGGTTACGTGTGCCAGATAAGCTGGTCCATCTGCTTCTGTTTACCGTGCGCTATCTTGATGTGATCGGCCAGGAGTACAAACGCATGCGTCGGGCGATGCAGGCGCGGGCGTTTGTGCTCAGAACAGACCGTCACACCTGGCGTTCGATCGGCTATCTGGTGGGTATGTTGTTGGTACGTTCATTGGAACGATCTGAGCGGATCGCCGATGCGATGAAGTGCCGGGGCTACAACGGACGTTTTTATCTGATGGACGAGATGGCTCTGGGCCATCCCGATTTCGTTTTTATTCCACTTTGCGCACTGTTTCTGGGTGCACTGACAGGACTGAACTTTATATGACGGCGTTAATTGAAACCCGCGGCCTGTTTTACCGTTATCCCCGTCGCGGTGTGGTGTTAGACAAGGTGGATTTCGCGCTTTACCCAGGTGAACGGGTAGCGCTGACCGGAGCGAACGGTGCAGGTAAAACCACGTTTTTGCATCTGCTGGTGGGACTTAAAAAAGCTAAAGGCGGCGAGATTCACGCTTTTGGTGAGCTGCGGAGCGAAGAGAAACACTTCGTCGAAGTACGTGCGCGGGCCGGTTTCCTGTTCCAGGACCCGGATGATCAGCTATTTTGCCCAACGGTGTTGGAGGACGTGGCCTTCGGCCCGCTCAACCTGGGTAAGTCCCGGGATGAGGCGCTGCAGATAGCGCGTGAAACCTTGGCGTCTCTGGGAATGGATGGTTTTGAAGAGCGTGTGACCCATCAACTCTCGGGCGGTGAAAAGCGCATGATTACGCTGGCCTGTGTGCTGGCGATGAATCCGGATGTGCTGCTACTCGATGAACCCAGCACTGCGCTGGATACCGAAGCACGCCGTAGATTATTGAACACACTAAAATCCTTGCCGCATGCGATGATTATTATCTCCCACGATGATGAATTCCTAACCGAGCTGGAAACCCGGCGGGTTCGTCTGTCAGATGCCAAGCTGGTTGAGGAGCCTATCCAGCAAACGGTTGCAGTGGTATCAGAGACGGAGGCGGCATGATGACTGAACTTCATTTCCCGTTTTCTGCAGTTAGCGGCCAGGACGAGTTTAAGCTGGCGCTGATTCTCGCGGCGGTGAACCCAGCCATCGGTGGAGTGGTGATCAGCGGCCCTCGTGGTTCCGCAAAATCCACCCTTGCACGTGGATTAGCCGACCTGCTGCCGGTAACGGAAACCGAACACACACCTGAGTTCGTTACGTTGCCATTGGGCACCAGCGAAGAAATGTTGTTGGGTACGCTGGATCTACAGCGCGTGCTGGATGACCAGAACGTCGCTTTCCGTCCCGGGCTGCTGAGCAAAGCGCATGGCGGTGTGCTCTACGTGGACGAGGTCAATCTGCTGCCCGATCATCTGGTCGACCAGCTTTTGGATGTTGCTGCGAGTGGTGTGAACCGTGTGGAGCGCGACGGTATCAGCCACAGTCATCCGGCTCGCTTCCTGCTGATCGGCACCATGAACCCGGATGAAGGGGAGTTACGTCCGCAACTGCACGACCGTTTCGGACTCTGTGTAGAGCTGAAAAACCAGTACAGCTCGCAGGAACGGGTTGAGATTGTGAAGTCCCGTGAAGCCTTTGATCGAAATCCTGCAGCGTTTTGTAACCAATATGCAGATCAGCAGGGGGTACTCCTCGATAGGATCGCCAGTGCGCGTCTGCTTCTGAACGATGTCGCCTGCAACGACGATATACGGCTGGAGATCGCTGAGCGCTGTAGCGAAGCACAAGTCGATGGCCTGCGCGCAGATATTGTCTGGTACCGCGCAGCACTGGCTCATGCCGCATGGTTCGGTCGTGACCAAGTAACCACCGACGATATCGATGCGGTGGAATCCCTGGCGTTGGCTCATCGCCGTAAATCGCCCCCGGAAAACACGCCAAGGCCTCCTGCGCCGCCGATACCGCCACAAGGTGGGTTTAAGCGACCGGAAGATAGTCATCGCCCTCAGTCGGGACAGCAAAGCAGGGCTGAAGGTGACTGGGGAAGTATGGTGCCTCAGCAACAGCGCTGTGCAGAGCTTAATTCGTTCCAAACAACTGCGACTTCATCCCCTAAACAGGCGGTTGTGAAACAGATGGTTTCGGATCTGGCAGGACGCAAGACGGGGAAAGCTGCGAACGGCAATCATCGCAGTGCGAGTGAGAGCCACAAACCGAACTGGTTCAGTACCCTGATCGCTAACAGCGGTATCTGGCCACCTAAATCGCTGAAATTTCAGAAAGCACGCGAAGGCCAGCCTGTCCTTCATCTGGTGCTATTGGATACATCAGCCTCGACGTTGGCTCAGGGACCTGAATCGCTGGGTAAAGCTGCTGTACTGAAGATCGCAGAACAGGCCTACCTGCAACGTGAGCAACTGTCGATCTTCGGTTTTGGCAATAACCAGGTTGAGAACCTGTTGCCAAAAGTACGTGCACCGAAAGAGCTGAAGAATTGGCTAGACAGTCTGCCAGCAGGAGGCGGCACACCGATACGTGCAGCGTTGGAGCAAGTGCAAAGCTACCTGGGTAAAGCGATCAAACAAAATCCGGCTCTGCAGATACGTACCTACGTCATTACCGATGGTCGAACCAGTGCGCACCTGAATGATGTAGCGCTACCCGGTGACACCGTGCTGATCGATATCGAACAAAGCGCAGTTAAACGTGGGCGTGGTGCTCAACTGGCTGCAGAACTTAGTGCGCAATACCTGCCGCTTCCGGCCGTATGATTCAGGAGAAATGGATATGACGATGACTCATCAAGAACGCATGGCGCGCAAGAAGGAAGTGATCGACGCGCGCATCGCCAAGGCGACTGAAGAGCGAGGTGTGCTGATCCTGCTGAAAGGCAACGGCAAAGGTAAAAGCAGTTCCGCGTTTGGCACCATGGCACGTGCGGTCGGGCATGGTCAGCGCGCTGCTGTTGTGCAGTTCAGCAAAGGTCGCTTGGAAACGGGCGAATACAAGTTATTTAAGGACCATCCGCAGATCGATTGGTATGTAATGGGTCACGGCTTTACCTGGGAAACTCAGGATCGTGAGCGGGATATCGAAGCGGCGGAACAGGCCTGGGTGAAAGCGCAGGAGATCCTGCAGGACGACCGGTACGGCATCGTAGTGTTTGACGAAATGAGCTACATGTTTAAGTACAAGTACCTGGCGTTGGAGCCGGTCCTGGAAGCACTTCAGGCACGTCCCAAGATGCAGCATGTAATCATTACGGGCCGTGTGATGCCGGATGGGCTGGTCGAAATTGCCGATACCATCAGCAGCATCCGCGACGAAGGCCACGCGTTCCGCAAAGGTGTGAAAGCACAGGCAGGGATCGAATACTGATGACAGACCAACAGCAATCCGCCCGCTGCCCGGCACTGTTTCTGGCCGCACCGAGCTCCGGTGCCGGTAAAACCACCATTACCGCTGCGCTGGCGCGTAATTTTCGTCAGCAGGGCAAAGTGGTACGTGTTTTTAAAACAGGCCCCGACTATCTTGATCCGCAGATTCTTGCCCAGGCATCCGGTCAGCCGGTCGAGCAGTTGGATATGTGGATGGCCGGTGAAGCCTACTGCCAGCAAAAGCTGTACGAAGCCGCATTGGAAGCAGACCTGATCCTGGTCGAAGGTGTGATGGGGATGTTCGACGGAGAACCGTCCAGCGCCGATCTGGCTGCGCGTTTTAACATCCCGATGGCGATTGTGATGGATGTGAAGGGGATGGCACAGACCGCAGCAGCGGTTGCGTTGGGTCTGGCTAACTTCCGTGACGATATTTCCGTAGCGGGTCTGATTGCCAACAGCTGTGGTACCGAACGTCATGCACAACTGATCCGTGATGCACTGCCACCGGAGTTACCGTTGCTGGCAACCCTTCCGCGAGATCCAGATGTGGCACTGCCGGAGCGCCATCTGGGTTTGGTGCAGGCGGACGAGGTTCGTGATGAGCTGGAAATACGCTTCAACCGCGGTGCCGAGTGGATTGCGGGCAATGCAATTACCGAGCTGCCATCCGAGGTGGAGTTTGTTAGCGCAGAAGTTGAAGCCGTTGAGCCCCTGCTGAGTGGCAAGCGAATCGGCGTGGCAAAAGATGCCGCGTTCAGTTTTATCTACGACGCCAATCTACGCATGCTGACAGAGATGGGCGCGGAGTATCAGTTCTTCTCGCCGCTGACGGATTCCGAATTGCCGGAGGTGGACGCGCTCTGGTTGCCAGGTGGTTACCCGGAACTGCATGCCGCGCAGCTAGGTAGCAACCAGCCTATGTTGAAGGCGATCCAGGCGTTCCATCAGCAGGGTAAGCCGGTATTGGCGGAGTGCGGCGGATTTCTTTACTGCCTGCAGACGCTGACCGACCTGGAAGAGCAGCAATATCCGATGGCCGGTTTGCTGGCCGGCCACGGCGCGATGCGCGGCAAGCGTGGTTGTCAGGGCATGCAGACTGCGCAACTGCCGGAAGGTGATGTACGTGCCCATGCTCACCATCGGTCCCGTTGCTTTGATACGGATGAACCGATTGGTCATGGCAAACGTCAACGCGACCCTGCACCCGGGGAACCGATCTTCCGTGATGGCAGTGTGACTGCCAGTTACCTGCACCTGTTTTTCCCGTCCAATCCTGCAGCGATTGCGGCGATTTTCAGCGGGCAGTTTGAGATAAGCGGAGAGTAAATCGAATAGATTATGTGGCCCGAGAGTTCCGAATCACCCAAACCTCTGCGCTCTGGTTTGACGACAGGCGCGTGTGCGACAGCCTGTTGTGTAGCTGCCGCACGCGCATTGTTTGGAGGAAAACAGCCTGCAACGGTTGAGGTAAACCTGCCAGCCAAAGGCAACACGCCAGGAAAACAGGTGGAGATGGTGATTGAGGAGTATCGGGCACTGGAAAACGGGATCCGCACCTCAACGATCAAAGATGCGGGTGATGACCCTGATGTGACCCACGGTTCAACGGTTTTTGTAGAGCTGCGCCTGACGGAGTCACCAGGGGTGGTGTTCAAGGCAGCACCAGGCGTGGGCACGGTAACCCGTGAAGGATTGATGCTGGCAGTTGGTGAACCCGCCATTAACCCGGTCCCGCGCAAAATGATGACCGAGCACCTCACCAATGCTGCCTATACCTATGGTTATGAAGGCGGCTTTGAGGTCTCTGTGGGTGTGGAAGGTGGCGATCAGATCGCTTTGAAAACCATGAACCCGAAGCTGGGCATTGTGGGTGGGCTTTCGATTTTGGGCACAACCGGCATTGTGCGGCCGTACTCCTGTTCGGCTTATATTGCCTCGATCCATCAAGGCATCGATGTGGCGTACACAAATGGAATGGACCATATTGCAGCGACCACGGGTTCAACCAGTGAGGCGGCCATCAAGACGCAGTATGACTTGCCAGAGATGGCGCTGATAGAGATGGGTGACTTTGTTGGTGCGGTGTTGAAGCACCTTAAAAAGTCTCCGGTAGCCAAACTCACCATCTGTGGTGGATTCGGCAAGATCAGCAAACTGGCGAAAGGCCATATGGACCTGAACAGCCGAGCCTCCAGTATCGATCTGGATTATCTGGCCCAATTGGCAGCAGATGCCGGGGCCGATGAGGCATTGCAGGAGCAAGTCAGACAGAGCAATACCAGCGTGCAAGCACTGAAAGCTTGCCAGGCGGCTTGTGTGGATTTGGCGGCGGAGGTCTGTCGCGAAGCCTGGTTGCGGGCGCACAAGGTGATGCCCGATCGGGTTGAGCTGGAGATCTGGGCGGTGGACCGAAAAGGCAACTTTGTCGGTTGCTACAAAGGTGAAACGAAATGAAAAAACTGTTGTTGCTCGGTGGTACTGCAGATGCACGCCGTATGACCAAGGCACTTCTTGAAAAAAATGGTGAACAGAAACAACAGCTGCAAATCGTGTACAGCGTTGCCGGTCTGGTCCGCACGCCGGAGCTTCCTTGTGAAGTGCTGGTAGGTGGGTTCAGCCAGTTTGGTGGTTTGGCGACGTATATTTGCAATCAGAAAATTGATGCGATTCTGGATGTGACCCATCCGTTTGCCGCGACGATGAGCAGTACCGCCGTTTCGGTAGCAAAAGATCTGGGTATTCCATGCTGGCGTTTCCATCGACCAGAGTGGCAGCAACAACCCGGTGATAACTGGCGGCTGTTTGATGACTGGCAGACGTTGATTCCGGCGCTCGCAGGTAAAAAGAGCGTATTGCTGACTGCGGGTCAGTTGACTCAGGGGGCGGTGGATCAGCTGGTCGCACAGACGGGTGATGATCAACGAATAATCCTGCGCACTGCAGCGCCACCTCGGGTGGATCTGCCCGATTCGGTGGAGTGGATTAAAGGGATCGGCCCATTTCGCTTGGAAGACGAGCGGGTGCTGTTTGAGCAATACGAGGTAGATGCGCTGGTCACTAAGAACAGCGGCGGTGCATCTACAGAAGCCAAGCTGCATGCCGCGCGGGAACTGGGTGTTGAGGTATTTATGTTGCAGCGCCCGGAATTGCCGGATGCCGACCAGCAGTTTAGCGATATCGCTGAGGGTGTGGTGGTAATCAGGGATTGGATGACTAACGAATAAACCGCAATGCGTGTCGCCCTCGGAGCGGGCTGCTACAACGCTCATTGCCTGTAGCAGCGGGCTCCGACCGCGACAAGCACACGAATATTTTGGGAACTTCAAACGTGCCATTTGAATACGAAACAGACCCGGTCGCGATCGAACAGGAAAGCTTCCGCCAGATCCGAGCACTGACCGACCTCGAAGGCCTCAGCCGTGAGGAGCAGCAGGTGGTTATGCGGATCGTTCACAGTGTGGGTATGCCGGAGGTTGCTGCGCAGGTGCGCTTCAGCCCGAATGCCTGTGCTCAGGGTTTGCAGGCATTGTCTGAAGATAAACCGATCCTGTGTGACGCGGAGATGGTGAAGCAGGGGATCACCAAGCGGATGATCAATACACCGCCTCTCTGTTTCCTGAACGACCCTCGTGCGCCGGAACTGGCGAAAGCGGCGGGTGAGACCCGCTCCATGGCGGCGGTTGAGCTGTGGCGTGAGCATCTGGCCGGTGCGGTGGTGGTAATCGGTAATGCGCCTACTGCGTTGTTCCGGTTGCTCGAGATGATAGAGAAGGGCGCAGACAAACCAGCCCTGATCATCGGCATGCCAGTGGGTTTTATCGGCGCGGCAGAGTCCAAGCAGGCGCTGTGGGATGTGCATCAGGACCTGGGGATTGAGTGCATCACATTGTTGGGGCGTCAGGGCGGCAGCGCCGTATCGGCAGCGACGTGCAATGCATTGCTACGCTGTAACCGGGGAGAGTGGTACTGATGCAGCTGCATATTATTGGGCTGGGTGTCGCCGAGCAGGCGCAACTGTCGCTGGATGCCCAGCAAGCGCTGGCCGCCGCCGATATGGTGATCGGATCCGAGCGCCAGTTGCAGGTTGTCGATCACCTATTGGGTGAATCACCAACACTGACTTTGCCAAAGCTCTCTGAGTTGAAAGCACTGATCACCTCATACGCAAAGGAAGGCATGCAGTCCGTGGTCATTCTCGCGTCGGGTGATCCCCTCTACTACGGTATCGGTCGTTGGTTTAGTTGCCAGTTTCCGGATGAGCAGCTTCGCTTCTATCCGGCGGTCTCCAGTATCCAGGCTGCGTGTCATCGGTTAGGGCTGTCTTTGCAGGATGTGAATGTACTCAGCCTGCATGGGCGTCCACTGGAGAAAATCCGCACCCAGCTGAAGCGAAATAGCACGCTGGTGATCCTGACCGATAAACACAGTACACCGCAGGTGCTGGCGCAGGAGTGTATCGCCGCGGGTTTTGAAGAATCCCGTTTGAGCGTATGTGAAGCCTTGGGTTACAGCCATGAACAGGTACGTACATTCAACGCCCCTGACCTTGTAACTCAGGAGACCGAATTCGATCCGCTGCACGTCACTGTAATCCGGGTGCGCGGTGCAGGTGGCGTGCTGCCCGAATTTCCCGGTATTCCGGACGGTAATTTCGTCACGGATCGTCCTAACGGTTCAGGCATGCTCACCAAACGTGAAGTGCGACTTGCGATTCTATCCCTGATGCAGGTATCCCGTGATGATCAGGTTTGGGACATCGGTGCCGGCTGCGGCGGTGTTGCTGTCGAATTGGCCTACTGGAATCCGGACAGTCAGATCCATGCCATTGAACATCACCCAGAGCGCCTGCGTTGCCTGAAAGCCAACCAGGATAAGTTTGGGGTGGTGAGCAATCTCAATATCGTAGAGGGCCGAGCCCCTGCCGCATTAGCTGACCTACCTGCACCCGACAAGGTGTTTATCGGCGGTAGCGATGGTGAGCTTGAAGCCTTGCTCGCCCAGGTCTGGGATCAACTGCCGGATAACGGTGTGCTGGTCGCCAGCGCCGTCACCGAGAGCACCAAACAACATCTGCTGGGTTTCTACGAGACTCGCATGAAGCAGGGCGATAGCTACAGCCAGACCACTCAGATAGCGGTCAATCGCGGCGATCAGCTTGCCGGACACTTGGTGTACCGTCCTGCCTTGCCGGTAACCCTCTTTAGTTTCCGTAAAGCGTCTGTAACTGAGGATGCAATTGATGTCTGAAGCAACCTTTTACGGCGTAGGTGTTGGGCCGGGAGATCCGGAACTGATCACGCTGAAAGCCCTGCGTTTGATCAAAGGTGCATCGGTTGTGGCCTATCTAGCCAACGATGAAGGTTCAAGTCAGGCCCGTGCAATTGCCAGGGAAGCATTTGTAGACCAGAACACTGAGCAGATTGAGATTCCAATCTGCATGCCGATGTCCACTGATCGCAGTCTGGCAAACAAAGCCTATGACGAAGGTGCAGCGCTGATCCGACAACAGCTGGAGGCCGGTCACGACGTTGTATTCCTGTGTGAAGGTGACCCGCTGTTCTTTGGCTCCTTTGCCTATTTGCTGGAGCGGCTGCAGGGTGAGTTTGCCTGTCAGGTCGTGCCGGGCATCTCATCGGTGAATGCGGCCGCCGCGGAACTGAAACACCCGCTGACCATGCTGAAGGAATCCTTTGTTGTAGTCAGCGGTCGCCATACGGATGAGCAGATACGTACCGCTCTCAATGATCATGACTCTGTGGTGATTATGAAAGCCGGGCGCGCCCGACCACGTATTCTTACGCTGCTCGATGCAACCGGTCGAGCCGAAGATGCTCAGTATCTTGAATACATCGGTCGCGAAAACCAGCGAATTGAAACCGATCTGGCTAAGTTGCCTCGAGAAGCCGGACCTTACTTTTCTCTGTTTGTAGTTACTCCGCAGGAGAGAAACAGTCGATGAGTAAGATTATCGCCCTGACCGAGGCTGGTCTGCGTTTGGCTCAGCATTTAAGTGAACAGCTGGACAATGCCGAGATCTGCTTTAAGCCCAAACCCTTTGCCGACACCGTACAGCAAGCCTTTCGTGATGGGGAACCTCTGATCTTTATCTGCGCCACAGGCATTGTGGTGCGTACGCTGGCTCCGGTTATCCGCGATAAATACCAGGACCCGCCGGTGCTGGTGCTGGATGAGCAGGGGCAATACGTTATCCCACTGCTGTCCGGTCACGAAGGTGGCGCCAATCACTGGGCTGCACAAGTGGGTGAATTACTGTCGGCACAACCGGTGATCACGACGGCGAAGCCTTACCTGCAGCCGGTATACGCGGTGGGTATGGGCTGTGAGCGTAATTGTCCTCTAGATGAGCTGGAGCGACTGCTGATGGATTGTCTGGATCAGGCAGGTCTGACTCTAGATGCGGTGTCCAGCATCAACAGTATCGATATCAAAGCCGACGAAGTGGGGTTGATTGAGCTGGCCGAAAAGCTGGGCAAACCGTTCCTAACCTGGGGTGTCCCCCAGCTTAGCACTATGGAGTCGCTACTCAGCACTCGCTCCGAGTACGTATTTA
Organism: Pontibacterium sp.; assembly: GCF_964228735.1. Classification (GTDB taxonomy): domain Bacteria; phylum Pseudomonadota; class Gammaproteobacteria; order Pseudomonadales; family Balneatricaceae; genus Pontibacterium. The sequence continues at coordinate 3,053 of NZ_CAXRBQ010000143.1, read as the reverse complement.
ACACGGTAGGTGTTTATGGCGTGGCGGAGTCGGCGGCGCTCTATGCTGTGCAAGATATGACTAGCGAATCCCCCGAGCTTGTACTGAATAAACAGAAAACCCGAAAGGCGACCTGCGCAATTGCACGCAGTTACCCTGTAGCTGAACCCGAGATTTAAGTTTGTAGCAGCGGGCTTTTATGCCCTTTAGGGTGCCGACCGCGACATACCTCTTTTTGTCGCCCTCGGAGCGGGCTGCTACAGATTGGATGGAATATAAATCGAATGACCAAACTATTTGTTGTAGGTACCGGTCCCGGTGATCGTGAACTGGTTGCGCCACGCGCATTGGCGGCGATCAACGCCAGTACCGATCTGGTGGCCTATGGCCTCTATCTGGACCTGTTGGGTGACGTCTGTGACGGCAAAACCCACCATGACTTGCCGTTGGGTGAAGAGATCAACCGGGCTCGTCTGGCACTGGACTTGGCCGCTAGCGGTAAAACCACGGCGCTGATCTCCAGCGGTGATATCGGTATCTACGCCATGGCGACGCTGGTGTTCGAACTGCTCGACCAGCAATTGCAGGGTAACGAGAACCACCCTGAGTGGCTGGATGTTGAGATCGAAGTGGTACCGGGTATCTCCGCCATGCAGGCGGGTGCCAGCCGTGTGGGCGCTATGCTGGGGCATGATTTCTGTACGATTTCCCTGTCCGACTTGCTGACTCCGTGGGAAACCATCGAGAAGCGTATTCATAGCGCCGGTGCCGGGGACTTTGTGGTGTCGTTCTACAACCCGGTGTCCCGTAAACGTGACTGGCAGCTAAATCACGCCCGTGATGTGTTGTTGCAATACCGCCCAGCGTCTACGCCCGTATTAATCGGTCGCCAGCTGACCCGTGAAGATGAAAACATCCGCATCATCCGACTTGATCAGCTTGATGCCAAAGACGTCGACATGTTCACTCTGGTAAGTGTTGGCAACAGCGAATCCCGCCACATCGTCAACGGCAGCCGTGAATGGGTGTACACGCCGCGTGGCTACAAGAAGAAGCTCGGTGTAACTGAGGAAAGCGCGGCATGAAGGTCTACTTTATCGGCGCAGGTCCCGGTGATCCCGAACTGATGACGCTCAAGGGCCTGCGCATTCTGAAGCAGTGCCCGGTAGTGCTCTATGCCGGTTCTCTGATCCCACGCGAAGTACTGGCGGAAGTGGAAGGCACTGCTGAAAAGATCATTGATACAGCATCGATTGATCTGGAAGAGATCACTGCACATATCACTCAGGCTCATGAAGAAGGTAAAGACGTGGCCCGTCTGCAGTGTGGTGATCCGGCGCTTTACGGCGCGATTGGCGAACAGATCCGTCGCCTGGAGCAGCAGGGGATCGACTACGAAGTGATTCCAGGTGTCAGCGCAGTGGCAGCTTCCGCTGCGTACCTCGGTAAGGAACTCACCCTGTCGGGTGTTTCCCAGACGATCATCATGACCCGCTACGAGGGCAAGACGCCGTTCCCTGAGCGTGAGCGGCTGCCGGAACTGGCACGCAGCGGCGCGACCCTGGCGATCCACTTGGGTATTGCCCGCATTCACAAGATCGTTGAGGAGCTGATCCCACACTACGGCGAAGATTGCCCGGTGGCGGTGTGTTACCGCACCAGTTGGCCGGATCAGGACAAGGTCACCGGCACCCTGAGCGATATCGTCGCCAAAGTGCGTGAAAAGGGCTTTACCCGCACTGCACTGATTCTGGTTGGCCATGTACTCGACAGTGACGACTTTGCCGATTCCTACCTGTACCAGAAGGATCAGGCCCATATCTATCGCCCACGGGTAAAACCCCTTACCCCACGAACAGTGCCGAGAACCGTAAAACGCGACATCTACCTAAAAGATACTGATAAGAAAGAGACAAACGATGCAGCTGAATAAGATCCCAACCACCGTTGTAACCGGCTTTCTGGGTAGCGGTAAAACCACACTTCTCTCCAACGTACTGAAGCAGGCGGCCGGAAAACGTATCGCCGTGATCGTTAACGAGTTTGGTGAGCTGGATATCGACGCCGACCTGCTGCGCAGCTGCCCCCTTTCTTGTGATGAAGAGCAGGCGGCTAATGACGGCGAAAACGGCATCTACGAATTGGCCAACGGTTGTATCTGCTGCACCGTAGAGGAAGAGTTCCTGCCGGTGATGCAGCAGCTGGTGGAACGTCGTGACGATATCGACCACATCCTGATGGAAACCAGCGGTCTGGCACTGCCGAAGCCACTGGTGCAGGCGTTCAACTGGCCGGGCATCAAAGAGTACTGCACCGTGGATGCGGTCATCACTGTGATCGATGGTCCGGCAGTGGCAGCAGGTCGCTTCGCACACGACGTGGAGCAGGTACAGGAACAGCGTCTGGCGGACGACAGCCTGGATCACGATCCAAGCCTGCAGGAGCTGCTGGATGACCAGCTTAGTGCTGCCGATCTGGTGGTGGTTAGCAAGAATGATCTGCTGGATTCCGATGCACGTTCGCTGGTGGAAGCTGTTGTTTCCGCCAAGGTACCTAACGCGGTTAAAACCGCCTACATCAGCAACGGCGAAGCACAGCTGGACATGCTGATGGGGCTGGATGCTGCGGCTGAGGAGCGTATCGATCAGGTACACAACCACCACGATCATCACCACGCATACGGTGAGCACCACGATCATGCCCACGATCACTTCGATTCATTTGTCATCACTCTGGGTGAAGTGCACAGCGACAAACTGCATGCGGCGCTGAAATCCCTGCTGAGCGATTTCAACATTTACCGTGCCAAAGGCTTCGCGGCGCTGCCGGGTAAACCGATGCGTCAGGTGTTCCAAGCGGTGGGTAAGCGTCTGGACGTGTACTTTGACCGTCCTTGGGCGATGGGTGAAGAGCGTAAAACCCAGCTGGTATTCATCGGCAAAGGCATCGATGAAGCGACTGTGAAGTCCGTTCTGGAGACTGCGCTTTAAATGCACCTGTTGGCTGCCCAGCCGGGTGGATTTGTCGATGATGAAGGCATTATCGATCTGGATCAGACCCCGGCAGAGATCATC
>NZ_CAXRBQ010000142.1:0-3602 GCF_964228735.1 Pontibacterium sp. | reverse complement strand
GGTAAGCACTGAACCAAACTGTAATGCCTGGCGAATATTTGTGGCGTGATTCACTAAGATTTCCTGCCATGGGTCACCATCACACTGCACAGCTGCAGCAACAAACTTGGTGCCATCTATGACAGAACCACCCCCAACAGCTAACAGATAATCCAACTTATTTTGACGAATCTGCTCAACCGCACGCATCAAGGTACTGTAACCAGGATTAGCTTCGATACCGCCAAACTCTTCTATATGACGATTACCAAGGGCAGTAATGACTTCGTCTAGGGTGCCGTTTTTTCGTGCACTTTGTCCACCAAACAACACTAAAACACGCGCATCTTTCGGCACAAGCTCATCGAGTTGTGCAACCTGACCTTCACCAAAAAGGGGTCCTAGGGATTTTGCCTCCAAATACTGCAAAAACCTCCGAAGCCCCCGTGTTTGCTAGCCTGTAGAGAGGCATCAATTTTTACTTATCGGCCGATAGCCCTCAATCGGCGCCATTAAATCATCCAGTTTAGGCAGCTCTCCCGTCGGCGCGAACGTATACGTACCCCGGAAGTTGATATTCTCCCACGCGACAGGTGATGCGCCCTTTACGGTTTCCATGTGTTTTTCGCTGCCCTGCTCCTCGAAGCTGTCCAGCAGGTTGCTGAGTACTTTCGAGTTGAAGTAGATAATGGCATTTGCTACCAGCCGGGCGCTTTCGTTCCAGATTTGTATCTCCTCGTCGCTATTCCCCCGGAACCGGTCGCTGTTCACGTTGCTGATTGCCCTACGCAACTGGTGATAAGCTTCTCCCCGATTCAAGGCGCGTTGCACGTGGTTTCTAAGGCTGGCGTTATCGATGTAATCCAGCAGGTATTGGGCCTTCAATAGTCGGTTATATTCAGTCAGCGCCTTCAGTAGTGGGTGGTTTTTCTTGTAGCCAGAGAGTTTCCGGACCAATATGGCTTGGGTGGTTTTCCGGTGAGCCAGTGACACGGCAATTCGCTGGATGGTGTCCCAGCACTCCATAATACTCTGCGTGTTAATGGGTTTACGCAATGTGAGTCTCACCCGCTGACTCTCGTCCTCGGAGATATCGAACATCTCGTTGATAACCCTGCCTACCTGGGCATATCGGGGGGCGAACCGGTAGCCAAACAGATCGAGTAAAGCAAAATTCACATGGTTTACCCCATGGGTGTCAGTAGAGAGCGTATCCGGGATGATCTCAGTACTGTTGTTCATCAGGAGGTCAAAGATGTAATGGGATTCGTGTTCGTTAGCGCCGATCACCCGGGCATTGATTGCCATATGATTGGCATTCAGGCTGATCGCCGAGACCCCTTTGCTGGTACCGAAGTATTTTGAGGAATACCGGGTACGGAATGTCTCGCGCTTAGCTTCGAACTTTTGGCCATCAGCGCTGGCATGCAGGTTGTCATCCTGGATATTGTAGTGATTAAATATACTCAGTCGCGTAGTGGCGTTGTTGATGCGGTCATTTGCGGCATTCAACGTTTCCAGCCGAAGGTAGTTCGCTTGGATGGTACTCAGCTGATCATAGGTGCGGTCGGAGATCTGGGCGATACCGTAGATGCCCTGGTTTGTGGCATTGGCGATCAGGATCGCCAACAGGTCCACTTCATACTGGCGGCTTTTGGAGGTCATGCCCAGCACGTGCTCAAAGTCGTCAATAAATCCGGTATCCTGATCCACCACGCGCAAGACATCGGCGACTCCGATTGCCCTCATTTGCTGGAAGAACGGATTGTTCACCAGATGTTTTTTGCCGGTGGTCGGTAAGCGCCAAAGGTGTTTACCACCCTTCGGGCGCAGAATGATATCCCTGTTGTCCACGCGTTCCAGATAGTCGCTGACTTCGTATAGCCGAGTGGTCAACCGATCCGCCATGCGCGGGATCAGTTGCTTTGGATCCTCAGTAATTTTGGGTTGCTTCGTACCCTCGACCAAGGCCTGCTTCTGATTTTTCCAAGTCTGTGGTTTTACCAGATCGTCGTCCAGTGCACGATACCGTATGACTTCTGGCAGCACTAACTGGCCGTTTAGGCGGCTGGGAATCTGCAAATACAAGAACCATTCATATCTAGCCTTGTCTATGCCGCCGTCAGGTTTCAACAAGAGTGGTCGCGTGGCTTTTGGCGGTAGACGCCGGTCAATACTGGCATCTCTGAGCATGTTGCCGGCCGCCAGCTCCTGTCGAGTTTGGCTCAAGACCGCTGCCAACCGTTGTGTTTTATCGGTGCCTTCGATGCGTAGACAGCAAAAGAGTGATCGTAACAGGCCGGTTCTCAACGTGGATTCCGTATCCAGGTGTTGCCAGAACGCCTCATCCGCCGATGCTTCTGATTGCCGAGGTACCGGCAGACTGAACTCAGCTCGTTGGCATTGAGAACCTGGAACGCTTGTTTCTGTACAGCATGGAATGACGTATTGGGGTCGATACGATCATCAACAAACAGGCACAAGATTTCTGCAGCCTTACTCACATTGGTAGCCGCCTTTTGCCAATCCCGATAAACTCGATCCTGCGCCAGCTGATGCGCTCGTTGCTTTACCTGTCGAACGTGGTGAATGAACCCTTCGGCCATGCGTTCCAACCCCTCCTGATATCGAAACTGTAGGTAGCAAAGCAGATATAGGCACTGGTTCTCTGGCGACTGACGCTTGATTTTGGCGCCGTAATATTGAATCCGTTCGGCATAGTGCTGCTGATTTTTTTGAGACAGAGAAAGCGAGTCGAGGACAACGGTCACCTCTGCCATCAGCGGTTGAATGTGGTGATACACCGCGAGTTCTTTCTGCAACTCGGTGCCGGTGAAATTGCGCGCGCCGCCGCGCAATTGTGTTAACGTAAGCTGGTCATTACCGGATACCAGTGTATTTAGTACAGTCGTCAATTTTGGGCTACACGCGGCGCCGATCTTCTCATGCAGTCGCTGCTGATGCTGGTTAACCACCTGACTGACGATCTTCTGCAGGGTGCTATAGGCAGGAATGGCAATTTTCTGGTGGGCCAGGAACTCAATCGCTGCATCAAAGAGAGCACGAGGTGCAACCCAGCTTTCAGCACAGGCCAATAAGTGTTCAACAAGCCGGGGTTGATGCTCAGGATCTTTCCAATTTTCATATTCGATCATGGAAAAAATCCGTTCATAAATGCGGGACTTTTGATCGGATTTCAGACTGAAGCGTCGAAATTTCAGGCCATCAAAGTGATTTTTCGCGATAAATCCCAAGTCATCCTGCATGGATTTAAACGTCGGATTGAGCAAGATGGGTTTGCATTTGAAATAGCCCAACAATGCGATGGCGATACAGCGGTACTTGCGCTGCCTTATTCTGGTCAGCTCAGCGCGCTCTTTATCATTCAGCGTGAAGTAAAACCGTTGATACGATTCGTTGAAGGAGGGGACGCCGTATAAATCCTCGATTTCAGCGGCAGTGAGAATTGATAGTCGCTTGGTTCTGCTCATTCTTTGACCCAAAGGCCGAAGAAGATACTGAAACTCGAGCTAAATTAAAATTAATAGTGGCTTGGAGGCCAGTAAATACGGGGCCTTCAACGGTTTTTGCAGTATTTGGAGGCAAAATCCCTAGGACCCCAT
>NZ_CAXRBQ010000141.1:0-16546 GCF_964228735.1 Pontibacterium sp. | reverse complement strand
TCCTGGCTGGACCACACCCGGCGTAATGACCTGCGGCGCGGCCCAGATCATGCTCAAAACCAGTGGTTTGGCCCCAAGTGACCCGCTGGTGATTGCCGGTAGTGGTCCCCTACTCCTGTTGGTGGCCTGCCAGCTGAGCCGTGCCGGTATTGAGATCGCCGCACTGCTGGATACCACACCAAAGCAAAACTACCACGCCGCCCTGAAACATCTGTCGGGTGCACTGCGCGGTTGGCGTTACCTGTTAAAAGGTACACGCTTGATCGCCGAACTGCGCCGCAAAGGTGTGAAGCCACTAAATGGTGTGTCACAGCTGAATGCAGTCGCAGATGAAGACGGAAAACTGAGCAAAGTTCGCTTCCGTCACAATGGCACCGAGCAAACAGTCGCGTGTGGCTCCCTGCTCGTGCATCAGGGTGTCGTGCCCAATGTTCAGCTCACCCGATCGCTGGGTGCCAAGCACAGTTGGGACGAGCTGCAGCAATGCTGGCGCCCAACACTGGATGAGTTTGGCGAAACCTCCATCCCTAATATCTATGTTGCAGGAGACAATGCCGGCATCGGTGGTGCTCTGGTGGCAGAACTCCAGGGTCAATTGGTAGCAACCCGTATCGCGATGCAAGCGGGTCAACTCAGCGCCAACGCATTCGCGCAAATGAGCAGCGCACTGCAAACACAGATTGAACAACAGCTGGCGATTCGCCCATTCCTGGACCAGCTCTACACCCCTGCTCCGGAATTCCTGCGCCCCTCCGATGAGACGGTGGTCTGTCGCTGTGAAGAAGTGACCGCCGGTGAGATCCGTAGCCTGGCGAAAACAGGTTGTGCCGGACCTAACCAGGCCAAAGCCTTCAGTCGTGCAGGCATGGGACCCTGCCAGGGACGTTTGTGTGGCTTAACCGTATCTCAGTTGATGGCCGAGGCGAGCGATCGTCCGGTGCCGGACGTGGGTTACTACAACGTCCGCTCGCCGATCAAACCGGTCACCCTGGCAGAAGTTGCCGGTGTTCACCAGGCAACCGAGTCATTGCAAGCAGACAGCTAAACGCGGTAGGCCGATTCCGGGGACGGATCACCTACTACCTCTCCTGAAGCTGTTTTTTACTCACCTGTACTTACCGTTGTACAGCATGGTGATTTGCCTCAGCGGCTTGGCCGCTGGGGCCTTTTTTATGCTCCATCGTTGCAGTACATGGAATTTTTAATGTCACTTGTTGGATATCGCTTCGCGATGGCCTTCCTACGCTTTATTATTGGCGTCCAACATACCTCACCAGACCACTTTCTACAGATAGCAATCGAGCCGTTGGCGTCAATACGCACCCCATTCCCGGAATTGATCGCTATTATTGCAGTATTGTCATCACACCGATGTAAGGAAAACGCGCCATGTCGTTTGATATCACAACAGCAGTCAATCTAATGGGACTTGCGGCGGTGGCCGTGTTCGCAATCTCGGGGGCGCTGGATGCGGGCCGCCAGAAGATGGACATCCTGGGTTTTATGCTGATCGGTACTGCAACCGGCATTGGCGGAGGCACACTGCGCGACCTGTTTCTGGGCAATGTACCCGTATTCTGGATTCGCGAGCCCATCTGGATGCTGATCTGTTTGGTAGCCTCTGCAGCCACCTACTTTGTGGCACCCAGACTCGCCTCGTTAACCCGGGCACTGATCTGGATGGATGCGATTGGTCTGGCGCTGTTTGCGGTGGTGGGCACCGAGATTGCGCTGAATTTTGGTACATCACCGCTGATTGCGGTCTGTATGGGAGTGATGACCGCCACCTTCGGCGGTATCGCACGTGATGTGCTCTGTGGCAGCAACCTCACACTGATGAACGAAGAGCTCTATATCACCACCGCACTGGCAGGCTCCGTGGTCTATCTGACACTCAACTATCTGGGGCTGCCAGATAGCTACGATCTGATTGGTGGTTTTATTGTGGGATTTACGCTGCGGGCGCTGGCGATCATGTTCAAAATCAAATTGCCAAACCACTACCGCAGAGAGTAAGGCCCAATCTACTTTTCCTCCCCTGGCTGCATATACGCGGCCAGCGGATCGGTCTCCAAATCATTCCCCGCATTGGACAGGGCCGCAATAAACAGGGAGAACAGTTCAGACTGGGAAGAGATATCCAGTTTGCCGTACATGTTCTTACGGTGCATCTGCACGGTATCCGGTGATATCCCGAGTTTCTGCGCAGCGGATTTGGAGGAGTGCCCTTTCAGCAGCAGGTGCGCCACTTCTCGTTCACGATCAGTAAGCATGGAAGCACCAAAGTTATTAAACGCCGCTTCTACCTGTGCACGCATCCGCCCCTCAGAACCTTCCGGCAGCTCCTTCGTTTCCCACACGCTTTTCCAATACTTGGTAAGTACGGTTTGCACCAGCGGATTCATCAGGCGGAACAGTTCCAGTTCATCTTCTGAGAACTGAGGATGGTCGTGCTGACGACCGACAGCAAAGGACAGCTTCACCCCATCTTTGGGCCCCACCAGAAAATACACATCATCTACCAGCGAAGCTTCCTGGTAATAGGTGCGATAATAATCGCTCTGGTAGAAATCGTCGGGGGCGATCTCTGAGAGGTGATAGGTGCCCGGCTCCAGCCCTTCATCCACAGACAGACAGAACGGATCAAGCAGGTAGGCACCGGAGAAGTACGCATCCACATGGAGTGCACGCTCTTCGTCAGGAATCCCCAGGTCGTAGAGCAACACCGGCATCTTGTCGCGACGTTCCAGCACCAGCATCACCGCCTCAACTTTGACGAGCTGGCTTATGGCTTCCACCAACAGGCGTGGCAGGTCTTCATCTTCAAGGTGATTGATCAGCTCAGCAACTGACTGATTCCATTTTCCAAATAAAGAGAGGCTGCTTTCCATTCGGGAGTAACTCCATGGTTTGAAGCGCAATTTAGCGTGATCTGCACTGATTTGCGTCACACATAGACTATCAAAGTATCCCGGTATCACTGCCATCAGAAAATACCCTCACCAAGGGTATACCGGTTTTCATTCTGACCATTTACAATATGCGGCCGCGCGGCATTTTTTGCGACTCAAAGCAGTCAAATAGGTACTAATGACTGCCGAACAGCTTGTTTATCGAGCAGCTGTTTACCACCTGCCACAAAAGCGCGGCCAAATGTGTATCCGGTCGCGCTGCATCAGGCGTATCGCCTATAACAGAACTATAGAAGGTTTAACTGGCTTAAAACCATGAAAATTCGTGAACTCCTCTCCAATCGCGTCCAGGAAGCAATGATCGCTGCTGGGATTCCAGAAGACTGTCAGCCGATGGTATCTCCAAGCAAAAACCCACAGTTCGGTGACTTCCAGGCAAACGGCTCCATGGCTGCTGCGAAGAAAGTGGGCCAAAAACCACGTGATCTGGCACAGCGCATTGTAGACGAGTTAAACGTGGATGATATCGCCAGCAAGATCGAAATCGCTGGTCCTGGTTTTATCAACATCCACCTGTCCAACGAATGGCTGGGCCAGCTGGTTGACCACGCAGCCGAAAACGAAAACCTGGGTCTGGTCCGCGCTGAAAACGGCGAGACCGTCGTTATCGACTACTCCTCCCCTAACCTGGCAAAAGAGATGCACGTAGGTCACCTGCGCTCCACCATCATCGGTGACGCACTGGCACGTGTTCTGGAATCTCAGGGTCACACCGTTGTGCGCCAGAACCACGTGGGTGACTGGGGTACCCAGTTCGGTATGCTGATCGCACACCTGGAAGACCAGACCTCCCAGAACCAGGTTGCAGAAGCCGCCCTGGCTGACCTGGAAGTGTTCTACCGTGCCGCGAAAGTACGTTTCGACGAAGACGAAGATTTTGCAGCTCGCGCCCGTGACTACGTGGTTAAGCTGCAGTCAGGCAACGAGCGCTGCCTGACCCTGTGGCAGCAATTTATCGACATCTCTGTTGCGCATAGTGAAGAGATCTACGAACTGCTGAACGTAACGCTGAAGCGCTCAGACATTCGCGCAGAGAGTGCCTACAACGACGACCTGCCGGTTGTAATCGAAGACCTGAAAGCCAAAGGCCTGGTGGTTGAAGACCAGGGCGCACAGGTCGCGTTCCTGGAAGAGCTGGCGGACAAAGAAGGCAACCCTCTGCCGATGATCGTGCAGAAGTCCGGCGGCGGTTACCTGTACGCGACCACCGACCTGGCTGCGGTACGTTACCGTAACGAAGTTCTGAACTCCGACCGCGTGTTGTACTTTATCGACGCGCGTCAGTCCCTGCACATGAAGCAGGTATTCACCCTGAGCCGCAAGGCAGGCTTTGCAAAAGCTGAGTGCAGCCTGGAACACCACCCGTTCGGCACCATGATGGGCGAAGACGGCAAGCCGTTTAAGACCCGTGCTGGCGGTACCGTGAAACTGGCAGACCTGCTGGTAGAAGCAGTTGAGAAAGCGGAAGCCCTGCTGGAAAGCAAAGGCTCCGACCTGTCTGAAGAAGAGCGCAAAGACGCGGCACGCAAGATCGGTATCGGCGCGGTTAAATACGCTGACCTGTCCAAGACCCGTACCAACGACTACATCTTCAGCTGGGATAGCATGCTGAGCTTCGAAGGCAACACGGCACCTTACCTGCAGTACGCTTACACCCGTATCCAGAGCATCTTCCGCAAGGCTGAGCTGTCTCCGGAGAACCTGGGCGGCAACGTCAACATCGTTGAAGATCAGGAAAAAGCACTGGCGCTGAAACTGCTGCAGTTGGGCGACATCATCGACTCTGTTTCCCGCGAAGCCTACCCTCACCTGCTGTGTAACTACCTGTACGAGCTGTCCAGCCTGTTCATGAAGTTCTACGAAGCGTGTCCGGTACTGAAAGACGACGTTGAACCAGCGGTTCGCGAAAGCCGTCTGAAGCTGTGTCACGCAACCGCACGTACTCTGGAGAAAGGTCTGGACCTGCTGGGTATCGAGGTAATGGAGCGCATGTAATCGCGTTTTCCAGATGATTTGAAAAGGGAGGCTATTAAGCCTCCCTTTTTGTTTACCCCTGTAGCAGCGCTCTCCGAGCGCGACACATTCAACCTAAGAGGCATGTCGCGGTCAGCACCCTAAAGGGCATAAAAGCCCGCTGCTACAAGTACGGTGGCCCGCTGTACCTCCTGTAGATACCATCTCTCGATTCTGGCTACAAACGCATTTATAGCGGTTGTAGCTGGAATTTTTCCTGGTTTTTCACCACGCCATAGCACAGATGCACCAGCTTTCTCATCGCCGCACCAATCGCCTGCATTTTGTTTTTTCCGTTCGCCAACAGGCGCTCATAGTGCTGCTTAATTAACGGATTGTGTTGTTTGGCAACAATAGCCGCCATGTAGAGTTTTGCTCTTAAACGTGCCGGACCTTCCTTGCTCAATCGGCTGCAGCCAATAAATTTCCCCGACTCCTGAATGCGGGGGATAACACCCACATAATTGGCCGCCTGTTTCGCTGAACGAAACGCTTTTGCAGTGAGCATAGACACCATCTCACGTGACACTCCTGGCCCCACACCGGTAATGCTTTGCAGCAACTGACGGTTGTTTCTCAACGGCGGGTGGCGATCAATGTGATCATCGATATCTTGCTGGAGGTTCCGGATTTCCTGTTCCAGGACCGCAATCATATCTTTCAGCGACTGCAGTACCCGCTCAGAGGTGCCTGTGATCTCGCTAGCTTCCAGTCGGTTCAGCTCGCGTTGATGATCCTTTTCCAAGGCATCTAAACGGCGCATCATCGCTTTCAGTTCACGGATTTCAGGCGCTTCCGGCTGCCATAGCTGACGATCAGGTTTCTGTGCACCGTAACGGGCTAAGATAATCGCATCCGACTTATCAGTCTTATGGACGGTGCCCAGTGACTGCATAAACGCTTTCACTAAGGCCGCGTTAGGTAGGAAGACCTGAAACCCACATTCATGCAAGTGGTACAACAGGGCTTCGTGATACACCCCGGTCGGTTCAACCGTGACCAGAATATCCTGTGGACCTGATTTGGTGTTTTTCAGTATCCAGTCGCTCACACGCGTAAGCTCTGCGCTGTGATTCTTAAATACCTTGGTTTTCTTTTTGTTGGAGGTCAGATCCCTCAGCCAGCCGAGGTCTAACTTATCTTTGCTGACATCAATACCGATAAAGAACTGCATCTCTGCGACTACCCTTGTACATGCAGCATCACCTGATAATTCAGGGTGCTTGGATACCATTCAGTGTTAAGAGAGTAGAAGCCGGGGCCTTATCTACATGACAGCCTTTACGGCTTAGCAGCCCGTCAGGCTCACCGGCTTCTTGCGATGGGCGGTAGCTAACCACCCATCACCGAGAGATACAAGCAGCCCGCTCTGAGGGCGACTAGTTATGTTGCCCTCGTAGAAGGGGGGCTACGGAGGGGTAACCAATGTAGGGCAGGCTTCAGCCTGCCGGTTGCCTGAAGGCAACCCTACAGGTGTGCAGTGATTGATGTGTAACAGCGGGCGTTTGTTCCGACTGGGAACTTCCGCCGAGGTTGGATTTGTCGCGCTCAGCACCCTAAAGGGCATAAAAGCGCGCTGCTACATAACCGATGGAAATCAACAAAATCATCTGTTCAAATTTCACTCATACTTTTTTCGTATTATACTTACACCCACATTACCCAACCCGGATGCCGTGTGATGGAAATTAATCCGACCTCCACATCAATCATCAGCACATCGAGCAACAGCAACCGCATTGCTGATCTCAGCGAGCAGATCTCTTCTGGCTCGCGTATAAACCGTGCATCCGATGATCCAGCGGGCATTCAGGTATCCATTAGCTTATCCCGCGATATCAACGAAAATGCCGTAGGTTTGCGCAACGTGATGGATGGCACCTCCCTCACCCAAACTGCACTTGGTGGTATTTCACAGATCACGGATTCCGTGACGCAGCTGCGTGACCTCTCTCTCCAGGCACAAAACGGTACGCTGAACTATTCGGATCGCCAGGCGCTGCAGAACCAGGCCGATCAGCTACTGGAGGGGATCAGAGACACCATCGACCAAACCAGCTTCAATGGCCGCTTTCTGTTGAGCGAGGAAGGCACTGTTGGCATTCAGGCAGGCGACAGCCGAACTGATATCAACACCCCTGACCTGCTGAGCTCGCTGGCTGATGAGGAACTGTTCTCTCTCGACATCAGCTCGCCTGATGCGCTGGAAAGCCTCGATAACAGCCTGGATCTCCTGAACCAGGCAGCGGGCAGCTTTGCCGCCAGTCAGAATCGACTCGACAGTACCGCAAACAACCTGACAGATTCATCCATCAACGCAGCTTCGTCCCGCTCTCAAATCAGTGACACGGATATGGCCCAAGCGATCTCTGAACAAAGCCGCGAGCTGATTCAGCGAGAGGTCGCGATTTCTTTGCAGGCACAAGCCAATACAGGGCGCAGTGAAGTTCTTGCGCTGCTAAATACCTAAGCCCCCTACCTGATCAGGTTATTTCTCCGTAGCAACGGTTTTTCGATACTTCTCTCTGTTCGCCTAGCGTCGTTAAACGCTGGGCCTATGCGCGGATCAGAGGCTACTAGCCTCCAGCTCCCCCAATCCGCCCAACAACAAGAATCACGTAAGAGAAGAGAATTCCCGATGACAACTGTTCTACGCTTGACTGAAACCCCAGCCACCGACTTGGTCCCTGCCGATGGCGCTAGCGCAGGCAACCCAATGGAAGGCGTGTCTGAACTGTTTGAAAGCGATCAGCACTCTGCATTTGCTGGCAGCTGGTACTGCTCACAGGGCCAGATCACCGTTGAAGATTACCCTTTTGACGAAGTGTGCTTTATCACCGAAGGCAAGGTAGGCATCACCGACCTGGATTCCGGCGTAGAAGAGATCTTTACTGCAGGCCAGGCATTTATCTGCCGCAAAGGCACCAACCTGCTGTGGACCGTGTACGAAGACACCCGTAAGTACTACGTAGGCATGCCAGCCAAGTAATCCTCGCGGGCAAGGTTCTGCCTTGCCCGCTTTCCTCCCTACGCTGAAATTCCAGTTAGCACTATGTTCATCACACGACATGCCATATACCCACTATCTCCAGTCATGGCTGAAAGGCTATGGCCAGATCATGCTGCAGAGCTCCAGCCTGACCGGCCTTTTGTTTCTGCTGGGCATTGGGCTTAACTCTGTGCCGATGCTGCTGGGCGCCCTTCTCGGTGGTTTTATTGCAACACTGACGGGCAATCTATTGCGTACACCCAATGCTCTGCATCAGGGGTTGCATGGGTTTAATGGCGCCTTGGTGGGCATCGCGGGTGTATTCTTCCTGCAACCTTCAGTCGCCAGCTTCTGCCTGATCGCGATATGCACCATTAGCGCTACGCTGCTCACTCACACTTTGCAGCGTTCATCGCTACCGGGATTCACTGCCCCTTTTGTGATTACGACCTGGGTCATGCTCTCAGCAGCACCTTTGCTTGGTATCCCAACCGCAGAACTCCCTACGCTGCAGTCTGACCTCCCTCAACTCTCCACTACATTCCTCGGCATCGGACAGGTGATGTTTCAGGGAGAGTTAATAGCGGGTCTCTGCTTCGTACTAGGCCTGATACTCAGCAATTGGCGCCATGCTGCGTTAGCGCTGACCGGCAGTACGTTAGGTTGCTGCGCGATCCTGATCTCTGGTGTATCAGAGGCATTGGTAGCCAACGGCCTCTACAGCTTTAATCCGGCCCTGACCGCCATAGCGCTCGGCACCTCCGCATCCCAATTTCCGGTATTACGGGTAGTCACTGGAATAGCGCTCTCAGTGCTCTTCACCCATCTGTTTGTCCTGGCTGATCTCCCCTCCCTGACTGCGCCCTTTATCTTGGCGACCTGGACCGTTCTCGAACTGGAACGGTTAATACGCAGCTCATCATCTGCGTCGATTTAGGAGGCAAGCCGGAGACTTGAGCGCCTTGGGGGATTAGCACTTTATCATCCATACTTAGCAGAAGAACCCACCCTGATAAGCGGGGAACCAGCCATGGCTATGACCAAAACCATCACCGTTTCCAATGATGTATACGCTGCGATTGTGGCGCGCCGTCTAAACAAAGACGAGTCGGAGAACGCTATCCTAAGCCGTATCCTTGTCGCGGCGGGAAATGCCAAAGAAGTGCACGCTCATGCGCATAAGGATGAGGACGATGCGCACCTGATTCTGGACAGCGATATGGACCATATCAGCGAGTAACACCCATCTACAGCGCCATATTCGCTGGTAACACCATTTAGAAACGAAAACGGCCTGAAATAGCATTATGCTGCTTCAGGCCGCCTACTTAGCTTAACTCAGTGGCATCTCTTGATAATTTGCGGCGTTAAACATCACGCCAGACACCGTTCAATTATCCCAGACCGGTCAC
Organism: Pontibacterium sp.; assembly: GCF_964228735.1. Taxonomy (GTDB): domain Bacteria; phylum Pseudomonadota; class Gammaproteobacteria; order Pseudomonadales; family Balneatricaceae; genus Pontibacterium. Next base: position 7,160 of record NZ_CAXRBQ010000141.1, on the reverse strand, counting down.
CACTCTCTATACAACTCGACAACGGATCCTGCGATCAACACCCAACCGGTCGCAATACCGGTGAACAGCCCTAAACCTGCGAGAATAACCAGTGCGTCCATCTGTTTCCCCTCAACATGCTTTTGTATAGTTTTTGTATATACAAATTTAGAACAAATTCCTGTTTTATCAAGTAGATGGGATTTCAGAGGCAAACTATAGAAAAATTCGGCCGAATTGATGGCCGGAGTTCAGACGCAACAGAGGGACAAAATACGCCGCGTTTTCCAGCGCAATGACAGAGAGACAGCGGGCAACGACATGCCCGCGTGTAAAGAGACTTAGAGCAGAAATCCGGCGTGCTGTCGGGCCACCGTGAAAGTCGCGGCAAACGCTGCCAATGCCGCTGCAGCAAGTACCAACTGAACAGGTTTAGACCCTGCCCGTTTCAGAGAGATGATACCCAGCGCAACATAGGCCACCAGACCAATCAGCTTCTCAGTCAGCCAACCGTCCACGAATGGGTACTGGCCAATCGAGACACACAAACCTGCCGCAGAGAGCAGCACAAGCAACAACATGGCACCTGCGCCTTTTAGCGCCAGCGGATGACCCGCCTTTGCACTGCCAGCCAGGGCCAGTAGTGAACGGCCCAGGAAAATGACCAAGCTGATCGCCACCACCGCCAGGTGAACTTTCAGAATAATTGGGTACATCGGTTAATCCTTTTTATCGTTATTGAGTATTTCTTCAAGTCATTAAAGCAGAAAGCGGCGAGCAGGACTTCGCTCGAAAGTCCCACTCGCCGCTTTAATTACGACAACGTATTAAGAATTAACGCGTAACGTAGTTCACACCTGGCAGTACACACAGCATTTCGTACAGCAGGTTGGCTGCTACTACGGAGGTATTGCGGGTGGTGTCGAACGGCGGGGATACTTCCACCAGATCACAACCCACAACATCCAGTCCCTTACAACCACGGACGATCTCAATGCCCTGCATTACGGTCAGACCACCCACTTCTGCGGTGCCGGTACCCGGTGCAAACGCAGGATCCAGGCCGTCGATATCAAAGCTGATATGCACCGGACCGCCACCTACTTTTTCGCGCACCTCTTCCATCAGCGGCGCCAGGGATTTGTGCCAGCACTCTTCCGCCTGTACCACACGGAAACCCTGATCGCGGGACCAGTCGTATTCGTCGATGGAGTAACCGGTACCACGCAGACCAATCTGTACTACACGATCACAGTCCAGCAGGCCTTCTTCGACCGCTCGACGGAACGGCGTACCGTGGGCGATCTTCTCGCCGAACATCTCGTCGTTGATATCCGCGTGCGCATCTACGTGGATGAGGCCAACAGGGCCATGTTTCTTTTTCAGTGCACGCAGGATCGGCAGTGCGATGGTGTGGTCACCACCAATGGTCAGTGGAGTCACGCCCTTCTCCATCACTTCATCGTAGTAATCTTCGATGATCTGGATGCTCTTCTGCAGGTTGAAGGTGTTGATTGGCACATCACCGATATCTGCAACGGTCAGGCTGTTAAATGGGTCGGCACCGGTGGATACGTTAAACGGACGCAGCATACGGGATTCATCACGGATCTCACGTGGCGCCAGACGGGCACCCGGACGGTTGGAGGCACCAATATCAAACGGCACACCAATAAACGCCGCATCCAGCTCTTCAGACAGCTCGACTGCTGGCAGACGCATAAAGGTTGCAGGACCACCAAAGCGTGGCATCTCGTTACCGCTCATTGGCTGGTAAAACTTTTTCTCGGACATTGGGTTACCTCTTCACGGATGGCTCGTGATTATTGTTTTAGCGATACCCTATTTATAGACCGGATCACTTGCGGCTTATATAAACAAATAAATGACTTAATATTTGCACATCCAAATATTATTAAGATACCGCTCGATAACAGCATGACAAGGCGCAATGAAAGGTATGCAGGTGAAGAGATCAGTGAAGGGAAGATAACAAGTGTAGGTTGGTCATCGCGAAGTGATGCCCAACAAGCCGACTCCAAAGTGCTGATTAACTGTTGGGCTTCGCGTGGCGAAGGCCAACCTACAAATGAGTCGTACTATCGGTTCTATGCAATCTGATGATGAATCAGCAAAAAAGAGGGGGAACAAGGTTCCCCCCTAAAAGATTGATCGTTGAAGACCAAACAACGGAGCCAGAAACTCGCAAAAGTTTCTATAGTGCAAGAAAGCACCAGGGTTAACCGGAAGGGTCATCACCCCCACCCGGTTGGTGAGGCACCCTACCCGCACAACCCTGATAGAGCGCGGGAGGGTTAAGCAAAGGGCTTGCCCGATTACTCGGACAGCAGACCTTCTCGGGTGACGTAGTCGAGAGTGTCCTGCAGACCTTTGCTGAATTTTTCGATCATCTCATCGATCTGCTCGGTGGTGATAATCAGTGGCGGACAGAACGCCAGGGAGGAACCAGCCACCGCACGGGTGATCATGCCGTGGTTCTGACACGCCTGCTGCGCGAAGCCACCCACAGCACCACCTTCAAACGGGGTGTTGTTCTTCTTGTTCGCAACAAACTCAACCGCTGCAATCAGACCTTCACCGCGCACTTCACCCACCAGCGGGTGATCTTTAAACTCAGCCAGACGCTTCTGCATGTAGTCGCCCATCTCAGCCGCGTGGCCGAAGATGTTGTCACGCTCGTAGATCTCCAGCGTTTTCAGGGCAACCGCTGCAGCGGCCGGGTGACCCGAGTAAGTGTAACCGTGGCCGAAAACACCTACCTGGGCACTCGGTTCGATCATCGCTTCGTACATGTCGCCGCGAATCACAGACGCACTGATCGGCATGTACGCAGAAGAAAGCTGCTTCGCCAGGGTCATCATGTCCGGCTTCTGGATGTTCATGGTGGTGGAACCGAAATCGTTACCGGTACGACCGAAACCAGTGATCACCTCATCCGCCCAGAACAGGATGTCGTACTTGTTCAGAATCGCCTGAACCTTCTCGTAGTATCCCTTCGGCGGCACAATTACGCCGCTGGCACCGGTGATCGGCTCAGCGATAAATGCTGCGATGGTTTCTGGACCTTCCTTCAGGATCAGCTGTTCCAGGTTGTTGGTGATACGGTCAACAAACTGCGCTTCGCTTTCACCTGGCAGCGCGCCACGGTAGTAGTGCGGTGCATCGGTGCGCAGGATACCCAGCGCTTCAAACGGCAGATCAAAGTGAGTGTGGTTCGGTACCAGACCGGTCAGCGATGCAGACGCTACAGTCACACCGTGGTACGCACGCTCACGCGCAATGATCTTGCGCTTCTCAGGCTTACCGATGGCATTGAAGTAGTAACGCAGCATTTTCACGTGGCTGTCGTTCGCATCACTGCCAGAGTTACCGAAGAACACCTTTGCGTTCTCAACCGGCACCATGGCATTCAGCTTGTCCGCCAGATCCATACCCACCTGGTGAGTCTTACCACCGAACATGTGGGAGTAACACAGCTTACCCATCTGCTCGTTTACGGTGTCGATCAGCTCACGGTTGTTGTAACCCAGAGAGGTACACCACAGGCCAGCCAGGCCTTCCAGGTACTGTTTACCGTTGTTGTCGTAAACGTAGATACCGTCACCGCGCTCCAGCGTCAGCGTTTCGGTCGCTTTCAGGTTTGTAGTTGGGTAAATAATTCCGCTCATATTGCTCACCTCTGCGCCTTACAGGCCGCCCATGCAGATGTATTTTGTTTCCAGATAATCATCCAGACCGTACTTAGAACCTTCACGGCCCTGACCAGACTCTTTAACACCACCAAACGGGATGATCTCGGAGCTGATCGCTGTTTCATTCACGCCTACCATGCCGTAGTCGATACCTTCGGATACGCGCCATACGCGGCCCAGGTCGTTGGTGTAGACGTAAGATGCCAGACCGAACTCGGTATCGTTCGCCATCGCGATCGCTTCCTCTTCGGTGCTGAACTTAAATACCGGCGCAACCGGACCAAAGATCTCCTCTTTGAACAGAGGCATGTCTGCGGTTACGTTGGTCAATACAGTTGGCTCGTAGAAGTGGGAGCCCAGCTCGCTCACCTGACCACCAACCTCAACGGTTGCGCCCTGCTCGACTGCTGTTGCAACTTTTGCGTGGATATCCGCTACGGCTTTCTCGGTAATTACCGGGCCGTGGGTAGTGCTATCTTCCAGGCCGTTACCGATGCGGAACTCTTTTACCGCAGCAGTGAATTTCTCAACGAACGCATCGTAGATACCTTCCTGTACCAACAGACGGTTAGCACAGATACAGGTCTGGCCGGAGTTGCGGTATTTTGAAACCAGTGCGCCTGCAACGGCTTTATCCAGATCCGCGTCGTCAAATACGATGACTGGTGCGTTACCGCCCAGCTCCATGGAGGTACGTTTAACCGTGTCCGCACACTGCTTCATCAGCAGCTTGCCCACGCCGGTAGAACCGGTGAAGGTCAGTTTCTTAACGGTTGGGTTGGAGGTCATTTCACCACCCACTGCAGATGCATTCGCACTTGGCAGCACGCTGAACAGACCCGCCGGTACACCCGCACGCTCACCCAGTTCAGCCAGGGCCAGTGCAGACAGTGGCGTTTCAGCCGCAGGTTTCAGTACGATTGCACAACCTACCGCCAGCGCAGGACCGACTTTGCGGGTGATCATTGCGTTCGGGAAGTTCCAAGGCGTGATCGCAGCAACAACACCTACAGGCTGTTTGATCACGATGCTGCGACGGTCTGCGGTGGATGGCAGTACATCGCCGTATACACGCTTACCTTCTTCAGCAAACCATTTCATGAAAGATGCGCCGTACATTACTTCGCCGCGGGATTCGAACAGCGGCTTACCCTGTTCAGCAGTCATCAGCACAGCCAGGTCTTCCTGGTTTTCCAGCATCAGGTTGTACCAACGCTCAAGGATGTCGGAGCGGGACTTAGCTGGCAGCGCTTTCCAGGACGCCATCGCTTTTTCAGCGGCATCGATGGCACGTTTAGTCTCTTCTGCACCAACGCTGGCAACGTTTGCCAGAACTTCGCCGGTAGCAGGGTTACGTACTTCGAAGGTTGCGCCAGTGTCGCCGTCAACCCACTGACCATCGATGTATGCCTGGGTTTTCAGCAGGCTGTTGTCTTTTAACTGAATGCTCATTTTTTATTGATCTCTCTTGCAGTATTTATGTTCACCTGTGAGGCCGTGATGAGGCCACAGATGCAATCAGCGTTTGGTTATTTATAAGTCAGCCTATCTTTTGCTTGTATAAGGATTTGCTAGGGGTTTATTTTGGATATGCAAATGTATGATGAGATATGTTTGGATATGCCAATGGAATCGGGGTCGGCGTCTGCTTTAGACACGCAGACGTGATTGGATAATTCTTTTCAGAACCTGATTCGCCCTATTGGGCGAGATAAGGGGAGTTACTGAACTCCCCTTATCAATCCCCGTCAGCCCCACTACTTGCCGGGCAAAGCCCGGTCCCCTGCGCGTTTCCCAAATAAAACGAAGCAAATAAACTCGGCCTTTGGCCTCAGACAGAATTTGCTTTTAATCGTTTTATTTGGGAAATGCTCGGCTGCGTAGGAGGGGGGAGTGAGTTTCGTGCCAGCCGATAGTGCGGGAAATGAACAGCTCGCTGTAGGGTAGCCTTCAGGCTACCGGCAGCGTGAACGCTGCCCTACAAGGCACAGAACAATACGGGCTATGTCTAATTCACATGCTCCACATGGGAATAGTTACCAACTTATAGAGTAGAAATGTAGGTTGGCCATTGCGCAGCAATGCCCAACATCGACCGATCTGATCACCACCCACCAAAAATATACCCAGGTAGGTATATCTCCGAAATCAGCACTAGACATATCTTGTATAGAACAGGAGATAGGCTGACCCAGCGACCTTATCGCCAGACCTGTCACTACGTACCAGAACAACCGGTGCCTAAGCCGGTTTGCATAATAATGAGAAAGATTATGTCTGCACCTTCACATACCACTTCCTATTACGCAGCGTCTGCGAACGACAAAAGCATCCGCCCGGCCCTGACCGGTCAGGTTGAAGCCGATGTCTGCGTAATCGGCGCGGGTTACACCGGCATGTCCACCGCCCTGCACTTGACAGAGGCTGGTTTTAAAGTTGCTGTTGTTGAAGCCACCCGCATCGGCTTTGGCGCGTCCGGTCGTAACGGCGGCCAGATCGTTCACAGCTACAGCCGTGATATCGACTTCATCGAAAAGCACTACGGCAAACATACCGGCACCGAGATGGGTAAGATGGCCTTCGAAGGCGGTCGTATCATTCGCCGCTTCGTTGACCAGTACAACATCCAGTGTGACCTGAAAGACGGCGGCATCTTCGCCGCCTGCAACAGCAAGCAGATGCGCGAGCTGGAAGAGAAAAAACAGCTGTGGGAATCCCATGGACACGAGAATCTCGAGCTGCTGTCCGAAACCGATACTCAGAAATACGTCGGTACCACCCGCTATAAAGGCGCCCTGCTGGACAAGTCCGGTGGTCACTTCCACCCCCTAAACCTGGTTCTGGGTGAAGCGGCGGCGTTCGAATCTCTGGGCGGTGTGATCTACGAAGACTCCCCTGTTACCCGCGTTGAAGAAGGTGCCAAAGCCAAGGTTCACACCGCGAAAGGCTGCGTGACTGCCAACTTCGTGGTGGTTGCCGGTAACGCCTATCTGGGAGATCTGATCCCTAAACTGCAGGCGAAAGCGATGCCATGTGGTACACAGGTTGTGACCACCGCGCCACTGACACCGGAACAACAGCGCGAACTGCTGCCACACGATCAGTGTGTTGAAGACTGCAACTACCTGCTAGATTACTTCCGCATCTCCGGCGACGGTCGTCTGATCTACGGCGGTGGTGTGACCTACGGTGCACGCGAGCCTGGCAAGATCGAGTCCCTGATCGTGCCGAAGATGCTGAAAACCTTCCCACAGATGCAGGGCGTGAAGATCGACTTCGCCTGGACCGGTAACTTCCTGCTGACGCTGATGCGACTGCCGCAGTTCGGCCGTGTCGGCAACAACATCTACTACGCTCAGGGCTACAGCGGCCACGGTGTGACCTGCTCTCACCTATCGGGCAAAGTGTTGTCCGATGCGATCCAAGGTCAGGCGGAGCGTTACGACGTCTTTGCAGGCCTTCCTCAGT
>NZ_CAXRBQ010000140.1:0-3840 GCF_964228735.1 Pontibacterium sp. | reverse complement strand
CGATTGGTGCAGATGGGGAGACTTGAACTCCCACGCCCGTGAAGGCACTAGCACCTGAAGCTAGCGTGTCTACCAATTCCACCACATCTGCGTCGGTTGCGTGTTTTTTTACCCGGTTACGCGGTCCGGCAAGTTGTAACTTTCTTTGCACCAGATCCTGCTTGCCCTGAGGCGTTGAGGATTGGTGCAGATGGGGAGACTCGAACTCCCACGCCCGTGAAGGCACTAGCACCTGAAGCTAGCGTGTCTACCAATTCCACCACATCTGCGTCGAAAGTGGGGCGTATTTTATAGAGGTGTTTTCCGTTTGTGAACACCTTTTTTCAATTTTTTTTATCTTTTTTCTCAACAAGTTGCTGAGCGGTCTTCGACCTTTATACGCCCCGGTAAAACAGCCCGAATTTAGCGGGCGGCCAGACAACCAATAAACTGATCGGCCACACTGCGGATATAAGCAGTATAGCTATCCCGCGTCAGCTCAGTGTCGGTCGCCAACGGGTCGATCTCACCCTGACGGACTTCCAGGCCGTTGGTTACCGCACGGATAATCGACGGTTTGAACTGTGGCTCACTGAAGACACACACGGCTTTCTTATGTTCCAGCTGTTCACGGATCTCGGTCAGGTGACGTGCCCCCGGCTTACGACCCGGGTCAACGGTGAAGTAACCCAGCTGGTTCAGGCCGTAGTGGTTCACAAAGTGGTCCCAGGCATCGTGGAACACGAAGAAACCGGACGCTTGCAGTGGTTTGAAGCTCTCTTTCAGCTCCGCATCCAGTGACAGAACGTTTTGTTCCAGACGTTTGTAGTTGCTGGCGAAGGTCTCGGCATGGGCCGGGTAACGACGCGCCAGCTGTTCCTGCAGTTCTTTACCGAACTCGAGAGTTACAATCGGATCCAGCCACAGGTGGGGATCTCCGGCATGCTCATGATCGTGATGGGCATCCGCTACTGTTTCTTCACCGTGATGCTCATCATGTTCATCTTCATGTTTGGCATGATCGTGGTCTTCGTGTTCATCCTGACCATGTTCTTCATGAGCGGCGTGGTCATCGTGCTCTGCATGATCGTCATGACCTTTATGATCATCATGCTCGTCGTGATCGTCATGGTCCTCATGGCGGGCATGATCCTCATGGCCGTGTCCTTCGTGCTGATCATGATCTTCATGACCCTCTTCAGCAGCTGCCATCTGCAACACCAGCGCGTCGGAACCGCGCAGGGATTTTTCCAGGAAGGTTTCCAGATCAGGACCGACCCACGCCACAACGTGTGCGCTGTCCAGCTTACGGCGGTCGGACGGTTTCATGGCATAGTGGTGCGGGGACGCCCCCGGTTTGATCAGCAACTCCACCTCACCAGCATCACCGACAATATCGGCCGCCAGCAGCTGCAGAGGTTTAATACTGGCCAGTACTTTCACTTCTTCAGACGCCAGGGAAAACTGGCTGAAGAGCAGACTGAGAAATACAATGGTCGCTTTTAGTCGCATAGTGTCGGTTCATCCCGGTAAATGTTCCGTTATACTATAACAAACCAAAAAGGTATTTCTCTATATGGCTTCGGGTACGATCGCATTTGAGTCACACCACGACCACAACCAGTGCATAGAACAGGCTATGGATGAAGCCCGTTCCCTGTGCAAAGCGCGTAATCAGCGCCTGACCCCTATTCGTGAGCTGGTTCTGAAACTGGTGTGGCAAAGCCATAAACCGCTGGGTGCGTACGAGATTCTGCCGGCACTGGCCGAAGCAGGTTTCAACTCTGCGCCACCAACGGTGTATCGTGCACTGGACTTCCTGCAGGAGCAGGGCCTGGTTCACCGGATCGCCCTGCTGAATGCCTTTATCGGCTGTCCACATCCGGGCAAGTCCCACCACGGCTGTTTCCTGATCTGCCGCCACTGCAATACCGCTGTGGAAGCAGATAGCCGTGATGCCGAAGCCTTGATCTCCCAGCAAGCATCCAAGCTGGGATTCACCACCGAGCAGCAATCCATTGAGGTGCTGGGTTGTTGCCCGAATTGTCGGGAGCATTCCGAATAATGAAGTCACACCACGATCTGGTCCGTCTGGAACAGGTTAATTTGCACTTTGGCCGCAACCACGTGCTGCAAAACATCGATATGGCCCTACACAAGGGTTGTATCACCACACTGATCGGCCCAAACGGCGCGGGGAAGACCACCCTGGTTAAGGTAGTACTTGGCCTGACCAAACCTTCCAGCGGCAATGTTTGGCGCGAAGACGGTTTGCGCATCGGTTATATGCCGCAAAAACTGCATGTGGATAAAACCTTTCCATTGACCGTGCAACGTTTTCTGCAAACCACCCAGTGCAAGGATAAGTCTCTGATGTTGGAGGCTTTATCTGATGTTGGCGCAGAAACATTGCTCAAGGAATCTATACACAACCTGTCCGGTGGTGAGATGCAGCGGGTACTGCTGGCGCGTGCACTGCTGCGTGATCCTAACCTGTTGGTGCTGGACGAGCCGGTACAGGGCGTGGATATCAACGGTCAGCTGGAACTGTACGCCCTGATCGCCCGTATCCGCGATCAGCGTAATTGCGGCGTGCTGATGATCAGCCACGACCTGCACCTTGTGATGTCTTCCACCGACCATGTAGTCTGCATGAACCACCATATCTGCTGTTCTGGTCATCCGGAACAGGTCAGTGCCGATCCATCCTTTGTGGATCTGTTTGGTGCCAAGGGCGCGGAACAGCTCGCCCTGTACAGTCATCATCACAATCACAAGCACAACGCCCATGGCGATGTGATCGAAGAGTGTTGCGAGCACAACCATGGCTGATTTTCTGATTCTTGCCCTGCTGGGCGGCCTGGGTGTCGCGGCGATTGCCGGTCCACTGGGTTCCTTCGTAGTCTGGCGCCGTATGGCGTATTTCGGTGACACCCTGGCCCACTCGGCTCTGCTGGGTGTCTCCATGGGTTTCCTGTTCGATATCAACCTCAACCTGGCGGTGATCGCCTGTTGCGTGCTGTTGGCCGTGACGTTGGTCAGCCTGCAACGGCAGCATCTGGTCGCCACCGACACCCTGCTGGGCATCATGGCCCACAGCAGTCTGTCGCTGGGCCTGGTGGCAATCGCCCTGATCGACGATATTCGCGTTGACCTGATGGCCTACCTGTTTGGTGACCTGCTGGCTATCACCCCGGAAGATCTATACTGGATCTACGGCGGTGGCATTCTGGTAGCGGTGTTGCTGTATAAACTGTGGGAACCGCTGCTGGCGATCACCATTAATGAAGAGCTGGCTCAGGTTGAAGGGGTGCCGGTCACCGCGGTGCGCCTGGCATTGATGCTGCTGATCGCGGTGATTATTTCGGTCGCGATGAAGATCGTCGGTATCCTATTGATCTCGTCCCTGCTGATTATCCCGGCGGCGGCGGCACGTCGCCTGTCAAAGACACCGGAACAGATGGCCATCGGCGCCGCTGTGCTGGGAAGTAGCGCCGTTGTCCTGGGCCTGGCGTTGTCCTATCAGTGGGATACACCGGCCGGTCCATCCGTAGTGGTTATGGCGATGCTGGAATTCCTGCTGATCTACAGCTGGCCACAACGCCAAGCTGCGTAAGCGTCTCTTCCAGACACAAAAAACCCGGCAACTGCCGGGTTCCAGGTTGCTGACGAACCCCGCTTGTTAGCGGGGTTCTCTCTTTTAAAGGCTTATCGCACGGGTTCCAGCGATCAGTGAAGCCTTAACGATGAATGTGCGTTTCCGGCCCTCATAGGCAGCCCTGCTCTCCCAGTTGCCTAAAGCCAGCCATAAATACCGAAAATTGAGTAAAGAGCGCGCTTTTCGCGCCAGTATCAGGGCAA
>NZ_CAXRBQ010000139.1:0-7248 GCF_964228735.1 Pontibacterium sp. | reverse complement strand
ATGCCGTGCAATTGAAAAGACAACTTGGCGATATCGATACCAACGATGCTAATCTTACTCATAGTGGACCCCCTATCTAGTGATGCCGGTACAAACTTAATTGTGGCACTTAGGTGGGCGGGTCCATTTCATTTGCTACAGATACTTTTCTCCTCAGGAACCGTATTGTTGGGCATCGCGTTGCGATGACCAACCTACTAACCCACCCATAAATTGGCCATTGCACAGCAATGCCCAATCCACCAGCCCATTCTCAAGCCCACTCGTATGTTGGCCATTGCGCAGCAATGCCCAACACAAAAAATCCTCAAACACACCTCCCAACCCAACGCCCATAACCTTAGAAAAAATAATACCTTTCACCACTTTGATAAGCGTCGCTTATCAGCCGATATAACCTTTTGATTTGTGTGAGCTTAAATCTTTGGCGCAAGATAAAACGGTCCCCAGCAACAGGCCAAGGTAGTTTCTGGTGATGATCAAGGACTCTGGATGAACGCCTTGATTTGTTAGTACCTGCGTAAGGGTTAATGATTAACCATACAGGTGCGGCTCTCTCTGCGAACAATAACGAGTAAACGCGAAACCAGCAGAGGTTAAGAGAACGTCGGTTTCCAACACATCTATGCTGCTGCCGGATCAACAACGCCGGCCCATTAACAACACAATAAAGATGTGTAGCAAATAGAGGATCATAATAATGACAACGCCTGCAGCTATCCAAACCTCTCTGCGAGGTGACAACGCATTGCCGCTGCGTCCTGCCAGTCAGGTCATGGATCTGGAGCGCCTGGGGTCGATGCATCAGAGCCGCCTGAGCTTCATGCGCACCCTTATCCGTCGCATCATGCGTGAACGCTGGCAGATCGAACCTGCCCGTTTCGAACTCGACAACGAAGGCTACGGCACCGTGGTATACGAGGTGCGTGCACCACACGGTCTGTTCAGCTTCGTACTGTTCTCTGATTACCTCTCTCCGGAAGAGCGTAACGACCGCGTAATCGCTACCAAATGGGACCTGACTATGGCCCTGGTGGAAGGTACGGTCGACGATATCTACCTGGAAAAACTGTGCCAGAACGTACCTAAACAGGAAGCCGGTCGCGTTGATGCCCGTGTATTCGTTCTGTCCCGTGCTAACCGCAGTGCCCGTAACTTCGACTACGTGGTTGATCAGCTGTCCAAAGGTGAACAGCCAGACGTAGATAAAATCGCCAAGGTCGGTTACCTGTACCGCACCACAGCCGTATACGGCAGCGGTAAGCTAGGTATGGCGGACTGGGAAAAAGTCCGCACCAAACACAAAGATTTTGCGCGTCCGTTTGCCGGTGAGATGTTTGTCTGCCTGATGCTGCGTAACTTCAGCCTGCTGCAGGCGGAGCATATCGCTCGCCACCGTGCACCTAACTCCTTCAAGCCGATGGATGCGGAGATCAAACGTTACTTCGGTATCGGTAACTCCACCGGTCTGGGTATGGCACCTTACCTGGTTAACCACCCGCTGCTCATCAACCAATGGATTGAGATGCGCGAACTAGCGCTGGCCCGTATCCGCGTACTGGGCAACATCAATGACCGTGTACGCCACCACCTGGATGAACTGATCGAGCGCTGCGCACTGCACACTGCCGAAACGTTTACCGAAGACGAGTGGCAAACCGAAAACAACAAGCTGGTTCTGGCGGATCTCGAAGCACTAAAAGGCTACATCGCCGCCGACTTCAGCGACTGGAACAACCTGTTGGGTTGGAGCGAAGAAAACTGCTCCGTACAGGGTCAGGAGATGCTGGTATCTATCCTGCTGGAACTCTACCCAGAGCTGGTAGAAGACCTGGAGGAGTACCACAACGCAGAAGAGTTCCTGGATCTTGATCCATTGATGCCACTGCAGGAACTTAAATCTGTAATCGAGACCCGTTACGACTGGGCGTTAGAGATCGACTTCAGTGCAGAAGGCGCACGTGAGACCTGCTGGTACCGCTCTGAAGAGAAGATGGAACCACGTCTGGGCAGTGTTGCGGACGTTGAAGCCAAGGATAAGCAGATGGCACTGGGCGTGGGTTACGCGGTTCGCAAGTGCTACGACCAGTTATGCGAATATGTTCAGGAGCATCCAGAACACACCACCGCTCGCTTCATGGTGGCACGACCGAAGATGCGCGGCATCGTTCGCCGTATCCAGAGCATGAACCGCTGTGTCTACGGTGATATCCAAGCCAACCTGCTGGATCAGGATATCCTGCCGATGCACCTGCTACGCTGCAAACTGGCGTTCTTCGGGGTAAGTAAGTTCGATCCACGTTCCCGTCTGTGGGTACGTAACACCATGTTCCAGGGCGCACCGCTACTGGAAGATATCGGACAAACTTTTAACGATGACTGGTTCATGCCTCTGGCGCCAAAGCAGTAAGGAGTAGTAACAATGCATATTTCTATGAATGAACTGAAAGCTGCACTGCGCCGCTGCTTTGAAGCAACTGGTTACTTCGTGGGTAACTACGAAGATGCTGCGAACATGATTCTGTGGCTGGAAAAGCATGGCCTGAATGGCCTGCAGGAGCTGGAACGCGCACTGCCTTACATCGGTGAAGACAGCGACAAACCGCTGAGCAGCGTTGTCTACGAAGACAGTACTTCCGCGATCATCGACAGCCACGGCCGCAGCGCACTGAACTGTATCGCTGCATCCGTAGACCTGGCACACGCTAAGGCGCTGGAAAGCGGTATTGCGACAGTCACCGTACATAACTGCCATAACCGTATGTTTATCCTGAAAGCCCTGACCGACTGTGGTCGTCGTGGCATCAGCGTGGCGGCGTACTGGCAGAACGGGAGCGACACCGTGACCGAGCACACTGCTGCGATCAAAGCGGGTCAGCGTTACCCAAGCTACAGCGAAGCAACTACCTCTCTGGAAACCAGCGAAGTAGACGTACAGGCGCTGACCATCATCTGCAGCTCCCGTGTGGATCTGACCTCCTCCCTACAGGAGTCCCGTGGCAACCGTGCAGCGCGTTACATCAGCGCCGATCAGGTTGCAGCGAACAAGGACCTCACCGTTGAAAACGGCGTCGACATCGACGATGCACTGTGGGAAGAGATCAACCGCCTGGGTGCTAAAGTCCTGGTAACCAACAGCGAACAATCCCGCCAGGGTGCGGGTGGTCGCTAACAGCGTTCTCTCCATCAGCTCGGAAACAAGCTGAGTTCTATCAGTGGCCGGTTTCAAGCGTCCCGGCCACGCCTATCATTTTGTCCGAATATTGGACTTCGCCATACGCCCTCATTTTGAGGGCGTTTTTTTGGGTTCTGATAAACGTTGGGCATTGCTACCCAATGGCCAACCTACCCGTAATTAAAAATATTGATCCGTAGGTTGGTCATCGCAACGCGATGCCCAACAGTGCCCCAAAAATACGAAAAGTAAATGAATTTGTAGCAGCCCGCTCCGAGGGCGACCTTTCGAAGGCTTGGCGCCCCCCCCTGTCGCGGTCGGAGACCGCTGCTACAAGATGGGAGCGAAACGTTTAAACCTGTAAAACGTTGTAAATGAGATGTAAACAGAACTTGCCAACACTACCGGTAAACCTCTAGGTTTAGAGGCAGGCAGATCACTGCATATAATAAAAATAACGCACGTTGTACGGATAAAAGGTCCGATGAATACAGATTCCAGAATCCTCGTGGTCGATGACGAAGAGCTGACACGCGATTGTTTGCGCAGCTACTTCGAAGAGGAAGGTTACACCGTTTACAGTGCTGAAACGGCAGAGCAAGCCGAAGCCATTCTCAGCAGCGAACCGATCGATGTGATCCTGCTCGACATACGTTTACCGGGCAAGGATGGCCTGACCCTCACCCGTGAACTCCGGGTGCATACCGAAGTGGGCATCATCCTGGTCACCGGCCGTCAGGATGAAGTGGATCGCTTGATCGGTCTTGAATGTGGTGCCGACGAATACGTCACCAAACCCTTTAACCCGCGTGAGATCCTGGCCCGCACCAAGAACCTGGTGCGCCGCGTACGTCACTGTACCGACGCTAAACCAACCGATTCCCTACCCCACACCTTTAAGCAGTTCGAGCGCTGGAAACTAAATCTGGATCGCCGTCAGTTGATCGACGAGCAGCAACAGATCGTGCAGCTCACCGAAGGTGAATTCCAGCTACTCAACACTCTGATGACACACTCTGGTCGGGTGATGAGCCGTGAGCAAATTCTGGAACAGATCCGTAACCGCGAGTGGGTACCCAGCGACCGCACCGTGGATGTACTGATCGGTCGTTTGCGCCGCAAACTGGGCGACGATCCGGCCAATCCGAAAACCATTCTGACCGTACACGGCGCCGGTTACCTTTTCACCCCCAAACCCGTGGACATGGCATGATCATCCGCTGGCTGGGATTCACATTACTCAGCCTAGTGTTGAGCATCTCCAGCAGCCATGCACGTGTTCTAAAAGCCTGCGGCCATCCGTTTTACCCACCGGTTTCATGGGTTCAGGCAGGCCAGCTCACTGGGCTGGCACCTTCCGTCACCCTTCAGCTGTTTGCGGAGCTTGGCTACAAGGTTGAGCTCAGCGCCGACTACAACTGGAAACGCTGCTTGCGGGAAGTGCAGTTAGGCAACGCAGATATCGTCGTGGCGGCATACCGTATCCCCAGCCGCGAGACCTACCTCTGGTTCAGCAAGCAACCGGTGATTGCGGATCCGGTTGCATTCTTTGTAAACCGCGAAAATCCAATTAGTTTTACTGATCTGGACGATCTACGCGGCAAAACCACCGGGCTGCTTTTAGGCGACAGCTTTGGCGAGCGGCTCGACCAGTTTCTGGCCCAGAATACCCGTATCGAACATGTTTCCCGCAACCGGCAGAACTTCGAAAAATTGGCCCGCCAACGTATCGACTTTATGCCAGTCGGGCTGCTGAGTGGCCGCTTGCAAAGCCAGAAGATGGGGTATCACGATAAAGTTGTAGCCTTGGATTACCGGGTCAGCACCGAGTTTTACCACCTGGCCGTGGGTCACAAGAGTGACCTGAAAGCACACCTGCCGTTTATTGACCGTCGTCTGAAAGAGATGCAACGGGATGGCACCATCCAGCGTCTGACCGATCGTTACAGTCTGAAATACCTCGACGCTACTGATATACCCAAGACAGCAGACATACGGGAGCCAACAACCTCACCATGAAACACCCTAAAGGACTGTTACCCAAGATCGCCCGCTACTCCAGCGAACACCCGCTGGGGTATCGGGTTATGGTATATGTGTGTGCCTGCAGCTTCCTGTTTATTCTGCTCTCGACTGCGCTGCAGCTCACCTTGGATTACCGCAGGGAACACAAGGCGATCGACCAGCAGGTCGACCTGATCCGCAGCAGTTACCTGGCCAGCCTTGCTAAAAGCCTCTGGGATCTAGACCAGGGACAGATTGAGCTGCAGCTGAAAGGGATTCAGAACCTGCCCGATGTGGCTTACCTCACACTGGACAGCAACGATGTCTCAATTGAGGACCTGACACCACCGTCCGAAGACCACAGGGTGCAAACCCACAGTTTCGAATTGATTCACGTAGCCAACCAGACCGGGCGCAAGCTGGGCCGGTTGGACGTCAGCTTTGACCTAGAAGCGATCAACTCCCGCATCATCAAGCGCAGCTTCAACACCTTCCTCACCCAGACCTTGCTGGTTCTCCTGATCGTGCTGGTGATTCTGGTGATCTTCCAGCGCCAGATCACCCGTCACCTGGAGTCGATGGCCAACTACAGCCGCGAGATCGGGGCCGGTGAGCTGGAACATAGCCTCACCCTCAACCGCCAGCCGCCGAAGAAACGGGACGAGCTGGACCAGCTGGTGACGGCGCTGAACGATATGCGCCAATCGATCCGTATGGATATCGCTCGGCGCGAACAGGAAGAGCAGCGCCTGCGTTATAACCGTGACCAACTTCAGGAGATGGTAGAACGCCGCACCCAGAGCCTGTTACGTGCCAAAGAAGCCGCCGAGGAAGCCAGTAATGCCAAATCCCGCTTCCTCTCCACCATGAGTCACGAGATCCGCACGCCGATGAACGGTATGCTGGGCATGATCCAGTTGCTGGAAAGCAGCGAGCTGACCACTAAGCAGCGCGATCATATCCGTGTTCTGCACGACGCCACCAATGCCCTGCTTGCGACCTTTAACAATGTGCTGGAATACGGTCGCCTGGTGGAAGGCGCGTACAGTGTGACGCCGACCCGCTTCTCCCTTCACAACCTGTTGCACAACCTGATCACCTTGCTGGCGCCAGAAGCAGACCGCAAAAAGATCGGCCTCGTGCTCAACTGCGGTGACGATGTGATCGACCACTGCTCTACCGAAGAGAGCAGCCTGCGCCAGATTCTTACCAACCTGCTGGCCAATGCGATCAAGTTTACCGATCAGGGGATCGTTCAACTAAACGTCCGTACCTTGAAACAACACGGCAGTAAACATCTTCTGCGCTTTGAGATCATCGACTCCGGCATCGGTATCGCACCGGAGCTGCAACAACATATTTTCGACCGCTTTACCCAAGCCGATGAAACCATCACCCGTCGTTTTGGCGGCACCGGTCTGGGCCTCGCGATCTGTAAGGAGCTGGCCGAACACCTGGGCGGACAGATTGGACTGATCAGTGAACCCGGTCAGGGCAGCACCTTCTGGATCGAAATCGAGCTTGAAGCCGCCCAATTGCCAATGCAGGAAACCGTACAAATTGCCCAAGCAGAGCTAACCATCCAGCCACGCAGAATACTGCTGGTTGAGGATGTGGAGATCAACCAGCAGGTTGTGCTGGGATTACTGGCAGAACAGGCGCATCAGGTCACCATCGCCAGTGACGGATTTGAGGCCCTCAAACTAGGCCAGGAACAACCCTTCGACCTGATCCTGATGGATATGCACCTGCCGGGTTTGAGTGGAATCGAAATCAGCCGTCGCCTGACCAACGATCCCGAATGTATTAACCAACACACCCGTATCATCGCCCTGACCGCGAGCGTGCGACCGGAAGATGTGCACGATTATCTGGAAGCGGGGATCAGCAACGTGATCGCTAAACCGGTACAGAAAGAGCAGCTGTTTGCCGCCGTACGTGGCGACAAAGTCATGGTAGATACAACACCGGAGCACGCAGCCATGGAAAACGACGTGCCGTTATTGGATCAGTCGATCATCGCTGTGCATCAGCAGATGCTGGGGCCTGAAAAACTGGCCACGTTGATG
>NZ_CAXRBQ010000138.1:0-62379 GCF_964228735.1 Pontibacterium sp. | reverse complement strand
TGCTTCGTTCAGGTAGTGGAAGCTGAAGGTGCCCAACAGACTGCCCAGCAGGGCTGCCGGTAGCAGAATCGACAGGTGGCTCCAGTCGGCAAACTGGCGAAAACGGATCACACCAAAGATATCCATCAAGCAGAGGATGGGTAGCATGATAGCGGCAGCCTGGACCGGAGAGATCACAAAGGACATCATCGGCACGGCCAGCAAGCCCAGACCGCCGCCAAAACCACCCTTGGAAATGCCGGTAATCAACACGGCGGGGATGGCAAACAGGTAAAACAGTGGGATATCGATCACGGAGTGAAACGTCCTTGGTGATAAAAACTCCGATCTTTATAGATCGGAGTTTTGTTTAGTGCATCTTAGAGGTGTTGGCGGGTCTTACAGTACCTGGCGCAGCTGGGCTTCGAGCGCGGAAGGGTTCAGGTCACTGTGCTCCAAAGTAAACGACATGAAACCGTCACCACGGAAGGCACGATCCAGTTCCAGCAAAACGTGGGTGCGATCGGCTTCCGGTACGAAGGATACCTCAATCTCTTTGGTGCCGAAGAAACCGCCGTTTTCAGGGCGGAACTCCAGTTCCTGGTACGCACCGCTGGTGGAGCTAAAGCCGTCGCCACGCAAATAACCTTTTTCCACATCGGCGCTGTGCAGGTAGTAACCGCAGTTTTCCAATGCACCAACAAATGTGCGCATCGCGTCGGTAGGTACGATATTCAGCGCGTCTTTATCGGAGGCATCCAAAGCCAGATCAATCTCCAAGCCGGTCGCGATCCAAACGTGGCAGCGGTTATCGTGGCAGTTTATTGCTGTGATCGGGGTTTCATGGTGCAGCACGCCTTCAAACGGTACGGAGAGGGTCTGGCCTGGCGTTAAGCTGACGCTGTCTTTGATCTGCCACTTCTGTAGCTTAACGTTTTCGGTATGTTCGCCGTCGTCGGTTTCCACTTCGGTGTGGGTGACCAGGGCCAGCTCAATGCCGGAGATATCTTGCTCCACATCGCCTGCGGTGATCTCGATGGAGGCGCGGAATGGCTGGCCCGGCATCAGCGTGTCGGTTTCCAGAATGGTGTCTACTTTTGCTGCGCCAATCCCTACGCTGGCCAATAACTTCTTAAACATCAGGTCATCCCTCTGTTACATTGTGTGTGAATTCAAATATCTTGTGTAGCCGGCTTGAGTGCGCTGCGGTCCCGCCACTTGTCGGCGGGGGGCTGGTAGCTGCGAAACGCCTGCAGGATCTCGTCCGGGCTATTCCCCACAACCAACATGCGTGTGTACTCTTCGCGGATAAACTGCTGTGACTGGGCGTGATGGATAAACTCGATCAGCTTGTTGTAGAAGCCATCGACGTTATACAGGGCGCAGGGTTTGTGGTGCAGTCCTAATTGCGCCCAGCACCACACCTCGAACAGCTCCTCCATGGTGCCGCAACCGCCGGGTAGGGCGATAAAGCCGTCGGCGAGTTCGGCCATCATGGCCTTGCGTTCATGCATGTCCTGCACAGGAATCAGTTCGCTAAGATCTTTGTGGGCCAGCTCTTTCTCGGTTAGTAAGCTAGGCATCACACCAATAACTTTACCGCCCGCAGCCAGTGCGCCGTCCGCGACTGCGCCCATAAGGCCAACGGTGGCCCCACCGTAGATCAGTTCAACATCGTTTTCGGCCAGGGATTGCCCCAGCTCGTAGGCGGTTTGCATATACACAGAACCATCAGGGCCGGGAGAAGACCCGCAATAAACAGCGACTTTCATAGCTCTCGCTTCGCAGACAGTTGGACTGCACTCATAGTATCGGCTTCCGTACAAGGACACCATGTTAGACTACGGAACACATCCTTTAACTTTTGTGCACTGTTCATTTCATGGCTAAACCCAATCCCAAGGGGCCGGTGAAAACCGTTGATATCTTCTGCGCCCGCTGTAAAACCAAGCTGTACCGCTACCGCAAAGGTGGCAAGGGGGCACTGGTAAAGTGTTTTAAGGAGCGTATCAGTGAAGATTTCACGAAGACTCCCTGTACCTGTCCGGGCTGTGAGCAGGTCTTTGCCCGCGAAACCCTGATCCGTGGTACGCCCGCCTACAAGATGATCGGTGGCAAGGTAGTGATGAAGTGATGCATGTAGTTCAACGATCTTCCGCGGTACGCACCAGCACCCACACATCTATCATCTGAGTCGGTGACTGCCGTAACACCTTGCAGATCTCAGTGACGGTGGTGCCCGTGGTCATCACGTCATCGATCAATGCTACATGCTGCGCCTCAAACGGTTTGCAGCTGAAGGCGCCGCGCAGATTCTTCTGTCGTTCGTTGCGATGCAGCGCCATCTGTTGCGCCGTTGCTTGATTCTTAATGAGCAGGTCACTGCGTACCGGGATATCGAGCAACGTCCCCAGTAATCTAGCCATAATTTCCGCCTGATTGTAGCCACGCTCTCGCAGGCGTTTTTTGTGCATTGGTACGGGGATCAGCAGATCCGGTTTGCGCTCAGGCTTTATATAGCGCAGATGACGCGCCATCAGCTCGGCTAAGGCTGCCATATACACCGGTTTGTCGTGGTACTTGATCTGCGCAATCAGCTCGTTGATGGGAAACAGATAGTCAAACAGGGCGTGCACCTGTCCGAACGGTACCCGTGTTTTGCTGCATTGGGGGCAAAGATGGTTGTGTGTCTGGGGGAGGGCACAGCGTGGACAACAGGTGTCGATCCAGGGCAGATCGCGCTGGCAATTGGGGCAGATGCCGCGCGGGTGTTTAGTGCGGGATTTGCATAAAATGCATTGGCTAAAAAATAACCAGCAGTTCTCTTGTGGTGTTCGCATTGGTTGACAGTTCCTTCTGTCCCTATATCATTGGTCCAATGTGAGCGCGTGGCCCTCTTTGGCCCGCTTATCAAAGGATTTTCCAGGGGAAAGAAACACGATGCAAGAGAAAACCGCTATCCGTCACGACTGGACTGAAGCAGAGGTACGCGCTCTTTTTGAGCTGCCGTTTAACGATCTGATGTTCCAGGCGCAGACTGTGCATCGCCAGTACTTCAATCCGAATGAAGTGCAGGTAAGTACCCTGCTGTCGATTAAAACCGGCGCATGCCCGGAAGATTGCAAATACTGTCCACAGAGCGCCCACTACAGCACCGGCCTTGAAAAAGAGCGTCTACTGGAAGTGGAACGTGTGGTTGAGAAAGCCAAGCAGGCAAAAGCCTCCGGTTCTTCCCGTTTCTGCATGGGCGCGGCGTGGAAGCACCCGCACGAACGTGACATGCCTTACGTGTTGGACATGGTGCGTCAGGTTAAAGAGCTGGGTCTGGAAACCTGCATGACCCTGGGTATGCTGGATCAGGACAAAGCGGACCGCCTGGCGGACGCGGGCCTGGACTACTACAACCACAACCTGGATACGTCGCCTGAGTACTACGACAAGATCATCACCACCCGTACCTACCAGGATCGTCTGGATACTCTGCAGCACGTACGCGATTCCGGTATGAAAATCTGCTCCGGTGGCATCCTGGGTATGGGTGAAACCGCAACCGACCGTATTGGTCTGCTGCGCCAGCTGGCAAACATGCCGGTACAACCGGAAAGTGTACCAATCAACATGCTGGTTAAAGTAGAAGGCACGCCGCTGGAGAATGCGGAAGATCTGGATAACCTGGATTTCCTGCGCAGCATTGCTGTGGCACGTATCATGATGCCAGCGTCCCACGTGCGTCTGTCCGCGGGTCGAGAGTCCATGAGTGATGAGATGCAGGCGATGGCGTTTATGGCCGGTGCCAACTCCATCTTCTATGGCGAGTGTCTGCTGACCACGCCGAACCCGGAAACTCACCGTGACCTGAAACTGTTCAAACGTCTGGGCATCAAGCCGGAGCAGCGTATCTCCGAAAACGACGAAACCCAGGAGCAGGCGATCATGAGCGACCTGCAAAAACAGGCCGACAGCCAGCACTTCTACGAAGCCTGATCGAGTTTTTTTCCGCAGGTCCTATTCCCCTGGGGCCTGCGGCCTTCCTTTATTGATCGGATCTGTCTATGTCATTTGATCAGTTACGGGATGAACTGACCGCCCGTAAAGACCAGTCTCTCTATCGCCAGCGCCGTATGCTGGAGAGCCCACAAGCACCGGAAGTGCAGGTGGACGGCCAAAACTACCTGGCATTCTGCTCCAACGATTACCTTGGCCTGGCCAATCACCCTGACGTCATCAAGGCGTTAAAAGAAGGCGCCGACCGGTACGGAGTTGGTGGTGGAGCGTCCCATCTGGTGAACGGCCACAGTCAGGCCCACCATGAACTGGAAGAGGCGCTGGCCGAGTTTACCGGTCGCCCGCGTGCGTTGCTGTTTTCCACCGGTTACATGGCAAATCTGGGTGCGGTCAACGCCCTGCTGGATAAACGCGATGCTGTGTTTGAAGATCGTATCAACCATGCCTCCCTTTTGGATGCGGGTCTCCTGAGTGGTGCCCGTTTTCAGCGCTACCTGCATAACGATGCCCAGAGTCTGGAACAGAAACTGACCCGTAGCGAAGCCCGCCGTAAGTTGGTGGTCACCGACGGTGTCTTCAGCATGGACGGCGACATTGCCGAGCTGCCTGAAATCTGCCAGACCGCGAAACAGCACGATGCCTGGGTGATGGTAGATGATGCCCACGGTTTTGGCTGTGTAGGTAAAGGCGGTCGTGGTTGTGTCGAACACTTTGGTCTGGGACAGGACGATGTTCAGGTCTTGGTAGGTACTTTGGGTAAAGCCTTTGGTACTTCAGGTGCGTTTGTCGCCGGTAGCGAAGAGTTGATTGAGACCCTGGTGCAGCATGCACGCACCTATATTTACACTACCAGTATGCCGCCTGCGGTGGCGATGGCGACTCTGACCAGTCTGAAGATCCTGCGCGATGAAGAGTGGCGCCGGGAGAAACTGGCAGCGCTGATCAAACAGTTCCGCGACGGCTGCGAGCAACTCGGATTGGAGTTGATGGATTCTCCGACGCCGATCCAGCCGATCATGGTGGGTGATTCCGCCGAAGCGATGCGCATGAGCGCGGCGATCGAAGCGGAAGGGATCTTTATCGGTGCGATCCGTCCGCCGACTGTGCCGCAGGGCAGTGCCCGCTTGCGTGTCACCTTCAGCGCCAGTCACACCGAAGCACAGGTGACTCGTTTGTTGGATGTTTTGGAGAAGGTTAGTCGATGATTCAGTTGTACACCGAACAGCGTGGTAATCCTGACAAGCCAAGACTGGTTATGCTGCATGGTTGGGGTATGAACTCCTCTATCTGGCAGAGGGTTTTGCCCGCGTTGGAAGACCATTTCAGCATCACGCTGATTGACCTGCCTGGGCTGGGGCAATCGCCGGCACTGGATAACCTAACCTTCGACGCTGCGGTCGATGCACTATTGGCTGTAGCTCCTGAGCAAGCCCACTGGCTGGGGTGGTCTCTGGGTGGTCAACTGGCTGTGGCTGCCGCGGCGAAAGCGCCTGAGCGTGTAAGTGCGTTGGTGATGGTTGCGTCTAACCCATGCTTCGTTGCCCGTGATGACTGGGCCAGCGCAATGGATACCGAAACCTACCAGGGCTTCAAAAGTGCCCTGGCAGACAATCCAGCCAAAACACTGACCCGTTTCATCATGCTGCAAACCCAAGGTGCGGAAGCGGGGCGCGAAACCCTCAAGCTGCTGAAGCAATTGGTGAAAGAGGATCAGCCATCCGCACTGGCGCCTGCACTGACCCTGTTGGAAACCGACGTCCGTAATGCTTTGGCTGAGCTGAGCATGCCTGTGTTGCTGCAGTTTGGTGAAAATGATCTGTTGGTGCCGGCGAGTGCCGCTGAAGGCTGTGCAGCACTGAATCCTGTTGCGAAGACCGCAGTGTACGGAGGTGCGGGGCATCTGCCCTTTATCTCTCATGCCGAGAGTTGGTGTGACGAGGTAATTGCTTTCCTGTCCGAGGCCCGTGCATGAGCCCGGCGTCCTTCGATAAAAAGCGGGTGGCCGACTCCTTCAGTCGTGCTGCGTGTTCCTACGATTCCGTGGCAGAGTTGCAGCGCGGTGTAGGGCATGAGCTGCTTAAAAGACTACCGGACACCAAGCCGCCGGTGGTGATGGATCTGGGCAGTGGTACCGGGTATTTCACGCCGCTGATCAAACAGCGTTATCCACAGGCGTTTATTGTCAGCCTGGACCTGGCGGAAGGGATGCTCAACTACGCCCGTGAAAAGCGCCCATTGGACGACACTGCGTGGTTGTGCGGTGATGCGGAAGCCCTGCCGCTGGCGGATAGCAGTGTTGATCTGATTTTTACCAGCCTGGCGATCCAATGGTGCGAGCACACCGACAATCTGTTTGCCGAGATTGCGAGGGTACTGAAACCCGGTGGTCAGTTTGTGTTTAGTACACTGGGGCCGGATACCCTGCATGAGCTGCGTACAGCCTGGGCACAGGTGGATGACCAGGTGCATGTGAATCGGTTTATCGATTGGTCTGATCTGCGGCACGATATGCCGGAAATTCTGCATGTGGATTCATTGGAAACCGAGTACCGGGTGTGCCGTTACGCACGTTTACGGGATCTGACCAATGAGCTCAAAGGGATAGGTGCCCACAATATGAATGCGGGCCAGCCGTCCGGTCTGACCGGGCGTGCGCGGATCAAGGCGTTCAGTGAAGCTTACGAAGCACAGCGCCATGCTGAAGGCTATCTGCCGGCAACCTATCACGTATATTACGGCGTCCTCACCAAGCGTCAGACCAACTAGTATTAACAGGCCTTGGGCCAACCTATCTATATAGTGACGAATAAGATGGCAAAGCGTAGTTTCTTTATCACCGGAACTGATACCGATGCGGGTAAAACCATTGTAACGGCCGGATTGCTGGCTGCCGCGAACAAGGCGGGTAAACGCACGATTGGCCTGAAGCCGGTATCGGCGGGTTGTGAAAAGACCGACGACGGCCTGCGTAACTCCGATGCGGTTATTTTGCAGAATACCGCCAGCGTAAAGTTGAGCTACGAGCAGGTGAACCCAATCGCCTTTGAATCACCGATCGCACCGCATATCGCTGCGATGAACGAAGGACGGGTGCTCTCTGGTGAGCGTATTGCGGCTTTTTGTCGTGGCGCCATGATGCAGCCTGCAGACTTCGTGTTGGTGGAAGGTGCAGGTGGCTGGCGAGTGCCGCTGAGCTACCGTGAAACCATGGCGCAGATTCCTAAGTCGCTGCAGGTGCCGGTGATTATGGTGGTTGGCATGAAACTCGGGTGTATCAACCACGCACTGCTGACGGCAGAAAGCATTGCCCGAGACGGTGTACCGTTGGCCGGCTGGATCGCCAACAAAGTTGATCCTGCTATGGATAGTTACGACGAAAATCGCGATACCATTGCCAATATGCTGCGCGCGCCGCTGCTGGCTGAGATTCCTCACCTTGAAGATCCGACACCGGACAACATCGCCGAGTATATTGATATCGATCGATTGTTGGCTGGCTAAATCGTGACCAAACGCCAAAACTGATCTAAACTGTCTTGCTGGAAGTAGTATTTGTTGTAGCGCCTATGTGTCGTTGGAGATTCAAGACGCTGCAGCTGATGATCAAATGGAAGGTAAGGGGGTGGTCCTATGAACGTCACCAACGCATTACAATCCGGCGTAATCGGGCAGAACAGAACCCTGGATAATGTCGCTAAAGCATCCGGGGACCTGCATGGCAGCGGTAAACCAGACCATGCTGAAGAAGCGACAGGTCGTGAACCTGCCAGTGTCAGTGCTGTAAAAGGCACTACTGTGCAGGAAACTGAAGCCGCCACCACCAAAGTGGTTACAGCCGCGTCTGAAACTGTAGGCGGAAATATCAACATTCACGTCTGATACTCGCTATGGAACTGAACGCCGCCAGCGCACTTTCTCCACCGCTATTATCATCACCCACGGTTCGTCCAGCGGGTGAGACTCCTGTGCAGCCTGAAAGCACTCAGGCTGTCACCACCTCTGCAGATCTTGAGCATTCTGCTAAGCCTGTTGAAAAAGTAGAGAGTGGATCGGGCAGTTCTGCCTCCACTGCGGCTTCCGAAGAGAAAAAATCGAACTCCGCTGGTAGCTCCGAGCTGACCGAACAGGAGTTGCAGGTTGTTGAGGAGCTGGAAGCGCGTGACAGGGAGGTGCGCCAGCACGAACAGGCCCATGCCAATGTGGGGGGGCAGTACACCGGTGCGCCTGAATTGGAGTACACCCGTGGTCCTGACGGACGGATGTATGCAACCAGCGGTGAGGTCAGCGTCGATACGTCGGCAATCCCCAACGATCCAGAGGCTACCATCGAGAAGATGCGTACCGTCATAGCAGCGGCATTAGCCCCGGCAGAGCCGTCCAGTCAGGATCGCCAGGTGGCAGCAAAAGCGCAGGCGCTGATGGCCGAAGCCTTGGCCGAGTTGGCGACTCAGGATGGAAGCGGTGAAGGTGATGAAGCGGGTGAAACCGGTGGTCCTGAAGCGGCATCTGAACCGGGAATGACACCTGAAAGCGCATCGGCGCAAGATGGTGGTGAAGAGTCTGAAAGCTCCGCCTCCAGTGGCGGGTTTGAAAACCAGCCAGAGACGGAACAGGGTGGGGTGAAAACCCTGGATGAAAACCCTGGATGAAAACCGTCTGGAAATGGAACGTCGCCTGGTGGAAACTGGCGTGTTTACCAAAGTCTTCCCTGAAGGCAGTATTATTGAGCAGCAGGTCTGAGCATTTCGCTCCTTTTCCTAACCTGCTGCTAATTTGCTTAAGAACTTGCTAAATCAATCCAGTAAGAATCCCAGCACAATTTTACCAAAGATCGATGGCTTCTCTGCGTGTGGCCAGTGACCAGCGCCCTGCATCAGTTTGTAGCTTGTGTTAGGGAACAGGGTCAGTACCTGATCGCGGTGCTCGGGTAGCAGGTAGTGGGAGTTTTCGCCCTTAATAAACAGGGTAGTACCCTGAAACGGTGTACCGGATGGCGCCGCACCAATGTGGACGTATTCGTCACGCAGCACATCCAGGTTCATGCGCCAGCGGAACTGTTTGTTCTCATCGCGATAGAGGTTTTTCAGTAAGAAGGCGCGTACGCCCAGCTCATCCACATGGGCTGCTAATTGCTTGTCGGCATCACCGCGGGATTTCAGCTGATCCAGCTGCACTGCGTACAAGCCCGTAAATACATCGTCATGGTGCGGTTTGTATTCCACCGGGGCAATATCAACCACAATCAGTTTGCGAAGCCGCTCGGGGTGATTCAGTGCCAGCTGCATGGCGGCTTTGCCCCCCATGGAGTGGCCCAGGATATTTGCACTCTCCAGACCCAGATCATCCATCAGTTCGACAATATCTGCGGCCATCGCCGGATAATCCATCACCGAATCGTGATCGGAACGGCCGTGGTTGCGCATATCCACAGCGATCACCTGAAAGTGCTCGGCCAACGCTTTGATCTGGGTACCCCAGTTTTCGTAGGTACCAAACAGACCGTGCATGATGATCAGTGGTTCGCCTTCACCATAAACCTGATGGAAGAGTTTCACGGATTGCATCTCCGGGTTGTGGATAACGTGGGGGAGCTGAACCAGCCGGTACGAGTGACCGGCTGGACAGGCAGGGCTGCTTACAGGATTTCCAGCAGCTCTACATCAAATACCAGTGCGGAGTATGGAGGGATACCGCCTGGGGAGCCCTGAGCACCGTATGCCAGGTTGTAAGGGATGTACAGGCGCCACTTAGCACCTTTGGTCATCAGCTGCAGTGCTTCGGTCCAACCAGCGATTACGCCGCCAACAGGGAACTCAGCAGGCTGGCCGCGATCGTAGGAGCTGTCGAATACTTTGCCGTCGATGAACGTGCCGTGGTAGTGAGTACGTACTTTGGAGCTGGCTGATGGTTTTTCACCGTTCTCTTCACCTGCTTCAACGATTTCGTACTGAAGACCGGATTCCAGAGTAACAACACCTTCGCGTTTTGCGTTATCAGCCAGGAACTCTTCGCCTGCTTTAACGAACTCTTCGGCCTGTTTCTTCTGCGCTTCCTGGATACGCTCGTTGATTACGTTGAACGCGTCCTGAATTTCGTTAACTTCGATAGCCAGTGCTTCGCCGTTAAAGGAGTCGCGGATGCCTGCTGCCAGCGCGTCCAGGTCAACGCCTTCAAAGCTGTTTGCAGCCAGCTGATCGCCCATCTGACGACCGATGCCGTAGCTCGCTTTCTGTTCGATGGTTTCCAGTTTCAGTTCGGACATGTGTCTTTCCAAAGATAGAGTGGGGGGCGGGTTGCCCACCAAATTAGTTGTCGAGGAATAATATTGGGTCGACCCGCACATTATTCAAGCTTACGCTCCAATGCAGGTGGGGACCGGTTACACGGCCGGTTTTGCCGATGGCCCCCAGCTGGTCGCCGGTTCGCAGTTTATCCCCCGGTTTTACGTCGATACGGCTCATATGGCAGTACATGGTTGTCAGGCCCTGGCCGTGGTCCATGATTACGGTTTTGCCGTTAAAGAAGTAGTCCCCCACAGTGAGCACAGTACCGGCTGCCGGTGCGATGATTGGTGCGCCCACTGGTGCGGCGATGTCCAGGCCGCTGTGTGGGTTGCGTGGCTGCTTGTTATAGAAACGCTTCAGACCAAACGGACTGCTGAACGGGCCTTTGGCGGGCAGCTCAAATTTCACCGGAGGCTGTTCGATCGATTCCC
Organism: Pontibacterium sp.; assembly: GCF_964228735.1. GTDB lineage: Bacteria > Pseudomonadota > Gammaproteobacteria > Pseudomonadales > Balneatricaceae > Pontibacterium. The sequence continues at coordinate 51,680 of NZ_CAXRBQ010000138.1, read as the reverse complement.
AGTGCTTGAAGGCGGCCACCATCTCCGCTTTCTCGCGACGCCAGCGCTTCACCTGTTCCGGATCCGGGTTAACGTGCTTCTTGTTTTTGATGGTCAGGTACTGGGCTTTGTACTCTTTGCTCTCGATGGTGAACGGATACTTTTCACCACCGGCAGAGATCACCAGTTTCTGGTCTGATTTGGCTTTCAGCGGGATGCCCACAACGGCAAGCCAGCGAGTCTGGTTTTCGAATGCCGTGCCTTGTGCGCTGACAACCATCACGCGGTTACCGCGGAAATCGGCCTGCGGGGCTTTTGATGAGGTCAAGCCTGGAAGCGGTACAACCGCGATGCCACCCGGTACGCGGGATTCTTTCGGCAGGTCAGCCGCTTGCAGCAGTGTGCTTACAATCAGTAAAGCCGCTGGGGCGAGCAGTGAAGTGAGCAAACGCATTAACAATTCTCCGTGATTATCTGGTCAACGGTACACTGCAGTCGTCCTTTCTGCAGGCGTGTCTGAATCTGGTCGCCCACCTGTACCTGCTGGCTGTCCTGCAGCACTTTGCCGTTTTCGTCCTGGACGATGGCATAACCTCGATCCAGAGTGGCGAGTGGGCTTACCGCATGGAGACGCCCGGCCTGGGCTTTTAGTTCCATTCGGGCCTGAGTCAGCCGTGCCTGAAGCAGTTGCTGTAGCTGGTGCTGATATTGGACCACCTGCTGGCGATAGCGGTTGATCTGCTGACTCGGTTGCTGGTTTTGCAGGCGCTGCTGTAACTGCTGCAAGCGGCTTTGACGGTCGCTGAGTTTATGTCGCATTGCCCGCTGCATGCGTTGTTCCAAGTCATCCAGACGTTGAGCCTGCTGGCGTAGCTGGTCACCGGGATGGCGCAGACGGGCGCGCAGTGCCATTAGCCGTTCCCGACGGAAATAGAGCTGGCGCTTGAGTTGCGACGCCAGGCGTTGTTTCGCCTGGTTCAGGCGTAGCTGCAATGTGTGCTGGTCGGGGCTCACCATCTCGGCCGCCGCCGATGGGGTCGGTGCGCGCACATCGGCGATAAAGTCGGTTATGACCACATCTACTTCGTGACCAACGGCGCTGATCACCGGGATTTGGCTGTTGAATACTGCGCGGGCAATACGTTCTTCGTTGAAAGCCCACAGATCTTCCAGTGAGCCGCCACCACGGCCTACGATCAATACGTCGCAGATGTTGTGGCGGTTAGCCAGTTCAATCGCGCGTTCAATCTGTACGATTGCTTCCTCGCCCTGTACCGCTGTGGGATAAAGCGTAACCGGCAAGCCGGGGAAGCGGCGCTTCAGCACCGTCAGGATATCGTGGATGGCTGCCCCGGTTGGGGAGGTGATAATCCCAATGTGCGCCGGGTGGCTCGGCAGTGGTTTCTTATGCTGGCTGTCGAACAGGCCTTCCCGATGCAGCCGGGCTTTTAGTTCTTCGTAGGCTTGTTGCAGACGACCGGAACCACTTTCCTCCATGTAATCGCAGATCAGCTGAAAGTCGCCACGGCCTTCGTACAGGCTGACCTTGGCTCGGACGAGCACGCGGTCGCCGTTTTTCGGCTGGTATTTCAGGAACTGGCTGCGATTGCGGAACATGGCGCAGCGCACCTGAGCCTTGTCGTCTTTCAGGGTGAAATACCAGTGGCCGGAGCTGGGACGGACAAAGTTGGAGAGCTCGCCCTCAACGCTGATCATCAGGAAGGAGCGTTCCAGCAACGAACGGGCCTGCTTGTTCAGTTCAGAAACTGAAATGGCGCGGGTGGTGTTGGGATTATCGTTATACATGGCGCCCATCTTAAACCAACTTTGGTGCCGCTACAGCGCCTGTGATCTTCTTTCAATCGTTATATTGCTGTCATCGAATAAGGGCAGCATTAGGTAAATGAATTTATCGTTGCGGAATGGTCAGGATTGATTGAGCAAAAAGTCTAATGGCTGTATAATTCCGCTCTTAATTTTTTCAACGAAATACAGGTTGGCTGCGAATGTTGCGAATCGCTGAAGACGCACTTACTTTTGACGATGTGTTGCTGGTCCCAGGCTACTCCGAAGTACTGCCTAAGGACGTTTCCCTGAAAACCCGTCTGACCAAGGGTATCGAACTGAACATCCCTCTGGTGTCTGCGGCGATGGATACTGTAACTGAATCTCGTCTGGCGATTGCAATGGCTCAGGAGGGTGGTATCGGTATCATCCATAAGAACCTGACCATTGAACAACAGGCAGAAGAAGTTCGCCGCGTTAAGAAATATGAAGCAGGTGTTGTAAACGACCCTGTTACCTGTACTTCCGACATGACTGTGGGCGAGCTGCAAAAGCTGGCTGACCAGATGGGCTTCTCCGGCTTCCCGGTTGTGGATAACGGTGAGCTGGTTGGTATCGTAACTAGCCGTGATATGCGCTTCGAAAACCACCTGGATGCGTCTGTTGCATCCATCATGACGCCAAAAGATCGTCTGGTGACCGTTGAAGAAGGCGTGGACAAAGACAAAGTTCGTAACCTGCTGCGTAAACACCGCATCGAGAAGATTCTGGTTGTTGACGAAGAAGGTGGCCTGCACGGCATGATGACCGTAAAGGACATGAACAAAGCAAAAGCTTACCCAAGTGCAGCAAAAGATAGTCAGGGTCGCCTGATCGTGGGTGCTGCAGTGGGTACTGGCCCAGAAACCCCAGATCGTGTAGCTGCACTGGTAGCTGCGGGTGTTGACGTAATCATCGTTGATACCGCGCACGGCCACTCCAAGGGTGTTATCGATCGTGTAGCTTGGGTTAAGGAAAACTTCCCACAGGTACAGGTCATCGGCGGTAACATCGCAACGGCTGAAGCGGCGATTGCGCTGGCAGAAGTAGGCGCAGACGGTGTGAAAGTGGGCATTGGCCCAGGTTCCATCTGTACTACCCGTATCGTTGCCGGTGTTGGTGTACCACAGATCAGTGCTGTAGCGAACGTTGCGACTGCGATGGAAAAATACGGTGTACCGGTTGTGGCGGATGGTGGTATCCGTTTCTCCGGTGACCTGTCCAAAGCGATCGTAGCAGGTGCATCCGCAGTAATGGTTGGTTCCATGCTGGCGGGTACCGACGAAGCGCCGGGTGAAGTTGAACTGTTCCAGGGGCGTGCCTTTAAGTCATACCGTGGTATGGGTTCTCTGGGCGCGATGGGTCAGACGTCTGGCTCTTCCGACCGTTACTTCCAGGACGCGAAAGCTGGCGTGGAAAAACTGGTACCGGAAGGCATCGAAGGCCGTGTACCGTGTAAAGGTCCGATGGCCGGTGTTGTTCACCAGCTGATGGGTGGTGTGCGCGCGTCGATGGGTTATACCGGCAGCGCAGATATCACTACCATGCGTACTGTGCCGCAGTTCGTACGCATCACCAACGCGGGTATGGCTGAGAGCCACGTTCACGACGTGAGCATCACCAAAGAAGCGCCTAACTATCGCGTCGGTTAATAATTTATCCATTATGATCAATGGGGTGGTGTAAAGCCGCCCCATTTTCGTTTTTAGATACTCCACTGGAGTGACAGTAGATGACACAAGATATTCATGCTCAACGCATTCTGATTCTGGATTTTGGTTCCCAGTACACTCAGCTGATTGCGCGCCGTGTACGTGAGATTGGTGTTTATTGTGAGATTTACGCCTGGGACCTGGATGAACAGGACATTCGTGATTTTAATCCGAAAGGTATTATCCTGGCGGGTGGCCCTGAGTCTGTAACAGAGGGTGAGTCACCTCGCGCTCCTGAGGTGGTATTTGAGCTGGGTGTTCCGGTACTGGGTATCTGCTACGGCATGCAGACCATGGCGGCGCAGATGGGCGGTAAAGTAGAGTCTTCCGACAAGCGTGAGTTTGGTTACGCGCAGGTGCGTCTGGGTGACAGCCCTAGCCGTCTGCTGGAAGGTATTGAAGATCATCTGGCGAACAACGGCTCCCTTCTGTTGGACGTGTGGATGAGCCATGGTGACAAGGTCACCGAGCTGCCGGAAGGTTTCGGTATTATCGCGTCTACTGACTCTGCACCGATTGCGGCGATGTGCCACCCGGAGAAAAACTTCTACGGCGTACAGTTCCACCCGGAAGTAACCCACACCAAGCAGGGTGGTCGTATTCTGGAGCGTTTTGTTCTGGAGATCTGTGGTACTGAAGCGCTGTGGAATCCGGCAAATATTATTGCTGACCAGATCGAAAAGGTTCGCGAGCAGGTTGGTAACCAAAAAGTGCTGCTGGGTCTGTCCGGCGGTGTGGATTCCTCCGTTGTAGCGGCGCTGCTGCACAAGGCGATCGGCGATCAGCTGACCTGTGTATTTGTAGACAACGGCCTGCTGCGTAAGAACGAAGGTGACCAGGTGATGGACATGTTCGCGAAGAACATGGGTGTTCGTGTGATCCGTGCCGACTCTGAAGATCTGTTCCTGGGTCGCCTGGGTGGTGAAAACGATCCTGAGAAGAAACGTAAGATCATCGGTAACACCTTCATCGAAGTGTTTGATGACGAAGCGGCTAAGCTGAAAGACGTTAACTTCCTGGCGCAGGGTACTATCTACCCGGATGTGATTGAGTCTGCCGCGGCTAAGACCGGTAAGGCACACGTGATCAAGTCTCACCACAACGTAGGTGGTCTGCCGGAAGATATGAAGATGGAGCTGGTGGAACCACTGCGCGAACTCTTCAAAGACGAAGTGCGTAAGATCGGTCTGGAACTGGGTCTGCCGTACGACATGGTTTACCGTCACCCATTCCCGGGTCCGGGTCTGGGCGTACGTATCCTGGGTGAAGTGAAGAAAGAGTACGCGGATATCCTGCGTGAAGCGGATGCGATCTTCATCGAAGAGCTGCACAACGCTGACTGGTACCACAAGACCAGCCAGGCGTTTGCCGTATTCCTGCCGGTTAAGTCTGTAGGTGTTGTGGGCGACGGTCGCCGTTACGAGTACGTAATTGCACTGCGTGCTGTAGAAACTATCGACTTTATGACCGCGCGTTGGGCGCACCTGCCATACGAGCTCCTGGAAACTGTATCCAGCCGCATCATCAATGAGATTCCACACGTATCCCGTGTGACTTACGATGTGAGCTCTAAGCCGCCTGCAACCATCGAGTGGGAATAATTCCGAGCGATTCTTTGGCATAATAAAAAGCCCGCGTACTCGCGGGCTTTTTTCTGCCTGTTGATAAGTAACTGATCCACTACGCGTATGACCGATACAGACCTGACTGCCCAAGATGAACACTGGATGCAAACCGCATTGACGCTGGCCGAGCGTGCCGCTGAGGTGGGTGAGGTGCCCGTGGGGGCCGTCGTCGTGTTGGATGGTGAAGTGATCGGTGAAGGCTGGAATCATCCGATCAGTGGTCACGATCCAACCGCCCATGCGGAGATTATGGCGCTTAGGGCGGCGGCGCAGAAAGTGGAGAACTACCGCTTGGTGGATGCTGATCTCTACGTAACTATCGAGCCCTGCACCATGTGCGCAGGTGCAATCGTCCATGCCCGCATTCGACGCGTAATCTACGGTGCGACCGAACCAAAATCCGGTGCAGTGTGCAGTAACGGACAGGTATTTGAACAGCCCTGGATGAATCACCGTGTGGAATCGCACGGTGGTGTGCTGGCGGAGCGCTGCAGCGAACGTATCAGCCTGTTTTTTCAGCAGCGCCGAGCTGAGAAAAAAGCAGCGAAGCAGGCGGCACGGGAAAATGCGGCGAAAAATACTCCCTCTTAAGTGCCTCAGAGTGTGAGTGGGGCTTCCTTAAGTGAGCTGGCGCTCTGGCTGCTGTCTGGCAGAGAGTCTTGCTTGCTCGCCTCGCGCATCTGGCGCAGCTGGAACTCCCAGCGAATCAGATCCAGATAACGCTGGATATTCTTCACATAGATCACCGGCTCATAACCGCGTGCGTATCCCCGTTTAACGGTCTTGTAGTAACGCGGTTTGGTGAGCAGGGGCAGGAATTCACGTACATCTTTCCATTTATCCGGGTTCTTGCCCGCACGTTGGGTCAGAATGCGGGCGTCTTCCAGATGGCCGTAACCCACGTTGTAACTGGCCAAGCCAAACCAGATACGATCCTCTCCCTGGATGCGCTCCGGAATCTTCGCGATGACCTTCTTTAAATAGCGTGCCCCGCCGCGGATACTTTGTTCCGCGTCGGTTCTGTTCTTAATGCCCATCTCTTTGGCAGTCGCCCGGGTCAGCATCATGATGCCGCGCACGCCGGTGGGAGAAACTGCTTTGCGGTTCCAGTGGGACTCCTGATAAGCGATCGCCGCCAACAGTTGCCAGTTGATACCGGTTTCGGCTTCGGCATCATGGAAGTAGGCTTCCAGCTTCGGGAAGCGGCTTTCCATCTGGTTGCGGAAGGTGATGGTGTCAAAGAAGTTGAGGCGGTTCTCGCGCTGAAAGTATTTGATCTTCAGTTGCTTGATCAGTGCCTGGGTGCTCTCTTTGGCAAAGAAACGCTCCAGCGCCAACTTCAGTGAGTTATCCGGATGCGGGGAGTACATCCAGGCCAGCGGCTGAGGTTCGTTCAGCAGCATGCTTTTGTTGACGCCTGGAAAGTAGGAGCTGTGGGAGTTGTAGGTAACCTCGTCCATCACGGTAAAGTCCACTTTGCGCTCGTGGACCTGTTCCAGCAGGTCGATGGCGGGTTCGTCACTCTCCTGCCAGGTGAGCTCCGGGTTATCGGCCTTTAGCTTCTTCAGGACTTCTATATGGCTGCTGTTGGCAGGTACGACGATGGTTCGGCCGAATACTGATTCCAGTTTTTTGGGGGCCGGATTGCCTTGCTTGATGCGGTAGATCAGGGCCGAACTGGTGTGTAGGTAGGGCGGAGAAAATGCAAAGTTCTCCTGACGTTGTGGTGTGATGGTCAGGTTAGCGGCCGCAATATCAGCGTCGCGGTTTTTGATCAGGGTGAACAGGTCGCTAAAGCTGGGGGCTACGGTGACTTCTAACTTTACTCCGATGTGTTCAGCAAAGGCTTTAGCCAGCTCGTATTCGAAACCTGCCGGTTCGCCTTTCTCCAGAAAATAGGTGCTGGGCGTATTGCGGGTTACCAGCTTCAGGCTGCCGGACTCACGGATCGCCTGCAGCTCAGTTTTGCTGTTATAGCTGAGGATCGCCGGGATAATCAGCAGGATCAGAATCCCGATCAGATCGATGACATCCTTCTTGCGTTTAAAGTCAAACAACATAAGCGCGCTATTTCTGGTATCCGTAGGGGTCTTTCGGGTAAAATTACCGCCTAATTTTCTCCTGTAACCACGGCTTGCCCGGCAACCTTCAAGAGGCTTGTAAAAAACATGCTAGCATTGCGTGGAGCACCTGCTCTTTCTGCTTTCCGTCACGAAAAGCTGCTGTCTGCTCTCCAGTCCAAAGTTCCTGCTGTTACAGCACTGTACAGCGAGTTCATGCACTTTGCGGATCTGGAGCAGGACCTATCAGCAGACGAACAACAGGTATTGGACCGCATCCTGCGCTACGGACCAAAAGCTGACGTTGAAGAACCTGCCGGCCAGCTATTCCTGGTTGTTCCCCGCCCGGGCACTATCTCTCCTTGGTCTTCCAAGGCAACTGACATCGCCCACAACTGTGGTCTGAGCAGCGTTAAGCGTCTCGAGCGTGGTGTGGCGTACTATATTCAGGCATCCGGCGATCTGGATCAAGCCGCACAGGACGCAATTGTGGCTGAGCTGTATGACCGTATGGTTGAAGCTGTGTTGCCAAGCATCGATGCAGCAGCTGCTCTGTTTGTGGAAGAATCTCCGGCACCACTGACCACTGTGGATATTCTGGGTGGTGGCCGTGCGGCACTGGAAACAGCAAATACTGAGCTGGGTCTGGCGTTGGCAGAAGATGAGATCGATTACCTGGTAACCAGCTTTACCGAGCTGGGCCGCAACCCAACTGACGTTGAATTGATGATGTTTGCGCAGGCTAACTCCGAGCACTGCCGCCACAAGATCTTCAACGCGTCTTGGGATATTGATGGGGAAGCACAGGAGAAGTCCCTGTTCGGTATGATCAAGAACACTAACGAGCTGGGCGGTGACAACGTGCTGTCCGCGTACAAGGACAACGCATCCGTAATCGTGGGTGCAAAAGCGGGTCGCTTCTTCCCGAATCCAGAAACCAAGCAGTACGGTTACAACGAAGAAGATATCCACATCCTGATGAAGGTGGAAACCCACAACCACCCAACGGCGATTGCACCGCACTCCGGTGCAGCAACCGGTTCCGGTGGTGAGATCCGTGATGAAGGCGCGACCGGTAAAGGTTCCAAGCCAAAAGCGGGTCTGACCGGTTTCACCGTATCCGACCTGAACATCCCCGGCTTTGAGCAGCCATGGGAATCCAAGTACGGCAAACCAGACCGTATTGTTAGCGCACTGGACATCATGATCGAAGGTCCGATTGGTGGCGCTGCATTTAACAACGAGTTTGGTCGTCCGGCGCTGACCGGTTACTTCCGTACCTTCGAGCAGAAGGTGAACGGTGCGGCCGGTGAAGAAATGCGTGGTTACCACAAGCCGATCATGATTGCTGGTGGTCTGGGTAATATCCGTGGCGAGCACGTCGAAAAAGGTGATATTCCGGTTGGTGCGAAGCTGATCTGTTTGGGTGGTCCTGCGATGCAGATCGGCCTGGGTGGTGGTGCTGCGTCCTCCATGTCCTCCGGTACCTCATCTGCAGACCTGGACTTTGCATCTGTACAGCGTGACAACCCGGAACTGGAACGCCGCTGTCAGGAAGTGATCGACCAGTGCTGGCAGCAGGGTGACGAGAACCCAATCGCCTTTATCCACGACGTGGGTGCGGGTGGTCTGTCCAACGCATTCCCAGAGCTGGTAAAAGATGGCAACCGTGGCGGTAACTTTGAGCTGCGTAACGTCAACAATGATGAGCCGGGCATGTCCCCGCTGGCGATCTGGTGTAACGAAGCGCAGGAGCGTTACGTTCTGGCGGTTGAGCCAAAAGATCTGGCGCGCTTCGAAGCGATCTGTGCCCGCGAGCGTTGCCCGTATGCGATTGTTGGTGAAGCAACCGAAGAACACCACCTGACTCTGGGTGACACTCACTTTGAGAACAAGCCGGTTGACCTGCCGATGAGTGTACTGTTCGGCAAGCCACCGAAGATGCACCGCTCCGTAGAACGTAAGAGCTACGAAGTACCAGCATTTGACGCTTCTGCTATCGATCTGAAAGACGCGGCAGAGCGTGTGATGAAGCTGCCGGCAGTGGCATCCAAGTCCTTCCTGATCACCATCGGCGACCGTTCCATTACTGGTACCGTTGCCCGTGACCAGATGGTGGGTCCTTGGCAGGTGCCTGTAGCGAACTGCGCGGTAACGACCTCTTCTTACGACACCTACGCTGGTGAAGCGATGGCGATGGGTGAGCGTACCCCGCTGGCATTGGTTGATTCCCCAGCGTCCGGTCGTATGGCGATCGGTGAAACCATCACCAACCTGGCATCTGCACCGATTAAGCAGATCAACGACATCAAGCTGTCTGCGAACTGGATGTGTGCAGCGGGTCACCCGGGTGAAGACGAAAAACTGTACGACACCGTGAAAGCGGTGGGAATGGAGCTATGCCCACAGCTGGGTATCACCATCCCGGTAGGTAAGGACTCCATGTCCATGCGTACCGTGTGGGACGACAGCGGTGAAGACAAGTCCGTAACAGCGCCGATGTCTCTGATCATCTCCGGTTTCGCACCGGTGACCGATGCACGTAAAACACTGACGCCGCAGTTGCGTACCGACCAGGGTGAAACCGACCTGATCCTGCTGGATTTGGGGAACGGTCAGAACCGTCTGGGTCTGTCAGCACTGGCTCAGGTATTTAACGAAGTGGGTCAGGATGTACCGGATGTGGATAACCCTGAACAGTTGGCAGCATTCTTCGCGGCGGTTCAGGAGCTGAATGCACAGGATCTGCTGCTGGCCTACCACGACCGTGCCGACGGTGGCCTGTTCACGACTGTGGCTGAGATGGCTTTTGCCGGTCGCACCGGTGTGGATCTGAATCTGGATATGCTGGCTGCTGACAGCAGTGAATTTGCAGCAGCGCTGTACGCTGAAGAGTTGGGTGCAGTGGTTCAGGTGAAACGAGAAAACACCGAACAGGTCCTGACTGAACTGAATGCTGCGGGTCTGGGCGAGATCGCGAAAGTGATCGGTTCCCCGAATGAAGATGACCAGATCTGTGTTCATTTCGACGATGAAGAGATCTACGCAGAGAGCCGTGTACAGCTGCAGCGTTGGTGGGCGGAAACCTCTTACCGGATCCAGGCGATGCGTGATAACTCCGATTGCGCGAAGCAGGAGTTTGATGCACTGCTGGACGCAGAAAACCCAGGTCTGCATGCAGAGCTGAGCTATGACATCAATGAAGATGTGGCTGCGCCGTTTATCCAGACCGGCAACCGTCCGAAGATGGCAATCGTGCGAGAGCAGGGTGTTAACGGCCAGATCGAGATGGCAGCGGCATTTGATCGCGCCGGTTTCGATGCGGTTGACGTACATATGAGCGACATCCTGGAAGGTCGTCGCGAGCTGGACGAATTCAAAGGTCTGGTGGCCTGTGGTGGTTTCTCCTACGGTGACGTACTGGGTGCGGGTGAAGGCTGGGCGAAGTCCATCCTGTTCAACAGCCGCGCACGTGACCAGTTCCAGTCTTTCTTCAACCGTGAAGACACCTTCGCACTGGGTATCTGTAACGGCTGTCAGATGTTGTCTAACCTGCACGAGCTGATCCCGGGTACCGACCTGTGGCCGCACTTCGTACGCAACCAGTCCGAGCAGTTTGAAGCACGTGTAGCGATGGTTGAAGTACAAGAGAGCAACTCGATTTTCCTGCAGGGTATGCAGGGCTCCCGTATGCCGATTGCCGTAGCACACGGTGAAGGTCGTGCGGAGTTCAAAGATGAAGCACATCTGGCAGGTCTGCAGGGTAGCGGTGCAGTTGCACTTCGCTATGTGGATAACTACGGCAAGGTAACTACAACTTACCCAGCGAACCCGAACGGTTCTCCAGAGGGTATCAGCGGTGTGACCTCTGCGGATGGTCGTGTGACCATCATGATGCCGCACCCTGAGCGTGTCTTCCGTGCCCTGCAGAACTCCTGGGCGCCTGATGCGTGGGATGAGGACGGTGCGTGGATGCGCATGTTCCGTAACGCACGCGTTTGGGTTGGCTAATTGAGCCGATCTTAAGCACTAAAAAAGGCGACCTTCGGGTCGCCTTTTTTGTGGGCGAATTTTACCGTGTTGGGGATATTGGTGGTGAAGGGGAGAGATCAGTTCTTTTCAGTCGGCAGGTGTAAGCGCCACCAGTTCAGCATGCCGCCTTTCAGTTCATAGGCTTCGATGCCTGCACGGCGCAGTTTTCTAACGGCTAGGGTGCTGCGATGGGCGCTGAGGCAGATACAGATCACGGGTTTGTTGATCGTATCCAGATCCAGAGAGGATAAGGAGAAGCGGTGCAGTGGTACATTGATGCTACCGTGAATGCGGCTTTGCGACCATTCAGCGGGTGTGCGCACATCAAGCAGATGGAATTGCTCGGCCAGTACTTCAGCGGGGCAAGGTAGGTCAGCAGGATCGATTGACTCAACATGGCCTAGAGGAAGCCATTCCAGCCAGCGGGGCAATTTCATGGGCGTACGTAGATGTAGCCTTTCTGTTGCAGATCAACGATGGCAGGCAGGCCAGCCTTAACAACGTCTTCCTCTTCTACTTCGTAGAGATCTTCGCGAGTGACCTTGTAGCCATCCAGTGAGTTACCACAGATGATAAATTGCACATCACGCAGACGCAGTGAATCGATTGTCATCTGTTTGGCTTCGTCCTCTGCAGCGGCCAGGAAGTATTCGATCGCTTTACCGTGAACCACTACTTTGATATCCACCCGTTCATCACCCACTTCACTGAGATGGTTGCTGATATTAACCATGGTCTCGGCGATGCGGTGGCTGTCTCCATAATTCATATGGTAAACAACTTTCTGTTCCTGGTAGCTTGCTGCAATCGACGCGTGGCTGACGCTCAGTAACAAAATGAGTGACGCGAATGCGGACAGTAGTGATTTCATATTTATTCTTCTAATAACAGATGGAGGGGCGTGAAGCCCCTCCGAAACAGATTACTGCTGAACCTGTTTTACGCCGTTGATAGTCACTTCTACACGACGGTTTTCTGCCAGGCAGGTTTTGGTGTCTTTTGCACAGGCTTTAACAGGCTTGGTTTCACCCAGGTAATCTGTAGTGATCAGGCCGCGATCAACACCGCCTTCAACCAGTGCATCAGCAACAGCGTTTACACGCTTGCGAGACAGCGCCATGTTGTACTCGTTTGCACCTAGCTTATCGGTGTGGCCGCTCAGAGTGATGCCTTCCAGCTTGGTCAGGCCAGCAACGTAAGAGGTGATCTCGGCAACGCTTTTCACTTCTGCGCTGTCGAAGTCGAAGTATACGATGTGCTGTTCAGTTACCTGCATGTTCTTAACAACAGGTTTTGGAGCTGGGGCCGGAGCTGGTTTTGGTGCTGGTGCAGGTTCAGCAACTACAGGTTTCTTGTAGCCGTCACAGCCCTCAATTGCGTGCATTGCGTCTTCTTCTTTCCAGAAGCCGTTGCGCCAGCACTCACCGAAACCGGTGCGCCAGATGGTGTCGGTCGTCTGAGTTACGTAGCCTTCGTGTTCAGGGTGAGCCTGAGCAGTCATTGCTGTAGCTGCCAGCAGAATGCCTGAAGCGATTGCGATCTTTTTCATGTTTCGTTCCTTGTACTTGGCGGATGAATAATTTGCAGTATGCGAAGTACACCTTCACCGCGCTTAACTCAAACTGAACAGAAAGTTTAAGTACTTCTAATTAAGCAGGCGCTTATGTGATGCTACTGCGAACTAAACGGTTACTGAAACCCTTCTTTAGTTTCAGGGTAAAACTTTTTTATACGGCTTAACGGTTACCTTTTTATATACTCCGGCCGCAAAATATGGATCGGCATCGGCCCAGGCCTGCGCCGCATCCAGAGAATCAAACTCAGCAATAACCAAGCTACCGGTAAAGCCTGCTTCACCTGGATCTTCAGAATCGATGGCAGGCAGCGGGCCTGCTGCGAATAATCGGCCCTGTTGCTTGAGTGTTTCCAGGCGTTCCAGGTGGGCTGGACGAGACTTCAGGCGGTTCTCAAGGCTGTTTTCTACATCTTCTGCGAAAATTACGTAATACACAGTCGTGCTCCGATTAGTCTTGGTTATCGGTATTTTGGATATGGCGCGATAGGTAGAGTCCCTGCGCCAGAATAAAGATCAGTGTCAGGCCGAGCATGCCGAACAGCTTAAAGTTCACCCAGGTCTCTTCGCTGAAGTTGTAGGCAACAATCAGGTTGAGAATGCCCATAACTACAAAGAAAACAACCCAAGCGTAGTTCAGGTTGCGCCAGGCGAAGTCCGGTAGTTCCAGGTTGCTTTCCATAATGCGCTGTACAATCGGCTTGGAGCCAATGAATTGGCTGCCCAGAAAGGCCAGACCAAACAGCCAGTTTACGACGGTTGGTTTCCACTGGATAAAGGTCTTGTCCTGCAGGAGCACCGTCGCACCACCCAGGATAATCACAAGTACCAGTGTTACCAGCTGCATCTTTTCGATGGTGTGGGTGCGAATCCAGGTGTAAAGCATCTGGAGCAGTGTCGCAGGAATCAGTACCGCAGTGGCTATGATGATGTCATCAGTGGCCTTATATACGGCGAAGAAAATGATGACCGGAAGAAAATCGAGTAGTAGTTTCATAGCGCCTGCTGAATATCTGGTAAAGTCTAGAGTATAAGGTTGCAAAGGTCAGTTATAAACACTCATGTCTACTCAATTCCCCAAATATGATCTCCATTGTCACAGTACCGCATCCGACGGCAGCTTGCCGCCCGAAGAGCTTTTGCAAAGAGCGCAGGATAGAAGGGTTGAGGTCCTGGCTCTTACTGACCATGACACATTGAATGGTGTGAAGAAAATTATTGAACAGCAGAATTTACAACTTAAGTTTATTCCAGGGCTTGAACTGACGGCGAACTGGAATAATCGCATGCTGCATATCGTAGGGCTCGGTGTAGATCCGGATGATTGTAATTTAAACAGTTATCTCCTGGGGCTAAATGAATTGCGTCAGAAACGCGCGGATAAGATATGTGAACGCCTGATTAAAGCCGGAATATCTCGTGAGCCACTTTATGCCGCGGTTAAAACACATGCGGCTGATGCAATTATCGGGCGCCCGCATATAGCCAAAGCGTTGGTTGATATAGGCGTAGTTAACAGTGAGCAGGCTGCGTTTAAGCAATATCTTGGTGCAGGTAAAACCGGCGATGTGAAAATGGACTGGCCGGGTTTTGATGAAGCAATTGCAGTAATAAAAGGCGCTGGTGGTGAGGCGGTGCTTGCCCATCCGACTAAATACAAGATGACGTTCACAAAAATACGATCTGTTGTAGCTGACTTTGTATCAGAAGGCGGATCAGCCATAGAGGTTTCTTATACCGGAATCTCACCAAACCACCAGGCCGACCTGGAACGTTTAGCACGCAAGATGGACATTATGATATCAGCAGGCAGTGATTTTCATTCGCCGTCCTATGGATGGACCGATATTGGTAAATTCCCGTCCGTGCTTGATGACTCCAATCACGTGCTGGCAAAGTTGCTTTAGGCACAGGCAAGAACAGGGTAAACTGGCCCTAATATAACTGACGTGGATAGCTGCAGTGAGCCAGTTCTTTCAGATACATCCGGAAAACCCGCAGAAACGACTGATTAAACAAGCGGTTGAGATCATTAATCGTGGCGGCGTGATTGTTTACCCGACCGACAGTGCGTATGCACTGGGGTGTCATCTCGGTGATAAAAGTGCACTGGAGAAAATTAAGCGCATACGTCAGTTAGATGATAAACATAACTTTACTTTGGTATGCCGTGATCTGAGCGAGATTGGTACCTATGCCAAGGTGGGTAACCAATCCTATCGCATCCTTAAATCTCATACGCCGGGTGCTTATACCTTTATATTGAAAGCGACCTCGGAAGTGCCACGTCGGCTATTACATCCGAAACGGCGTACCATTGGCTTACGTATCCCGGAAAACGAGATTGCACTTGAATTGATGCGAGAGTTGGGTGAGCCGATTATGAGTACATCGCTGATTTTGCCGGGCGAAACTGATCCAATGATGGACCCTTATGAAATTCGTGAGGTGCTGCAGCATCAGGTGGATCTGGTTATTGATGGTGGTTATTGTGGAATGGAACCAACCACGGTTGTAAATCTGGTAGATGATACGCCGGAAATTATCCGAGAGGGTGCAGGTTCCCTTGCGGGACTGTGATTTTTATTACATTTGCACTGTATTTTTAGCAAATCGAAAAAAGAGCGAAAAAATTTAAATTTTTTTCGCTTTTTTTTTGGATTTTTTCTAATCTAATAACTATAAAGATATGCACGTATTTACATTGAATTATTGGTGAATAGAAAAATGTCCGATTTCCTAAAAACGCTGACTCGTAAGAACTCTCTGCGTAAGCAATGCGCTGACCTGTCTGTAGAAGAAATTGAAAAAGTACTGGCAGATTTAAAAGAGATTGCTGACGACAAGCGCGCGGAAGAGGAAGCTGCTGAAGCTGCGCGACAGGCTCGTGAAGAAAAGATCGATGTAATCCGCCAGACTATGAAGGATGCTGGTATCGATCTGGAAGACCTTTTGGGTGCCATTGATGTTGCACCGAAGAAAAAGGTTCAGCCGAAATACCGAATCACGGATGACGAAGGTGTTACGCACGAATGGTCCGGCCGTGGCCGCACGCCTGTAGCATTTCAGAAGTTCTTTGATAAAGGCAACACAAAAGAAGATTGCCTGATCAAATAATTTGCTCTTCGTTCTGTTAGAATAGAGAAGCTCGCGAGGTTTGCCCCTGCGAGCTTTTTTCGTTTATTGAGGCTTGGGCATGCCGGCCCTTGCTGATCTCATTATCAATGATATGTTGGAGCGTCTGACATGGCTGATGAAAAGCTACATAAAGTTTTGGCGCGCTCTGGAATTGGCTCACGTCGTGAGATGGAGCGTTGGATACAAGACGGTCGCGTTATCGTAAATAACGAAAGTGCGACCTTGGGTGACCGTATTGGACCGCAGGATGTGGTTAAGGTAGACGGTCACGAAGTAAAGCTGGTGTTTGGTAAAGATGCCACACGCCGGGTACTGATTTATAACAAGCCGGTGGGTGAGATCTGTACCCGTCACGATCCTGAAGGGCGGGCGACGGTATTTCGTCACCTGCCGCCTCTGAAAGAGGGGCGCTGGATCGCGATTGGTCGTCTGGATATCAATACCTCCGGTTTGTTGCTGTTTACCACTGACGGTGAGCTGGCTAATGCCCTGATGCACCCGTCTGCCAATATTGACCGTGAATATGCGGTACGAGTGTTGGGGGAGGTGGAAGACAATACTTTGCAGACCTTGACTGAAGGTGTGTTGCTGGAAGACGGTATGGCGCGCTTTACCGATGTGCAGTACTTTGACGGTGAAGGTGCCAACAAATGGTTCCACTGTGTGGTCATGGAAGGGCGTAACCGCGAAGTACGTCGTCTCTGGGAATCACAGGGGCTGCAGGTTAGCCGCTTGAAGCGTGTGCGTTATGGCCCGGTTTTCCTGCCGAGTGATGTGCGAGCGGGCACCTGGCGTGAGATGACGCCAAAAGAGGTGAAGGAGCTGAGCAAGATGATGGAGGTGGCGCCGAAGAAGTCACGTTCACTGTCGATTGCTGAGAAAGAGCAGATGAAACGCCGCTATAAGCGTCAGCGTACCCGTCGCTCAGAGGATCGTAAGCGCCGTCAGGACTGATCGTTCCGTAAGTCATGCCCCAAAAAAAAGCAGCCCGATGGCTGCTTTTTTTATGACTGTTACTGGGCTTACTGCGCGTTCAGTGACTGACCGTTCACCTCTTTGCTGTCTTCCCCCATCAGATAGAGGTAGACCGGCATGATCTCTTCCGGTGTCGGGTTGGTCTGAGGCGGTTCACCTGGGTACGCCGTGACACGCATCTGGGTACGGGTAGCGCCCGGGTTGATGCAGTTCACACGGATTGGACTGGTGTTTTCCAGCTCGTCAGCCATTACCTGCATCAGGCCTTCAGTGGCAAACTTGGAGACTGCATAAGCACCCCAGTAGGCACGACCTTTGCGACCAACACCGGAGGAGGTGAAGATGACGGAGGCGTCATCGGATTCCTGCAGCAGTGGTAGCAGAGCTTGGGTCAACATAAAAGCTGCATTGACGTTCACCTGCATTACCTGAGTCCAGATGGTTGGATCATAGGTTTCGATAGCGGTGCGAACACCCAGAGAGCCAGCATTGTTCAGCAGGCCGTCCAGACGTCCGAACTCCTGTTCCAGTGTGTTTGCCAGCTCCATGTACTCGTGCTCAGTCGCGCTTTCCAGGTTCAATGGGACAATAGCAGGCTGTGGATAACCGGCTGCTTCAATCTCATCGTACAGACTTTCGAGCTTCTCCAGCGTGCGGCCGAGCAGTACGACGGTTGCACCGTGAGCTGCATAGGTTTTGGCTGCAGCGCGACCAATGCCGTCGCCAGCGCCGGTGACCAGAATGATGCGGCCCTCGAGTAGTTGTTCAGGAGCTTGATAATCAAACATGGATCCCGTTCCTTAATTTAAAGCATAGATTGATTGTAGCAGGGGCTTAATTTCCGATGCACAGTCCACGTAGTGATCGGCTTCCCAGTCCTGGGTGTTGGTATCGGTGTCGATGTATCCGTAGCATGCAGCGATCGTGCGCATCCCCGCGCGGCGTCCGCTCTCGATATCACGGATATGGTCGCCCACGTAGAGGGCGTTTTCTGGTGTACAGCCGATCTGGTTACACGCGAGGAAGAGTGGTTCCGGAGGGGGTTTGCGCTCTGTCACGTGATCCGGGCAGATAATGCTGCCGGCGCGGTCGTGCAGATCCAGGCCACGCATGACTGGTAGCGTGTAAAGCTCAGGTTTGTTGGTCACGATGCCCCACGGGATATCGTTCTGGTCAAGCCAGTTGAGCAGGTCGCTGATGCCGTTAAAGGGTACCGTGTGCACATCCAGGTGTTGCAGGTAGAGATCGAGCATGCGCTGGTGCAGATCGCGAAAACGCGCGTCGTTGATCTCGATTTCGAAGGCAGCGCAGACCATGGCCCGGGCTCCGTTGGAAACGTGCTGGCGCAGAAACTCCAGCGATACCGGTGAGCGCTGCTCTTCCTGAAGTAATTTATTAATCACCCAGTGAAAGTCGGGTGCCGTATCCAGCAGGGTACCGTCCAGATCGAACAGTACCGCTTCCAGTGGCTGGTTCATCTGTGGTTACTCCGCTGGCTTGCGGGTGGCGATCATGTAGTTCACGTCCACATCGCGCGGATTCAGACGGTACGCTTTGGTGAGCGGGTTATACACCAGGCCGGTCATCTCCAGGCTCGTTAGTCCGCTCTGGCGAATCCAGGTGCCAAGTTCGGATGGGCGGATAAACTTCTTAAAGTCGTGGGTGCCCTTTGGCACCAGCTTCAGGATCTGTTCTGCACCCATGATCGCAAACAGGTATGCCTTAGGATTGCGGTTCAGGGTGGAAAAGAATACGTAGCCACCCGGTTTAACCAGCTGTGAACAGGCGCGCACAATGGAGGAAGGATCTGGGACGTGTTCCAGCATCTCCATGCAGGTGACAACGTCGAATGATTCTGGCTGTTGTGCCGCCAACTCTTCAACCGGGATCTGCTTGTAGCTGACCTTTACGCCGCTTTCCAGACCGTGCAGCTTAGCGACTTTCAATGGCGCTTCGCCCATATCGATACCGGTCACGGTGGCACCGCGCTGGGCCATGGATTCGGACAGAATGCCGCCACCGCAACCTACGTCCAGTACCTCTTTGCTGGCCAGACGTGCGATCTGGTCGATAAAGCCCACGCGCAGGGGGTTGATGTCGTGCAGGGGTTTAAACTCACTATTGCGGTCCCACCACTTACTGGCCAGTTGTTCAAACTTGGCGATCTCTTCGTGGTCGACATTCAGATTTTCGGCTTGGCTATTCGTGCTCATGGTTACAGCAGGTCTCCCTTGGTGAGCGGTCATTTTACCACTGGTGCGGAGGAGCGCATAGCAGGGAAAATCGTCCAACTTTTGCACAACTGAAAATGGGGGAATGCCTCTGAGAGCTTTTCTAAGGCCGTAGGAGCGATTTTTATGCTTTCAACTATATGTACCTAATGTCTTCATTTTACAGGCATTGTGATTCTGATGTGGTATACTCGTCCGGTTATAAAGAACCGGCGGATTCAGTCGCCGGATGAGCTGATCGAAGGATAGTGAATGGGTGAACTAGCCAAAGAGATTTTGCCAGTAAATATTGAGGATGAACTCAAGCAGTCCTACCTGGACTACGCCATGAGTGTCATCGTGGGCCGAGCACTTCCTGATGTTCGTGACGGCCTCAAGCCGGTTCACCGCCGCGTATTATTCGCGATGAATGAACTGGGCAACGACTGGAACAAGCCGTACAAAAAATCTGCGCGTGTGGTGGGTGACGTAATCGGTAAATACCACCCCCATGGTGACAGTGCCGTATATGACACCATCGTTCGCATGGCGCAGGACTTTGCCATGCGCTACACCCTTGTCGATGGCCAGGGGAACTTCGGTTCGGTTGACGGTGATTCCGCTGCGGCGATGCGATACACCGAGATCCGCATGGACAAGATCTCCCACGAATTGCTGGCAGATCTGGAGAAAGAGACCGTCGATTTCGTAGACAACTACGACGGCACCGAGAAGATTCCTGAAGTATTGCCAACCCGTGTACCGAACCTGCTGGTGAACGGTTCTGCAGGTATTGCGGTGGGTATGGCAACCAACATCCCACCTCACAACCTCACCGAGGTGGTGAAAGGCTGTATCGCCCTGATCGAAAACGGTGATCTGACCGTTGACGAACTGATGGAGTACATCCCGGGGCCAGACTTCCCGACCGGCGGCATTATCAACGGTCGTGCCGGTATCTTGATGGCGTACCGCACCGGACGTGGTCGTATCTACGTGCGTGCCAAGCACCATGTGGAGGAAGACTCACGCGGTAAAGCATCCATCATCGTTACCGAGATCCCATACCAGCTGAACAAAGCCCGTCTGATCGAAAAGATCGCCGAGCTGGTTAAAGAGAAGAAGCTGGAAGGTATCACCGAGCTGCGTGACGAGTCCGATAAGGACGGTATGCGCATCGTGATCGAACTGCGTCGCGGTGAAGTACCAGAGGTTATCGTGAATAACCTGTTCGCGCAGACCCAGATGGAGAGCGTGTTCGGTATCAACGTCGTGGCACTGGTGGATGGCCAGCCACGTACGCTGGATCTGAAGTCCCTGCTGGAAAACTTCATTCGTCACCGCCGCGAGGTGGTAACCCGCCGTACCGTATTCGAACTGCGCAAAGCGCGTGAGCGTGGCCATATCCTGGAAGGTTTGGCGATTGCGCTGGCGAACATCGATCCGGTGATCGAGCTGATCAAGAGCTCGCCAACTCCAGCGGAAGCGAAAGAGCGGCTGATTGCTCAGGCGTGGGCACCGGGTGATGTGGTCTCCATGCTGGAACGTGCTGGTGAAGATGCCTGCCGTCCGGAAGATCTGGACGAGCAGTACGGCTTGCGTGACGGTCACTACCACCTGTCCCCGACACAGGCACAGGCAATTCTAGAACTGCGTCTGCACCGTCTGACCGGTCTGGAACATGAAAAACTGATCGCCGAATACCAGGAGCTACTGGAACGTATTGCCGAGCTGCTGGAAATCCTGGGTTCTCACGAACGCCTGATGGAAGTGATCCGCGAAGAACTGGAAGCGGTTCTGGAAGAGTACGGTGACGAGCGTCGTACCGAGATCATTGCATCCCGTCAGGACCTGACCGTGGCTGACCTGATCACCGAAGAGGACATGGTGGTGACCATCTCCCACGGTGGTTACGCCAAGACCCAGCCGATTACTGACTACCAGGCGCAGCGCCGTGGTGGTAAGGGTAAATCTGCGACGGCAGTGAAAGATGAAGACTTCATCGAACACCTGCTGGTGGCGAATACCCATGACACGATTCTCTGTTTCACCAGCCGCGGTAAAGTGTACTGGTTGAAGGTATACGAAATTCCTCAAGCCAGCCGTACGGCTCGTGGCCGTCCTATCGTTAATATTCTGCCGCTGGAAGAGGGTGAGCGTATCACCACTATCCTGCCGGTTAACGAATACAGCGATGATCGATTCGTCTTCATGGCGACCGAACTGGGTACCGTGAAGAAAGTAACCTTGAGTGCGTTCTCTCGTCAGCGTACATCCGGGCTGATTGCACTGGATCTGAACGAAGGCGACCGCCTGATCGGTGCAGCAATCACCAACGGTAACGACGATGTGATGCTGATGAGCAGCGCCGGTAAAGCGATGCGTTTCCACGAGGACGACGTTCGTCCGATGGGCCGTACCGCACGCGGTGTCCGTGGTATCCGTATGGCGGATGAGACCCGCGTGATCGCGCTGATCATTCCGCAGGAGAACGGCGTAATTCTGACCGCATCCGTCAACGGTTACGGTAAGCGTACCGCCATCGATGAGTTCCCGGTGAAAGGCCGTGGTGGTCAGGGCGTGATTGCTCAGCAGTGGTCCGAGCGTAACGGTGATCTGGCAGGGGCTGTCCAGGTCTTCGAAGGTGACGACGTGATGCTGATCAGCGACCAGGGCACACTGGTACGTACCCGCACCGAGGAGATCTCGGAGCTGGGACGTAATACCCAGGGTGTTACCCTGATCCGTGTTGCTGAAGACGAAAGTCTGGTGGGCCTGGCCCGTATTGAAGAACCGGAGGAAAGCGAGGACGACGAGGCAGAAGTGCCTGACGATACCAACGCTGAGCAGCCAGCTGCCGAGCAGGCAGATGCTGCAGAAACCCCGGAAGCGTCAGACGACGCATAAACCAAAAGTGCGGCTATTGCCGCACTTTTTACCTGCACACTGATGGTTTATTTAAGGCGACTATGACACGTAAGCACAACTTTAGCGCTGGCCCGGCGGCACTGCCGGAAGCTGTACTGGAAATCGCACAGAAAGAACTGCTCGATTGGCACGGTAACGGTCTCTCCATTATGGAGATGAGCCACCGCAGCAAGGAGTTTGTCTCCGTAGCGGAAACGGCAGAGCAGGATCTGCGTGACCTGCTGGTGATTCCTGACAACTACAAGGTGATCTTCCTGCAGGGAGGTGCTACCGCACAGTTCGGTATGATTCCTCTCAACCTGCTGGGTGATAAGTCCAAAGCGGACTACATCAACACCGGAGTCTGGTCGAAGAAAGCGATCAAGGAAGCGCAGCGATACTGTGACGTAAACATTGCTGCCTCTACCGAGGCAACCAACTTCACTACCATTCCTGCACAGGATGAGCTGAAGCTGGATCCGGAAGCGGCTTACGTGCACTACACGCCTAACGAAACCATCGGTGGCTTGGAATTCGATTACATCCCGGAGACCGGTGATGTGCCGCTGGTGGCGGATCTGTCTTCCACCATCCTGTCCCGCCCGCTGGACGTGAGCAAGTTTGGCATGATCTACGCGGGTGCGCAGAAAAACATCGGACCTGCGGGTCTGGTGGTAGTCATCATCCGTGAAGACCTGTTGGGTCGTTGTGCTGAATCTGCGCCAACCATGATGAACTATACCGTGCATGCGGAAAACGACTCCATGCTCAACACACCACCAACCTTTGGCTGGTACCTGGCCGGCTTGGTGTTCAAGTGGCTGAAAGAGCAGGGTGGGCTGGAAGCGATGGCGGAGGTCAACCAGCGCAAGGCTGACAAGCTGTATGCGTTTATCGACAACAGCAGCTTCTACAACAACCCGGTAGCAATCAACGGTCGTTCCTGGATGAACGTCCCTTTCACACTGGCGGATGACAGCCTGGATAAGGCCTTCCTGAGCGCGGCTGAGGAAGCAGGTCTGCTGAACCTTAAAGGTCACCGTTCAGTGGGCGGTATGCGTGCCAGCATCTATAACGCTGTGCCTGAAAGCTCCGTGGATGCGTTGATCGCATTCATGCAGCAGTTTGCAGAACAACACACCGCCTAGAGTTAAGTAAGAAGAGTTTGTTATGAGTGATCAGGAAAAGGAATTAGGCGTCCTGCGTCAGCAGATCGACTCCATCGATAAGCAGATCCACGAACTGCTGAATAAGCGCGCATCATGCGCCCAGCAAGTTGCCGAGGTTAAACTTAAGCATCAGGGCGATGAAGAGGTGGTGTTCTATCGACCTGAGCGCGAAGCACAAGTGCTGCGTCGTGTAATGGAGCGCAACGCCGGTCCACTGCCGGACAAAGACGTGGCACGTCTGTTCCGTGAAGTGATGTCTGTGTGTCTGGCGCTTGAAGAGCCGATGCGCGTGGCGTTTCTGGGCCCTGCCGGTACCTTCACTCAGCAGGCTGCACTGAAGCACTTTGGCCATTCAGCGGTGAGTGTACCGCTGAACTCTGTGAGTGAAGTGTTCCGTGAAGTGCAGTCCGGCAATGCCCACTACGGTGTGGTGCCGATCGAAAACTCTTCCGAAGGCATCGTTAACCACACACTGGACCTGTTTAAGCGTTACGACGTCACCATCTGTGGTGAAGTTGAGTTGCCGGTGCATCAGCACCTGCTGCTGAAAGACGGTGCTGATCTGTCTGGTGTTACCCGTGTGGTAGCTCACCACCAGTCCCTGGCACAGTGCCGTGCCTGGCTTGACAGTCACCTGCCGGATGCCGAGCGTGTAGCTGTGATGTCCAACGGCGAAGCTGCCCGCATGATCGGAGATTGCGACGGTACCATGGCAGCGATTGCCGGTGATATGGCGGCAGAGCTGTATGAACTGGAGATCGGTGCACGCAACATCGAAGATCAGCCGGACAACCGCACCCGCTTCCTGATTGTGGGTAACCAGGTTGTGGATTCCAGTGGTGTGGATAAAACATCGATTCTGGTGTCCACCAAGAACAAGCCGGGTGCCCTGTACCAGCTGCTGGAGCCGTTCTACCGTCACCAGATCAGCCTGACCCGTGTTGAGACCCGCGCACTGAGCAATGGCTGCATGTTCTACATCGACTTTGAAGGCCACAGCTCCGATGAGGCTGTGAAGAAAGTATTGGCTGAAGTCACCGCTGGCAGCGACGAGCTGAAATTGTTGGGCTCTTACCCTTGCGCGGTACTGTAAGGAGCACCGCGTTATGAGCTGTGACTTTAAGGCATTGGCCACACCGGGTGTGCAGGGATTACACCCGTATCTGCCGGGTAAGCCGGTAGAGGAGCTTGAGCGGGAGCTGGGTATCAGCGATATCGTCAAGCTAGCCAGCAATGAAAACCCGCGAGGACCGGGCGTACAGGTCCGTCAGGCGGTGAGTAATGTGGTCACCGAGCTGAGCCGGTACCCCGACAGCAACGGCTTTGAGTTGAAGCGTGCACTGAGTCGCAAGTTTGATATTGCTGAAAACTGTATCACCTTGGGTAACGGTTCAAATGATGTACTTGATCTGCTTGGCCGTACATTTATCCGATCTGGTGATGAGGTGATCTACTCGGAGTATGGCTTCCTGGTGTATGCGCTGGTGACTCAAGCGATGGAGGCCAATGCTGTAGTCACTCCGGCCAAAGCCTATGGGCACGATCTTGATGCGATGGCTGCGGCCATCACCGAGCGTACCCGCATGATCTTTATTGCCAACCCCAACAATCCGACCGGAACCTGGTTGGGTGAGGCAGAGCTGCGTGCTTTTCTGGATAAAGTCCCGTCACATATCATCGTTGTACTCGACGAGGCTTATACCGAATACGTGGCACTGGAAGATTTTCCTGACGGTCTGAACCTGTTGGCGGAATACCCGAATCTGGTGGTGACGCGCACCTTTTCCAAAGCCTATGGTCTGGCTGCAATGCGTGTAGGTTTCGCTGTGGCAAACGACGCCATTACCGATCTGCTGAACCGTATCCGTCAACCGTTTAACGTGAATGCCATTGCACTGGCGGCGGCGGTTGCGGCGCTTAACGATGATGCCTACCTGGCCGAATCGGTGCGCCTTAACAGCGAAGGTATGGTTCAACTCGAGCAGGGATTGGAAAAGCTTGGCTTGGAGTGGATCCCCTCAGCAGGCAACTTCCTGACGGTGGATATGCAGCAGGATGCGGGACCACTGTACCAGGCATTGTTACATGAAGGGGTGATTGTCAGACCCGTAGCTAACTACGGACTGCCAAATCATCTGCGAATTAGTATTGGTCTGCCGAATGAGAACCAGCGTTGTCTGGATGCTCTGGCTAAGGTGTTGTCTGCGTGAGTAGTTGGGTGAACAGAGTCCTGGTCATTGGCTTGGGGTTGATTGGAGGCTCGCTGGCGAAAGCCCTGCGGGAGCAGAACGCTGGCGCCTGCATCGTTGGTTATGATCGTGATGAGAAAGAGATGCAAACCGGTTTGCGTCTGGGTGTCATCGACGAAATGGCCACGGGGCTTCCAGAAGAGGTTTCCCGTGCCGACCTGATCGTGCTGGCGGTTCCGGTGAAAGCGACCGAGGCGGTGCTGGAACAGATTAAACCGCACCTGACCGACGGCACTATCCTGACCGATGTGGGCAGCACCAAAGGTAACGTGGTGGAAGCGGCGGAGCGTGTGTTTGGTACAGTACCCAACACCTTTATCCCGGGCCACCCGATTGCCGGTTCAGAAAAAAGTGGTGTTGCCGCGGCGGATTCACAGCTTTTTAACGGATATAAGGTAATAATCACACCCCTCCCGGATTCCGATCCCGATGCAACCGCGAAGGTTGATCAGATGTGGCGGTATACGGGGGCAGAAGTCCTTAGCATGGATGTCGCACGTCACGACGAAGTGCTGGCAGCGACCAGTCACCTGCCACACATGTTGGCCTTCTCACTGGTGGATACGCTGGCGCGCGAAGAGGAAAACCTGGATATTTTCCGTTATGCCGCCGGTGGCTTCAGAGACTTTACACGTATCGCGGGCAGCGATCCGACCATGTGGCATGATGTCTGTCTAGCGAACAAAGAGCCGCTGTTGCGGCAGCTGGACCGTTTTACTGCGGGGCTGGCCCGGTTGCGAACTGCGATCGAAGAGGGCGATGGCGATATGATGTTGGGCACTTTTACCCGTGCCAAAGCCGCCCGCGAACATTTTTCCCGAATTCTTTCAGATACAGCATCTTCAAATAATATGAATAATGAAAACGTAATTTTCCGCGCGCAGCCAGGTGGCTCCGTCGCAGGAACCATCCGTGTGCCGGGTGACAAATCGATCTCTCACCGTTCCATTATGCTGGGTTCCCTGGCGGAAGGTATCACTGAGGTGAGCGGCTTCCTGGAAGGTGAAGATGCATTGGCAACCCTGCAGGCGTTTCGTGACATGGGTGTTGTTATCGAAGGGCCAAATCAGGGCAAGGTACGCATTCACGGTGTTGGCCTGAACGGCCTTCAGGCACCACCGGGGCCAATCTATGTGGGTAACTCTGGTACCACAATCCGCCTGCTTTCCGGCCTGTTGTCCGCACAGCAGTTTGATACGGAGCTGAGTGGTGACGAATCCCTGGCGAAGCGTCCTATGGAACGTGTCGCTAAACCGCTGCGTCTGATGGGGGCAGAGATCGAAACCGGTGAGGGCGGTCGTCCGCCGCTGAAGATCACAGGCGGTCAGCCGCTGAAAGCGATCCACTACGATATGCCGATGGCGAGTGCGCAGGTTAAATCCTGCCTGATGCTGGCAGGTCTGTATGCGGATGGTACAACCTCGGTAACCGAACCGGCTCCGACCCGTGACCATACTGAACGTATGCTGCAGGGTTTCGGTTACGCAGTTGATGTGGAAGGTAGCAAAGTTTCTGTGAGTAACGGCGGCAAGCTGACTGCAACCGAGATCGACGTCCCGGCAGATATCTCCTCCGCAACCTTCTTCCTGGTCGCAGCGGCAATCACCCCAGGCTCCGATCTGACCCTGGAGCACGTGGGTATCAACCCGACCCGTGTGGGTGTGATCAATATCCTGAAGCTGATGGGTGCTGACCTGGAACTGCTGAATGAACGCGAAGTGGGTGGAGAGCCCGTGGCTGACATCCGTATTCGTTACGCACCGTTGAAAGGTATCCGCGTACCTGAAGATCAGGTGCCGTTGGCAATCGACGAATTCCCGGCCCTGTTTATCGCGGCGGCGTGTGCGGAAGGCGAAACAGTCGTAACCGGTGCGGAAGAGCTGCGCGTAAAAGAAAGTGACCGTATCCAGGCGATGGTTGATGGCCTGAAGGCGTTGGGCGCAGATATTGAAGGTACACCGGACGGTGCGATCATCCAGGGTGGTGAGCTGCACGGTGGCGAAGTATTCGCCCACGGTGACCACCGTATCGCGATGTCCTTCACCATTGCGGCACTGCGCTCCACCGGTGAAATTAAGATTAACGATTGCGCCAATGTGGCGACATCATTCCCAACCTTTATTGAACTGGCACAGGAAGTGGGATTAAACGTGATTAAGGGAGACAGCTGATGTCTGAGGGAAAAGAATTAGCGGCGGTTATTACCGTTGACGGACCAAGTGGTTCCGGCAAAGGTACCCTTTGCCAGCTGCTGGCTCAGGAGCTGGGCTGGAACCTGCTGGACAGCGGGGCGCTGTACCGTCTCGTTGCACTGGCCGCCCACCACCATGGGGTAGCGTTGGAAGACAAGGAAGCGCTGACCGTACTGGCAGAACACCTGGATGTTCAGTTCAGCGCTGAAGAGGGTAGCGATGGCATCCGCATCGTACTGGAAGGTGAAGAGGTGACCGACACCATCCGTACCGAGAAAGTCGGTGGTGATGCTTCCGTTGTTGCTTCTATCCCTGAAGTGCGTGAAGCGCTGCTGAACCGCCAGCGTGAGTTCGCCACCGAGCCGGGTCTGATCGCTGATGGGCGCGATATGGGAACCGTTGTTTTCCCCGATGCGCCGCTAAAAATCTATCTGGATGCCAGCGCAGAAGAGCGCGCCAACCGACGCTATAACCAGTTGATTAACAAGGGGGTGGGTGCTAGTCTTCAAGCTATATTAGAGGACATTCAAGCCCGTGATGCGCGTGATATGAACCGCTCTGTGGCACCTCTGAAACCAGCGCAGGACGCGATCATTCTTGATTCGACCAAGCTCTCAATTGACGAGGTGCTGGCCGCTGTACTGGAAGAGGTACGACACAAAGGGCTCCGCTAACTCTGTTTAGATGGTGAGGATCGTACAGCTATGAACGAAAGTTTTGCAGAACTTTTCGAGGAGAGCCTCCAGGATCTGGATATGGCTCCCGGTTCTATTGTTACCGGCGTTGTTGTCGCAATCGATAGTGATTTCGTGGTTGTAAATGCGGGCCTCAAGTCTGAAGGGGTGATCCCCAAAGCGCAGTTCTTTGATGACAAAGGGGAACTGACCATCGCCGTTGGTGATGAGGTCCAGGTTTCCCTTGAAGCGGTAGAGGACGGTTTCGGATCTACGGTCCTCTCCCGCGAAAAAGCCAAACGTGCTGAAGCCTGGAAAGAGCTGGAGAAAGCTTTTGAACAGGATGAAATCGTCACCGGCGCCATTACCGGTAAAGTACGTGGTGGCTTCACGGTCAACGTGAACAGTATCCAAGCCTTCCTGCCAGGCTCTCTGGTTGATGTGCGCCCAATGCGTGACACAACCCATCTCGAAGGGCAGGATCTCGAATTTAAACTGGTCAAACTGGACGCCAAGCGCAACAACATTGTTGTGTCTCGCCGTGCTGTGCTTGAAGCTGCGTATAACATTGAGCGTGAAAAACTGCTCGAGCAGCTGGAAGAGGGCAGTGTGGTTAAAGGTCTGGTTAAAAACCTCACTGACTACGGTGCGTTTATCGACCTGGGTGGTGTGGATGGCCTGCTGCACATTACAGACATCGCCTGGAAGCGTGTTAAACATCCAAGCGAAGTGTTGAAGATCGGCGAAGAGATCGATGTGAAGGTGCTGCGCTTTGATCGCGAGCGCAATCGTGTATCGCTGGGTCTGAAACAGCTGGCGGACGATCCTTGGACGCAGTTGAAGAAAACTTGCAATATAGGCAGTCGCGTCAAGGCACGAGTCACTAATTTGACCGATTATGGTTGCTTCGCAGAGATCGAATCCGGCATTGAAGGTCTGGTGCATGTCTCTGAGATGGACTGGACCAACAAAAACGTTCACCCTTCCAAAGTTGTACAGATCGGGGACGAAATTGAGGTCATGATCCTTGATATCGATGAAGAGCGCCGCCGTATCTCGCTTGGCATGAAACAGTGTCAGGCGAACCCTTGGGAGCAGTTTGCCGCCACCCATAAGAAAGGTGATCGTCTCAGCGGTAAGATCAAATCGATCACCGACTTTGGTGTGTTTATTGGCCTGGACGGCGGCATCGATGGTCTGGTTCATCTGTCTGATCTTTCATGGGACGAACCGGGTGAAGTTGCCGTGAAAAACTTCAGCAAAGGTGATGAAGTTGAGGCGCAAGTGCTGTCGGTTGACCCAGAGCGTGAGCGTATCGCACTGGGCCTGAAGCAGCTGGCGACCGATCCGTTTGCGGAATTTGTAAACCAGAATGGTAAAGGCAGTAAGGTCAGCGGTGTAATCCGCGAAGTAGAAGCAAAACAGGCGCGCGTAGAACTGGCTGAAGGGGTCGAAGCGCTGTTGAAAGCATCCGATGCGAGTCGGGATGCAATTGCTGATATGACCACTGCGTTCCATGTAGGGGATGAAGTACAAGCGATGATCAGTAGCGTGGATCGTCGTAATCGACTGATCAATATCTCGGTTAAACAGGCAGAGATGCAGTCGGATAAAGCTGCGATGCAGTCTGTGAATCAGCAATCTGTTGATGTGTCCGGTCCGACCACCATTGGTGATCTGATTAAGGCACAGATGAATAAAGATAAGTCCTGATTCATGGAGGAGAGCATTGCTCTCCTCTTTCGTTTGTAGGGATTCTGCTGTCGCGGACCATGGGCGACTCAAGCAATAAAAACGAAAATCCAGAGGCTAGCCATGACCAAATCAGAATTAATAGAACGTTTGGTTGATCGACATGACCAGTTGTCGGTAAAGGATGTAGAATTGGCGGTGAAGGCGATGCTCGATCAGATGACCGAGGCGTTGTCTCAAGGTGACCGGATTGAGATTCGTGGTTTCGGTAGTTTTAGCCTGCACTACCGTGCCCCACGTGTCGGACGAAACCCAAAGACGGGTGAGTCAGTGGAGCTGGATGCTAAACACGTTCCACACTTCAAACCAGGCAAGGAGCTGCGAGAACAGGTAAACTCCAGCCTGGAGCAGGGTTACTGATACCCGGAAACGGTTCAAGATAAGAGGTTTAGATAAGTGCGTTGGATTAAAGGTGCAATCCTCGGGTTGCTGTGTCTGTTGTTCCTGTTTGTGGGCGTGATGTTCACAATCAACAACACCCAAATGGTGGCGGTAGATCTGGTGCTGATCAAATTGCCGGAAGCAAGCTTGTCCCTGTGGCTGGTAGCAACTTTTATCCTGGGTGGCATCCTGGGGATGGCTATCAGCGTTGTGAGTATCTTGCTGCTGCGCACCCGTCTGCGTGCCGAGCGTCGCCGTGTTTCCAATGCACAGAAGGAGTTGGATCAGCTGAGAACAGCTGGTTTGAAGAATGCCGCCTGAGTTAGAAAACTACCTGCTGATCGTTCCGCTTTTTCTGGCGGTGGCCGCAGGTTGGTGGCTAGGACGCAGGGAACGCAATAAGGCGCAGTATCAGCGCCTTTCCAATAATATCAGTCGGGACTACTTCGCCGGACTTGATTACCTATTGAACGAGCGTACCGATGAAGCGATCGAAAGCTTTATCCGTGCGCTCGAAATCAATTCTGATACCATTCCCGCCCATCTGGCATTAGCCAAGCTCTTTCGTCGTAAGGGCGACGTGGAACGTGCGATTCAGATTCACCAGAATCTGTTAGCACGTCCGGACCTTGATCGCAGTGAATTCCTGCGTGTGCAGATGGCACTGGCGCGCGATTACTACGCTATTGGCCTGTTGGACCGTGCCGAGAACCTGCTGCTGGAAATTATCCGCCAGCGTCCGGTACGTGAAACACTGGTAAACGCTCAACGTCTGTTGATCTCCCTCTACGAAAAAGAGGCGGAGTGGGAAAAGGCGCTAGCGGCAGCCGATCAGCTGCCGATGGACGAACGTAAGAAGCTAAGCTGTGAACTGGCGCACTATTGCTGTGAGATGGCAGAGGCACTGATTCAGCGCCATCAATACCGTGATGCTCAGTCCTACCTGCGGCGTAGTGAAATTTACGATCCGCAGGGGGGGCGTAGTTGCCTGCTGTATGCCCGTATTGCCATGGATCAGAGTGAATGGCGTCAGGCGATCAAACATTTAAAGCAGGTGGCGGATCGCGATCCGGTCTTTGTGAGCGAGACCTTGGCCATGCTGCGTACCTGTTATGGTCATCTGCGTAATGAAAAAGAGCTTAATGTCTATCTGAAGCAATGCATGTCCAAGGCTCCGTCGACCAGTGTCACCTTGGCGGTGGCTGAGCAGATCAAAGACGAGCAGGGGCTCTATGTGGCGGGCAGCTTTATCACCGAAGAGCTGAAGAAGCGGCCGTCGGTAAAAGGTTTTAACCGCCTGATCGACATGCATATCGAACACGGCGCAGAGAGCGCGCGGGACAGCTTACGGGTATTGCGTGGTTTGACGGGACAGCTGGAGCTGTCGAAGCCGATCTATCGTTGCAACAGCTGCGGTTTTTCCGGCAAGACACTGCACTGGCAGTGTCCATCCTGTAAAAAATGGAGCACGACCAGACCTATTCAGGGTCTGGAAGGCGAATAACTTAACTTGAGAGAGCTTTAATGATTAAAGATTCCAAGCGTATTATCGTTGCGCTCGACTACCCTAGCCAAGCTGAAGCATTGGCGATGGCGCAGCGTCTTGATCCGGCACGGTGTCGGGTGAAAGTAGGGAAGGAGTTGTTTACCCGCAGCGGACCGGCGGTGGTAGAAGCTCTGCATGCGCTGGGTTTCGAAGTGTTCCTGGATCTGAAGTTCCATGATATCCCAAATACCACAGCCAAGGCTGTACGTGCTGCAGCTGAGCTGGGTGTGTGGATGGTGAATGTCCACGCCAGCGGTGGCCGTCGTATGATGGAAGCGGCACGCAACGAACTGGAACAGGTTAACGGCAGTGAGACTCTGCTGATCGGTGTAACAGTGCTGACCAGCATGGAGCGCCAGGACCTGGCAGATATCGGTCTGGATATCGAACCATTGGAGCATGTAAAACGCCTGGCGAAACTGACCGAAGAGAGTGGCCTGCACGGCATCGTATGTTCTGCGCAGGAAGTACAGCCCCTGCGCGAAATTATCTCGCCAGAATTCCAGCTGGTAACCCCGGGTATTCGTCCAGCTAATGCGGCGGTCGGCGACCAGAAGCGTATTATGACACCGGCACAGGCACTGGAAGCAGGCAGTACTTATCTGGTGATTGGTCGCCCGATTACCAAGGCCGACGAACCGGTACAGGCCCTGGCTGATATTGAAAGCGAAATAGCCGCACTGGTTTAAAGGGTATTGCCCCTTGCAGGGGGATTTGATACAAAGAAAAGGCTGGTTATGGATTAACCGGCCTTTTTATTTTAACGATATGGAGATTGTTGTATGACCCTGCTTGGTTCAGTGCGGGCGCTGCTCGCCGTGCTTTTTCTTTCCTTCTCTTTTTCCTCAATCGCGGCTCAACCCGAGCCTATCGATCTGAATACAGCCAGTGTTCAAGAGATTGCTCAAAACCTTTCCGGTATCGGCAAAAAGAAAGCCTTGGCCATTGTGGACTATCGCAGTGCAAACGGACCGTTTGTGAATGTGGATGATCTGGCCAGAGTGAAAGGGATCGGAAAAGCGACAGTGGAGAAAAATCGCCATCTGATCATTGTAGGTAAACCGGCCGTAGCGGAGGTTAAGCCTTAACCGGCGTTTGTGGCCATAACCAGGCGGCGCCACGGACTCCACTGGCGTCGCCGAACTGCGCGGGCACCAAACGGGTTGCCACGCTATCCGAAAAGACGTATTCCCCCCACAAGGCAGGTACTGCCTCATACAGCGAGCTTTCGTTGGACAGGCCGCCGCCTAATACAATTACTTCCGGATCGATAACGTTGATAACCGACGCCAGGCTTTTTGCCAGACGACGGTAGTACTGCTGGCTGATCGCTTGTGCCAGCGGATCATTGTCACGGACCAGCTTCCAGATCTGATCTGCGCTGAGATCAAGGCCACTGAGCTTCTGATATTGTCGACTCAGCGCAGGCCCACTTAACCAGGTCTCTATACAGCCGGTTTGGCCGCAATAACAGGGAGCAGCGGAGGATTCGCTGTTATTGGGCCAGGGGAGGGGGTTATGGCCCCACTCGCCGGTGATGGAGTTCGGGCCACACACGATCTGGCCGTTGATTACCAGCCCACCGCCGACGCCGGTACCCAGGATGACGCCAAACACAGACCCGGCACCGGCAGCCGCGCCGTCGGTGGCTTCGGACAGGGCAAAGCAGTTGGCGTCGTTGGCACACCGTACAGGGCGTTCAAGGCGTTCGCTTAGATCCTGATCGAGGGGATTGCCGATAAGGCAGGTGGAGTTGGCGTTTTTAACCAGACCGGTTGAAGGAGAGATAGTGCCGGGGATGCCGACACCCACTGAACCGCGGCTTCCCAGAATCTGATCGGCTTCCTGAACCAGCGCGCAGATAGCGTCCAAGGTTGCGGCGTAATCACCTTGTGGAGTGTTAACCCGTTTTCGAAATAGGGTCTCGCCGCATTGATCCAGCGCCACTGCTTCTATTTTAGTGCCACCCAGATCAATACCGATACGCATCGTCTACAACACAAAAGCCAAGGTTAATGGGATTGCTATCAGACTTCCCATATTACCGAGTAATACGATGGAGGCAACTTGTTCCGGTTCCTGGTTGTAGCGTTCGGCGACCATATAGTTCAGTACGGCCGGTGGCAGAGCGCCAAACAGGATCAGGTAACCAAACTGCGTATCGCTCAGTTGCAACACCGGTTGTAGCGCCAGTGCGATCACAACTCCACTGAGTGGGCAAAGCACAGCACCAAGCAAACCGATACGCCATTTGCTGAAATCCACACTGATCATCCGTACGCCGAGGGCAAAGAGCATCAGTGGAATCGAGATCTGGCCCAGCATGCTGATAAATGTGCCGACAGCCTCAGGCAGCGGCAGGTTAAACGTGCCCCACAGGATACCGAGGACGGACGCCTGGATCATCGGGATGCGAAACAGCGACAGCGGATGGGTGCGGTGATCCAGCAGGTATACGCCTACGGAGAAGTGCAAGGTGTTCTCGATCAGGAACAGCAGTACCGCTACCGGCAGGGCTTCTTCGCCAAACGCCAGTACGATTAGTGGCAGGCCGAGGTTGCCACTGTTGCTGAACATCATCGGTGGCAGGAATGTTTTGGCTTTCACGCCGATCAGTCGGCACAGGGGCCAGAGCAACAAGCCGGAACCGAGTACAACGACTGCAGCGCCAATGGCAAGGTTTTGGTAGGTTCCCGGATCAAAAGACTTGGAAGAGAGCACCGAGAAAATCAGTGCCGGGCAGAACAGGTCCATATTGATCTGGTTGGCGGTGCTCATGTCGGGCTTACGGGCGCGCCCGTAAAAGAAGCCGACAGAAACGACCGCCACCAGAGGGAACACCGTAAGGAAGATGCGTTCGATTAGGGCGAGTGAAGTGTCTTCCATTTCGGTGTGTCCTTAGCCGGAAAAATCAGGCGTATTTTTTACCGGTTGGCACCACAAGTACAGGTACTTTTGCGCCTTTAACCACTTGCTGCGTGGTGTGGCTGTGGTGGCCGAAGGTGTTTTCCGAACCGATTACGATCATATCCGCATCAATTGCTTTGGCTTCATGCAGGATAGAGTCGGTGTGGTTGCCTTCGATGACCACGTGCTCGATGTCCAGATCGAACGGTTCCGGCAGGCTCTGCAGTTCGTCAGCGCAGAAAGCCGCTACGCGCTCGCGCATCTGATCTTTAATGGCGTTGATACCTTCATCGTGCATCTTTTGCACCAGGGACTCATCCAGATAGTTCTGGATCAGTGCGTGGCCCAGTTCACCAATCGGTTCAACCACGTGCAGCATGACGATTTTAGCGTTGAACTGGTGTGCCAGGTTTACCGCATGACGGAAAACCGGACGGGTATGTTTGCCCAGGGAAGTGGTGTACAGGATGGTATTCATCGCTGGAAGTGCCATCGTTTTTTCCTCTGCTATCGAATCAGGCCGATGTGGCCTGAATACGTTGGTTTTCGTCAGTACTTGCCGTAGCGCTCAATTTTGGCTGAGTGACACGGTCAACCAGATACACGATCGATTTGTAATCGATGCCGCTATGGTGGCTCAGGCCGATCTCACAGGTGCGGCTGGTGGAGTAACCGGTCTTACATTTGCTCACACTGTCCTTCAGTGTGCGTAGCGCAGATGCGTTCAGTTCCGGTGTGCTGAAGCCCTTGTCGCCGGCAAAACCACAACAGGTGATCTGATCCGGGATCACAACTTCGTTGGAGCAGGCGTTCATAATGCGTTTCAGCTTCTCGGCCTGGCCCATGCGGGTTGCGCTGCAGGTAATGTGCAGGGCAACCGGCTCGTTGATTGGCTCGAACACAAGACGGTCAAGCAGGAACTGGTCGATGAAATCGACGGTGTCGTACAACTTGATCTGTTCGCTGATATTCTCGCGCAGACGCAAGGTGCACGGGCTGGTGTCCGAATACACCGGGATCTCACCGTTGTTGGTCGCCTGCATCAGGATCTGTTCAACTTCGCTGGACTTGGAGTCCGCCGCCTCAAACATCCCCTTGGACTGGAACGGCATGCCACAGCAAAGTTTGTCCATATCATCTGGATAGATCACCTCAAAACCAGCCTTGCGTAGCAGTGCTTCGGTTTTATCGGCCAGCGAGGTGCGATCCTCATCACCACGGGCTGGGCCCATGGTACGACTGGCGCAGCTTGGCAGGTAAACGACCTTCGGTGCGTTTGGATTGGTGATCGGTTTGTGGGTCTCGATCTTAGGCGCGGCCGTAGGCATGGACGGTGTCCACTGCTGCACCATGCCACCACTGGCTTTGCGGGCAAAACCGGTCACGGCTGACATCGCTTTGGTGCCCAATACCGCATGGGTTGCGTCCGCGACCTTGAAGGCCGCTTTAGTGGCTTTGGTGACACCGCCGTAGTGGTCCGCCACCCACTGTGCCAGCTTGGTGTGGTTCTCGTTGTTGCGGCTGCGGATAGAGCGGGTCAGGTTGCCGGTGTTGATACCCACCGGGCAGGTGGTAGAACACAAACCACAAGCCGCACAGGTATCAGTACCCTGATACTGATACTCTTTACGTAGCTCGGCCAGACGCTCTGCATCTTCACCAGTGGCTTCCAGGCGCGCGATTTCACGCCACAGCACAATGCGTTGACGTGGGCTCAGGGTCAGATCGCGGGACGGACAGGTCGGTTCACAGAAACCACACTCGATACACTTATCCACAATCTCATCGGCGGCAGGCATCGGTTTCAGGTTTTCCAGATGCACATGCTTGTTACGGTTGAGGATAACGCCCGGGTTGAGGATCTCTTGCGGGTCGAGCAGTTCTTTCAGTTCCCACATCAGAGCGTAGGCATCAGCGCCCCATTCCATCTCAACGTAGGGGGCCATGTTTCGGCCGGTACCGTGTTCCGCTTTCAGGGAGCCGTCGTATTTCTCCACGACCATCTTACCCACGTCGTCCATCAGGCCTTCGTAACGGGCCAGCTCTTCGTCGTTGTCGAAAGCCTGGGTAAATACGAAGTGAAGGTTACCCTCCAGCGCGTGACCAAAGATCAGAGCCTCGTCGTAGTGGTACTTCTCAAAGATCTGGTGCAGGTCGTGCACGGCATCCGCCAGTTGCTCTACCGGGAAGGCCACGTCTTCGATGATCACCGTCGTACCGGTCATACGGACCGCACCCACAGCCGGGAACAGGCCTTTACGGATTGCCCAGTACTTGGCGTACTCTTCTGGATCGGTGGTGAACTCAACCGGTTTGGAGGTTTGCAGGTGCGCGATCGATGCCTTGATCTGCGCTACCTGATCCGCCAGCAGGCCCGCTTCCGGTGCACGGGTTTCTACCAGCAGGGCAGCGGCGTCTTCCGGCAATTCACGGATGAAATCCGGCATGCCCTCTTTGTTTTCCACAGAGTGCAGGCCGGCACGGTCCATCAGCTCCACCGCGGACACCGGGGTATTTTTCAGGATCGCGACCGCTTCGCAGGTGGTGCGCACAGTGTCGAAGAAGATCAGGGCGGAAGCTTTGTCCGGGAATTCGTCTACCGTGTGGTAAGTGATCTCGGACATAAAGCCCAGTGTGCCTTCGGAGCCGATCATCAGGTGCTGCAGGATATCGATCGGATCCTCGTAATCCACCAGGGCGTTCAGTGAGTAGCCGGTGGTATTCTTCAGGCGGTACTTGTGGTTGATACGCTGGCGCAGCGCGTCGTTCTCACGGGTCTGGCGTGCCAGGGCATCCAATGCGTCCAGCAGTCCTTTGTGGGACTCACGGAATGCAGCAAGAGATTGTTCGCAACCGGTATCCAGCTGAGTGCCGTCGGACAGCACCAGTTTCATGCTCTTCAGCGTGCGGTAACTGTTCTGCGCTGTACCACAGCACATACCGCTGGCGTTGTTGGCAGCGATACCACCAATTTTTGCGGCGTTGATAGATGCCGGATCCGGGCCGATCTTTTTGTTAAACGGTGCCAGGTATTTGTTGGCATGACCGCCAATCACACCCGGTTGCAGTTTGATGCTGCTGGCATCGTCGGAAATCTCGTAACCTTTCCAGCCATCACCGAGTTGGATCAGTACAGAATCGGTGATTGCCTGACCGGACAGACTGGTGCCAGCGGCGCGGAAAGTTACAGGGATCTGGCTATCAGATGCCAGCTTAACAATACGGGACACTTCGTCGGCAGATTCAACGCGTACTACGATCTGCGGTACAAGACGGTAAAAGCTGGCATCGGTACCGTATGCCAGTGTTCTCAGCGGATCGCTGATCAGACGTGTGTCTGGAATAAAGGATTTCAACTGATCATGAAACGCCTGATACTGCTGTTTCATAGCCCATTAACCTCACCAACGCTCTTCTGTCTGTTATTCGACAGTTATTCTTATGTGTTTTTCTTATAGGGAAAAAAGGCCACCACTACGCGGGCGGTAGTGGCGGCCAAGGGATTGGCCGTGTTTAGCCGTAAGCCGTTGCCGGCAGCCACAGGACGAGTTGTGGCCAGAAAACCAGGATCAGCAAGCCGATCAGCTGCAGGATGATGAAAGGAATAACGCCCTTGTAGATGTCGGACAGCTTCACATTTGGTGGGCATACGCCCTTCAGGTAGAACAACGCGAATCCGACCGGCGGCGTGAGGAACGATGTCTGCAAGGCCATCGCCACCAACATCACGAACCACACCAGCTCTGGATTATCCACAACACCGTAGCCGTTGATATCCAGGCCCAGGGCAGAGATTACCGGTGCCAGCAGCGGCAGGATAATCAGCGTGATTTCGATCCAGTCCAGGAAGAAGCCCAGCAGGAAGATCACACCCAGGATAAAGAAGATGATGCCGTAAGGTCCAAATGGCAGACCGGTCAGGAAGGACTCAATCATCTCGTCCCCGCCCAGCTCGCGCAGTACCAGAGCGAAACAGGTCGCACCGATAAAGATCGCAAAGATGTAGGCAGTCGTGTTCATGGTGCCGCCGACAACTTCTTTCAGGACCTTGAAGTTGAACTTCTTGTTGTACATCGCCAGCAGGGTTGCACCGAATGCACCTACACCGGAGGCTTCGGTTGGGGTTGCGATACCGGCGAAGATGGAGCCCAGTACGACAAAGATCAGCGCCAGCGTAGGTAGAACCGCTTTCATCACATTGATGAAGGCACCCATTGTGATCGGCTTGGCGTCTGGTGGAATCGGCGCCGCATCGGGTTTCACGAAACCGGTGATCAGGATGTACAGGATATAGAAGCCACCCAGCATCAGGCCCGGAATTACCGCACCCATAAACAGGTCACCTACGGACAGCCCCAACTGGTCCGCCATGATTACCAGCATGATGCTTGGTGGGATCAAAATACCCAGTGTGCCAGCCGAGGCAATCGTACCAAGCGCCAGTGGCATGGCATATCCCTGTTTGGTCATGGACGGCAGGGACATTACGGCGAGCAGTACGACCGACGCACCGATGATGCCGGTAGAGGCTGCCAGGATGATACCGATCGCAGTAACCGTGATCGCCAGGCCGCCGCGTACGCGACCGAACAACTCCTGCATGGACTGCATCAGACGTTCAGCAACGCCGGATTTATCCAACATGATCCCCATGAATATGAACATCGGCAGGGCTACCAATATCCAGTTATCCATGATCTTCCAAAGACGGTTAACTACAAGACCCAGTGTGGTGTAATCCAGACCGGTCATGGTGTCCATGTACATATCGGCCAAGTAACCGGCACCAGCGAAAATTACGCCAATACCACCGAGCACCCAAGCGACAGGAATACCGGTAAACAGCAGTGCGATGAACGACAGGAACATCGCAATGACAAGAATCTCATTGATGTCCATTAAGCATCTCCTCGCAGCAGCAAAGTAAAGTCACGGATCAGGCGGGAAATCATCGCCAGTCCAAGCAGGGCAAAAGTAATAGGAATGGTACTTTTGATCAGCCAGCGCCACGGAAGGCCAGATGGAGCATCTGAATGTTCGTTAATACGCCAGGAGTCGGCGACAAAATCCAGACTGTGGAAAAAAACGATAACGATAAACGGCAGCACAAGAACCAGGATGCCGATGATCTCGATTAGGTGCTTGGTTTTAGCACGAAACTTCGAGTAGAACAGGTCAACACGGATGTGGGAATTGGTTGTCTGTGCATATGACAGACCAAACATCACACCAACGGCATACAGATGCCATTGAAGCTCTTCCAACGCGATCAGTCCGCTGGCGAAACCTTTACGCAAAATAACCTGAAGAATAATAACCAGAACCAGGGCTACATACACCCAGGCGACGGTTAAGCCGATGCGCTGAATAAAGCGATCAATGCCATCGGCCAGCGGCACTGATGGAAGCTTTTCGTTTTCAGTCACAGGAATACCCACCCTTATACACAGTCTTTGTTGTTATGGCCCGTTCCCTGGGAATGCAGACGGGCCCGAAGGCCCGTTGAGCTAAGGCCGCTGTCTCACGACATTGGCCTTACAGAAGTGTTGTTGGATTACTTCTGAGCACGTGGCAGGAATGCGTTTGCTTCCCACAGGTCGTAACCTTTACGGAAGGTGCTCAGGTCAGTCCAAACTTCGTTGAAGAAAGGATCTGCAGCAGTTTTCTCTGCTACAACTTCATCCCACTTGGACTTGAAAGTGTCCAGCATGGTCTGGTTCCAGTAGCGGATCTCTACGCCGTTGTCTGCAGCTTTCTGCATAACTTCGAACTGCATGGATTCGCCTTCCGCGATCGCGTTGGTCATAGACGCCTTACAGGTTGTTTCTACGATCGCCTGCTGGCCTTTGGACATCTTGCCCCAAGTGTCTTTGTTGATCAGCAGTTCGAATACGGTTGCCTGCTGGTGCCAACCTGGGAAGTAGTTGTACTTAACGATCTTGTGCAGACCCAGACGCTGGTCGATTGCAGGCTGGGAGAATTCAGTTGCATCGATTGCACCTTTCTCCAGCGCACCGAAGATCTCACCGCCTGGCAGCTGAACAGTACCTACGCCCAGTTTCTCCATTACGGAAGCACCCAGACCGAAGAAGCGCATGTTCAGGCCTTTCAGGTCTTCAGGTTTTTCGATCGGCT
Organism: Pontibacterium sp.; assembly: GCF_964228735.1. Taxonomy (GTDB): domain Bacteria; phylum Pseudomonadota; class Gammaproteobacteria; order Pseudomonadales; family Balneatricaceae; genus Pontibacterium. The sequence continues at coordinate 10,640 of NZ_CAXRBQ010000138.1, read as the reverse complement.
TAGAGAACCAGCCGGAGGTTTCAGGAGAGATGATCGCACATGGCACGACTTTAACATTGTAACCCGCGGTGTCGTACATCTTCTGGTACAGGCTCATACCGTTACCGTAGTACAGCCATGCCATGTATTCGCCCGCTTCCGGACCGAAAGGAACTGCAGAGAACAGTGCTGCTGCAGGCATTTTGCCCTGCCAGTAACCCGCAGTGGAGTAACCGGAGTTCACTTTACCGGAAGATACAGCGTCCAGGATCTCAGGAGGGCTAACCAGTTTGCCCGGCTCGTAGATTTTCATCTTCATTTTGCCGTCGCTGACCAGTTTCAGCTGTTCAGAAACCCACTTGATTGGTGTGCCCAGTGCTGGCAGGTGAGTACCAAATGCTACAGGGGTTTTCAGCAGAATCTTGTCAGCGGCCTGTGCCGGAGCAGATACGCTAGCCACTGCTGCGCTCAGGATTGCTACGGAAATCATGGACTTAGCAAACTTTTTCATGACACATCCTCTAGATGTTTAGTTGTTTTTATTAGAACCGTTTGGACAGAACCATCATGGTTACTGCTTGTCTTGTTGCTGATTGGTAATACCAATTTACCAGCAGATGGTTTTGTACTTTATTTTCATAGGTGATCATTTGTCAATCAATTTTTGCTCGTATTTATTATTCAGCGTTTTTTCTGGCTTATAGGGTGTTTTGGTTGATTCCTGATCAGATATGGTTTATTCAATAGCATTGGTATTACCAATTTTAGACATAAATGGTCTGTTGGTAGGATTAATGGTGGTTGGAAGTTTTTTGAAATTGGCTTGATGAAGCGATTACACTATTGGTCTTACCAATATGGTTGTGGGAGTTATTTTGCATGGCATATCAACGGGTTAAGCAGCCCAAAATTTCAGATGTAATCATGGAGCAGTTGGAGGCCATGATTTTGGAGGGCAGTCTGAAGCCGGGGCAGCGATTGCCTCCTGAGCGGGAAATGGCGAAGCAGTTCGAGGTATCGCGCCCATCCCTGCGTGAAGCTGTGCAGAAGTTGGTAGCCAAAGGATTGCTGATCAGTCGCCAGGGGGGCGGGACTTTTGTGTCTGAAGATCTGGGTGGGTCGTTCTCCGATCCCTTACTTGAGTTGTTCCGCACCCATCCGGAAGCGCAGTACGACCTGCTTGAATTCCGACACGCACTTGAAGGTGTGACGGCCTACTACGCTGCGCTACGAAGCACGCCAGCCGATAAAGAAGCGATCAGACAGTGCTATGCTGATTTGGAGCATTTCCATGAAACCAAGCAGTTTGACAAGGAAGTGTATGCTGATGTGGATTTCCACCTGGCGATTGCGGAGTCGACACACAACATGGTGTTGCTACATATGATGCGCGCACTGTTCAGTCTGTTGCGTCAGCATATCTGGGATAACTTGCAGAACATTTACCCCAAAGCGGACTACCGCGAAAAGATTCACTGTCAGCATAAAGTGCTGATGGATGCCATTCTGGCCGGAGAGCCGGAAAAGGCCCGTGAGGCGGCGCATCACCACCTGGCATATGTGGAAGATGCCCTGCTTGAAGGCCAGAAGGAAAACACTCGATTAGAGCGTGCACTAAGACGCGCAAATATTACCCCTGAAGTTTGAATGTATTAATACTACAAGAAGTGGCTAAAATTTACACAATGTGGACTTTGTAGTCACGATTATGTAGTATTACTACAAATATAATAACTACACAAAAATAACGATGGCTTTGTTGCGGTGCAGCATGGTTGCTGGAGCGCACGTATTAGGGCTGTTTAAGAATTTCTGCGTAAATTCCGAGTGGAGAAGGCAAAGTGCAAGATTTCATCGAAGATCTCGATCCTGTAGAAACGCAAGAGTGGCTGGATGCCCTGGAGTCGGTTGCCAAAAACGAAGGCGACGACCGCGCGCGTTTCATTCTGAGTGAACTGGGTAAAAAAGCTACTGATATGGGTGTAGCTTCCCAGTCGACTCTGACTACCCCGTACCGCAACACCATTGCTCCTAAAGATGAAGCTCGTATGCCGGGCGATCTGTTTATGGAGCGTCGTATCCGTTCCTTTATCCGTTGGAACGCGATGGCGATGGTAATGCGTGCCAACGACAACGACGAAGGTCTGGGTGGTCACATCTCCTCCTTCTCCTCTTCTGCAACCCTGTACGATATCGGCTTTAACTACTTCTTCCGTGGTAATGAAGGTGAGCACGATGCAGACATGGTGTTCTTCCAGGGTCACATCGCACCGGGTATTTACTCCCGTGCCTACCTGGAAGGTCGTCTGACCGAAGAGCAGATGGACAACTACCGTCGTGAAGTAGACGGTAAAGGTCTGTCTTCCTACCCACACCCTTGGCTGATGCCGGACTTCTGGCAGTTCCCAACTGTATCTATGGGTCTGGGCCCGATTCAGGCGATCTATCAGGCACACGTAATGCGTTACCTGTCTGCGCGTGATCTGATTAACCGTGCTGACCGTAAAGTGTGGGCCTTCCTGGGTGACGGTGAGTGTGATGAGCCGGAATCCCTGGGTGCGATCTCTCTGGCAGGCCGTGAGCAGCTGGAGAACCTGGTCTTCGTAATCAACTGTAACCTGCAGCGTCTGGATGGTCCGGTACGTGGTAACGGTAAGATCGTTCAGGAACTGGAAGGTGTATTCCGCGGCGCAGGCTGGAACGTAATCAAGTGTCTGTGGGGCCGTCACTGGGATCCGCTGTTCGAGAAAGATGACAAAGGTCTGCTGCAGAAGCGCATGGACGAAGTCTGTGACGGCGAGCTGCAGAATTACAAAGCGAACGGTGGTGCTTACACCCGTGAACACTTCTTCGGCAAGTACCCTGAACTGCTGGAGATGGTGAAGGATATGTCTGATGAAGACATCATGAACCTGAACCGTGGTGGTCACGACCCTTACAAGGTATACGCAGCTTACCAGCAGGCGATGAACCACAAAGGTCAGCCAACTGTTATCCTGGCGCAGACCGTTAAAGGTTACGGCACCGGTAAATCCGGCGAAGCGAAAAACGACACCCACTCCATGAAGAAGGTGGCGCTGGACGATCTGAAAGATTTCCGTGATCGCTTCAACATTCCGCTGTCCGATGAGCAGCTGAAAGACGTACCGTACTACCGTCCATCTCCGGACTCTCCGGAAATGAAGTACATGTTCGAGCGTCGTGAGAAGCTGGGCGGTTTCTACCCAGTACGTCGTACCGAATTTGAAAAGCTGGAAACGCCAGAGTTGGAAGCATTCTCCAACAACCTGAAAGACAGCGGCAAGCGTGAGATGTCTACCCAGATGTCCCTGAACCGTGTGCTGAGCACCCTGGTGAAAGACAAAAACATGGGTGACCGTGTGGTACCAATCGTACCGGACGAAGCACGTACTTTCGGTATGGAAGGTATGTTCCGTCAGCTGGGTATCTACAGCTCCGCAGGTCAGCGCTACGTGCCACACGACTCTGATCAGATCATGTTCTACAAAGAGTCCAAAACCGGTCAGATCCTGGAAGAAGGTATCAACGAATCCGGTGCGTTCTCTGCATGGCTGGCGTGTGCGACCTCCTACGCGAACAACAACTGCACCATGGTGCCGTTCTACATCTTCTACTCCATGTTCGGTTTCCAGCGTGTGATGGACCTGACCTGGGCAGCAGGTGACTCCCAGGCACGTGGCTTCCTGATCGGTGCGACTTCCGGTCGTACAACCCTGAACGGTGAAGGTCTGCAGCACCAGGATGGTCACAGCCACCTGATGGCTCAGATGATCCCGAACTGCGTATCTTACGACCCGACCTACGGTTACGAACTGACTGTAATCGTGCAGGACGGTCTGCGTCGCATGTACAAAGATCAGGAAAATGTTTTCTACTACATCACTACGCTGAACGAAAACTACGCTCACCCAGCGATGCCAACCGGTGCCGAGGAAGGCATTATCAAAGGTATGTACCTGCTGGAAGAAGGTAAGTCTGCAGAGAAGAAAGTACAGCTGATGGGCTGTGGTTCTATCCTGCGCGAAGTGCGCGAAGCGGCGACTATCCTGCGTGAAGAGTACGGTATCGAAGCGGATATCTGGAGCACCACCTCCATCAACGAACTGCGTCGTGAAGCGCAGGAAGTTGAGCGTTGGAACCTGATGCACCCAACCGAAGAGCCACGCAAGTCTTACGTGACTCAGTGTCTGGAAGGTCGCGACGGTCCGGTTATCGCATCTACCGACTACATGCGTATGTACGCAGATCAGCTGCGTGAATACATCCCACGTAACTTCAAGGTACTGGGTACCGACGGTTTCGGTCGCTCCGATACCCGCAGCAAGCTGCGTGAGTTCTTCGAAGTGAACCGTCACTACGTTGTCCTGGCCGCTCTGAAAGCGCTGCAGGAAGAGGGCAAGGTTGAGGCTGCTGACGTTGCCAAAGCCATGCAGAAGTTCAACATCAACCCGGAAAAACCGGCGCCTTGGACTGTTTAAGTCCATTGAACTTCTAACGGCTAATTGGAGGATAACGAAGTGAGCAATATTGAAGACATTCTGGTTCCAGACCTGTCCGGTTCCGAAGATGTTGATGTTGTTGAAGTGCTGGTGAACGTAGGCGATACCATCGAAGAGGGTGACAGCCTGCTTGCACTGGAAACTGACAAGGCATCCATGGAAGTGCCAGCCCCTAAAGGTGGTGTGGTTAAAGAAGTGATCATGCAGGAAGGTGCGACCTGTAACGAAGGTGACCTGATCCTGAAGCTGGAAGTAGGTGGCGCGGCCCCTGCTCCAGAAGCGGCTCCGGCTGCTGAAGAAGCGCCTGCGCCAGCTCCGGCTGCAGCACCTGCCGCAGCTCCGGCTCCGGCGGCTTCTGCGGTTGAAGAAGTACGTGTTCCTGACCTGTCTGGTTCCGAAGACGTTGATGTTGTAGAGGTGCTGGTGAAAGCCGGTGACAGCATCGAAGAGGGCGACAGCCTGATCGCGCTGGAAACCGATAAGGCATCCATGGAAGTTCCTGCACCAAAAGGCGGTGTGGTTAAAGAAGTGATCATGGCCGAAGGCGGTACCTGCAACGAAGGTGACCTGATCCTGATGTTGGAAGTGGGTGGTGCGGCAGCACCTGCAGCAGAAGCACCTGCGGCAGCTCCGGCGGCTGAAACTCCGGCAGCACCAGCAGCACCAGCAGCTGCGCCGGTTGCCGGTGGCGTTGAAGACGTCGTGGTACCTGATCTGTCCGGTTCTACCGATGTAGATGTGGTTGAAGTCCTGGTTAAAGCGGGCGACACCATCGAAGAAGGTGACGGTCTGATCGCTCTGGAAACCGATAAGGCATCCATGGAAGTTCCTGCGCCTAAAGGCGGTGTGGTTAAAGAAGTGGTAATGGCTGAAGGTAGCACCTGTAATGAAGGTGATCTGATCCTGAAGCTGGAAGTGGCAGGTGCACCAGCACCGGCGGCTCCACAGCCTGCAGCAGCGCCTGCTCCAGCAGCAGCTCCGGCGGCTCCAGCTCCTGCAGCAGCCGCGCCAGCGGCAGCGAAAGCTGACAAGTCGGTTGATCTGAACTCTCTGGAGAAGAAAAACCGCTCCGTACACGCAGGTCCTGCCGTGCGTGCAGTGGCGCGTGAGTTTGGCGTAGAACTGTCTCAGGTAACCGGTACCGGTCCAAAAGGCCGTATCCTGAAAGAAGACGTTCAGGCGTACGTGAAAGCTGCGCTGAAACAGCTGGCTGAGAAACCTGCAGCTGCAGCGGTAACCGGTGGCTCCGGTATTCCGCCGATCCCGGAAGTAGACTTCAGCAAGTTTGGTGAAGTGGAAGTTGAAAAACTGTCTAAGATCGCCAAAGTAACGCGCGACAATATGTCTCGCTGCTGGCTGAACATTCCTCACGTGACTCAGTTCGATAAGGCTGATATCACTGAGCTGGAAGAGTTCCGTAAGTCTATGAAGGACGAAGCGGCTAAGTCCGGCGTTAAGCTGACTCCGCTGCCGTTCATGATCAAGGCGATCGCGATGGCGCTGAAAGCGCATCCGAAGTTCAACGCATCTCTGCACGCAGACGGTGAGCACATCGTTTACAAGAAATACGTGAACATCGGTATCGCCGTGGATACTCCAAACGGCCTGATGGTTCCTGTGATCAAGGATGCAGATAAGAAGAGCATCTACGAGTTGTCTCAGGAAGCGATCGAGCTGGCTGGCAAAGCGAAAGACCGCAAGCTCAAGCCAAACGAGATGCAGGGCGCATGCTTCACCATCTCCAGCCTGGGTGGTATCGGTGGTACTGGCTTTACCCCAATCGTGAATGCACCGGAAGTGGCTATCCTGGGTGTTTCCAAGGCGGATATCGAACCGCGCTGGAACGGCAAGGAGTTCGAACCACGTAAGATGCTGCCGCTGTGCCTGTCTTACGATCACCGTGCAATCAACGGTGGTGATGCCGGTAAGTTCCTGACTTACGTTAACAGCCTGTTGAGCGACATCCGTCGTCTGGTGCTGTAACACACTGTTTTCCAATCCCTTGGCTCAGCCCTCGTGAGAGGGCTTCTTTTTTGCCAGGACGGATACGCAGATTTTAAGGCGGTTATTAACCGCCTTTTTTCGTTTTTAGCACCGCAAAAAAGCTTTCTTGTACAGCTCTTTGCGGCAGCTATACAGGGCGAGTTGTCTGACGACCTCCTCTAATACCTGCTGATCATTCGACATCAGCTCATTCAAGCAGATTTCGCCGGATTCTAGGAGGTGATCCAGTTCTTGCTGATCAAAGTTCAACACCTCTCTACCGGAAATGCTGTTCAGTACCTTGAGGTAGGGGTTGGGGCAGTCCAGCCATGCATCGATGATATACGCCATTCTTAGCTCCGAATTTTCAGTGGTTTCTTATATCGTAATGATAATAATTATCATTAGCAAATATGGGTTGTATGTTTGTGCTCAAGATCAATGGTTCGCCTTTGTTCAGGGTGGTGCGCGACAATAGGTCGCATCAAATTGCCTTTTGCTCATGGAAGGGCTCGGATACCATGCCAACAAACCTTAGGGAGAGCTCAAATATGATGCGCAAAATGATTGGTCTGGCAGGTGCGGCTACACTTGCGATCTCAATGTCCGGTATGTCATATGCCGGTGCAGGACACGCGATGGCGGAAGGTGTCATGGCACACGGTGCGTGGGTGCGCCTGGTGCCACCGGTGGCGAAAAATTCTGCGGCGTACATGGAGATCCAGAATACCGGCGACAAGGTTTTGCAGGTCGAATCCGCTACCAGCCCGGTTGCTGAGGTAGTTGAAGTGCACCAGACCAGCATGGTTGATGGTGTGATGCGCATGTCAGAGGTTAAAGGTCTGCAGGTGCCGGTTGGCGGCAAGGTAGAGATGAAGCCGGGTAGTTATCATGTGATGTTGATCAACCTGAAGGAGCCGTTGCAGAAAGGCCAAACGGTTCCTGTGACTATCAAATTTACCGCTGGTCAGGAGCTGACTGTGCAGGCCAAGGTGAAAGAGATGCAGGGTAAAATGAAGCATCACAACCACTAACTGCTGTTGTCCCGGAGTTGGCGCTCGCCGACTCCGAATGTCTTACCGTCCTGGCTAGTACGTCCAATCTCCCCTCATTCCTTTCGCTGCCATAAGACTACCGTTTGGGTGCGGATGTGCCTGAGTGTTCGTATAATGCGCGCTTACGACTTACCCGGAACAGAGCCTGATGGAACTTCTAGCGCCCCTCATTAAATCATTCCTATTGGTATTTATTGCCGAGTTTGGGGATAAGAGTCAGTTGGTATGTATGACACTGGCCGCCCGCTATCGATCGGCGGTGGTGTTGATTGGCGCAGTACTGGCATTTGCTGCACTTAACCTGTTGGGTGTTACCGTAGGTGTGCTTGTTGCCCAATGGGTGCCGGACTGGATTGTGTTGGTTATCGTGATGCTGCTGTTCTTGTTGTTTGGTATTCAGGCACTCAGGAGCGCCGATGAAGATGAGAACGATGGCGACAGTAAAGTGGGTAAGCATCTGTTGGTGTCCGTATTCCTACTGATTTTCCTGGCTGAGTTTGGTGATAAAACGCAATTAGCGGTAGCGGGCCTGGCGAGTGTGGAATCAGCGGTGGGTGTATGGCTTGGATCAACACTGGCGCTGATTGGGACAACACTTTTAGGTGTGTTGGCTGGGCGTACGTTGTTGCAGCGGTTGTCAGTGGCCTGGGTACAGCGCGGGAGCGGGGTGATTTTTATTCTGTTTGCCCTTCTCGCCGGATACGAATTGATGGACGTGTTATCGGTGTAGTGCTCTAGGGATGCGAAAAGGGATAGTGCAGTGGTTGTAGGTTTTCTGATTCTGATCGCCTGTCAGTTGATGGGCGAGCTTATCGTATACGGCTTGGGTATCCCTGTGCCGGGCGCGGTTGTGGGCATGGTGTTGCTGCTGATCGGATTGATGGTGCGGGGAGAAGTCGCTCCGGGGCTGCGTACATCCGCTGAAGGGCTGCTCTCAATTCTGCCGCTGATGCTTGTGCCGGCGGGTGTGGGGTTGATGGTGCATTTCCAGCTGATCGCCGCAGAGTGGGTGGCAATTCTGGCGGCGTTGGTTGTCAGTACCTTCGTGACCTTGTTGCTGGTGACGCTGCTTCTAAAATGGATGAATGCACGGAAGGTGAAGGATGACGCGTCGGAGGAAATGGGTTGATGGACCTCTGGGTGCACTTTCAAACCTCACCGCTTGTATGGATCATCGTTACCATTTTGGCGTTTATGTTCGCGTCCTGGGTCAATCGGCTTGCGGGCCGGACTCCGTTGTTGCACCCGGTTGTAGTGGGCTTGCTGTTGATCATCGGTGTGCTCAAGCTAACCGATACGTCCTACGATACTTATAAGGAAGGCGCGCAGTTTATCTCTTTTCTGTTGGGGCCTGCCGTGGTGGCGTTGGCTGTACCACTTTACGATAACTTAGCTCGCGTACGATCGATGCTGGTTCCATTGCTGGTGGCGTGTACTGTAGGTGCGCTGGTCGCTGCGCTCACCGCAATCGCTGTGGGTATCTGGCTCGATCTGTCCATGCAGACATTGCTTTCCCTTGCGCCCAAATCGGTAACGACGCCGATTGCTATCGGCATTGCCGATAAGATAGGTGGTTATCCCTCCCTCACTGCAGGTTTGGTGTTGATCACGGGCGCGCTCGGCTGCCTGATGTCGCCGTGTATCTGCAAGTTGCTACGTGTAAATGACCCGGCGATTCGTGGTTTTTCGCTGGGTGTTGCGGCGCATGCCATGGGCACTGCGTACGCCTTTGAATATGGCGCCATTGCAGGCGCGTTTGGTGGTCTGGCGATGGGGATGACCGGTACTTTTACCGCTTTTATGCTACCGCCGTTAATCAGCTTGCTGGGTTTGGGTTGAGCCCAGTCATAGCATGGCTTACACCTTTTGTGCATTTGCTAAATAGTGCTTAGATAGGTAAAGTTCGCCCCTGCTTAATGAACAATCAATGTGTAGAGTGGGGCGGCGGCTATGACTCCTTTAGAGCGTTATAAAAAGGACCTGGAACGGGACGATTTTTCTTACGACCCGGCACAGGAAATGGCGGTTAAAAACCTGCAGCGCTTGTACGATGATCTGACGGCGGTCAAAGCTGAGCCTAAAAAAGGCCTGATGCAGCGTTTGTCCGGCAAGTTCAAGAAAGAGACGGTTGAACCGATTAAGGGCCTCTACTTCTGGGGTGGTGTTGGTCGCGGTAAAACCTACCTGATGGACACCTTCTACGACAGTCTGCCGTTCGAGCAGAAGATGCGTACCCACTTCCACCGTTTTATGCAGCGTGTTCATAAAGAGCTGAAGGAGCTGGATGGCACGCCAAACCCGCTGGTGGTGATTGGTAAGAAGTACTCCGAAGAAGCGCGGGTTATCTGTTTTGACGAATTCTTTGTCTCTGATATCACTGATGCGATGATTCTGGCAGGTCTGCTGGAGCAGCTCTTTGCTAACGGCGTATCACTGGTGGCGACCTCCAACATCGTACCGGATGGTCTTTATAAGGACGGTCTGCAGCGTGCCCGCTTCCTGCCAGCAATCGACCTGCTGAACAAGTACACTGAAGTGCTTAATGTAGATGGCGGTGTGGATTACCGTCTGCGTGCACTGGAGCAGGCTGAGTTGTACCACTGCCCTCTGGATGATCAGGCTGACCTGAGTCTGAATGCCAGCTTCAGAAGTCTGGCGCCTGACTTGGAAGAGTTGGTGGAAAAAGAGGTGATCGAGGTTAACGGTCGTGGCATTCAGTCCCGCCTCTGCTGTGAAGACGTGGTCTGGTTTGACTTCAAGGAGCTGTGTGAAGGTCCGCGCTCCCAGAACGATTACATCGAGTTGGCCAAGATTTTCCACGCAGTACTTGTGAGTGATGTGCCGCAGCTGGGACGTTCTAACGACGACGCGGCGCGTCGCTTTATCAACATGGTCGATGAGTTCTACGACAGCGGCGTGAAACTGATCCTGTCGGCAGAAAAGCCGATCCACGAAATCTACTCGGAAGGTCGCCTGGAGTTCGAAATCGAGCGTACCCAGAGCCGGCTGTTGGAGATGCAGTCCCACGAATATCTGGCGCGCGAGCACCGTGCTTGATGCGGTGATCTGCTGTTTCAGCAAAAAGTTGGAATTCTGAGTAAAA